>DBMK01000230.1 GCA_002298885.1 Anaerolineaceae bacterium UBA700
CAAAAATCTATAAAGTACTTAATTCTAAGAAGGTGAGCGGCTTCGCCGCTCATCTTCTTATGAAGTCCTGGCCCAGGCAGTAAGTAATAAGACGATAATCGCCAGAAAGAGGTTGAGCCGCAGCAGGAAAGTCTCGCGTTCGACCAGCTTCTCGGCAATGGCCGGATCGCCCGGTTTTCCCATCGCCTGCCGGAAGGCCATGCGCTGCAGGGCAGGCATCACTCCCCACGTAATGTACGCCGAAAGGGCCAGCATCACACCGACCGTCAGGTGTTTCAGCAGGATCGCCTCCGCCCAGGGGGTGGAGATCACCAGGAAACCCTGGTAGTTCGGATGCGAAATCATCTGGAACATGCCGGTAAAAATTAGCACGATCAGGCAGAACCAACCAATCTGTTGGATGCGCGTCTGCATGGAAGACAGAAAAACCGGATATTGTTCCGGCAACATGCTGCGTTTGGCCGCCGGCAGCACGAAAAGCGACAGGGACGCTAAACCACCTATCCAGATAACGGTAGCCAGGATGTGCATCCAATAGGCGATGGTTAATCCCAGGCTATCCGCAAGGTTCAAGGCGTTTTGGTCTCCGTAGGCGCCGGCGTATGGGTTGAAGTTGCCGGTGGAGGTGGAGTTGGGGTCGGGGTTTCAGTCGCCTGCGGCGCGGGTGGCGTAGGCGTACTTGTCGGTGGATTGGTCGTCGGCGGGACGGGCGTATTGGTGGCGCCTTCCTTAGTTGGGGCAACCGTGTCAGTTGGCACACCCGGCGTTATCGTTCCGGCTACGGTTTTAGTGGCCGTTGCTGTCTTCGTAGACGGCTGTGGTGTGTTGGTCGGCGGCTGGCATTGATTTGCGGCCTGGGTGGCAATTGGAACGACGGTTGGGTCGTTCCCGATCTTCAGAGATTGGTCGAAATACTGCTTGGCCTTGCAAGGGTCGTCTTTCATGAGTTGTTCGGCGTACTGGTACAAGGCAATGCGGTAGCGCTCGCTGGCAGTCATCCCCGAGCCATCCCGCAGGTTGGGCGTTGCCGGTACCACCTCGCTGAAATAATTGATCACCTTCAGCCAATCGATCTTCCAGAAGCTGGCACCGTTCAGATAATAACGCGCCCAGGTTCGGTAGCCGGCAGCCAGCGTATCCAGCGGGCCAAAGCGTTCCGCCAGGGTCAGCATGTAGATTCCGCCCTCCAGGTCGCCCGCGCCGATCTTGTTGATCCCCAGGCCGCGCAGCGCCAGGTAATACATCCCATCGACATCCACTGTCCGGTAGCCGAGGTTCTTTTTTCGGATGGCGCTAATCGTGTCGATTGCGTCGGACCATTTGGAATTGTTGATTAATTGGACGATTTGGGCGTACATTTCCTGCTCGCCCCGCGTGTCTGGGGTCGGCGTCAGGGTCGGGGTTGGCGTTATGGTAGGCACAAGTGACGCCTGGATGGCCATCATCACCTCGGCCAGTTTTTGGGTCGCCCCGGGGAAATTCGAATCCAGGCTGATCACGTACTCGAGGCGTTTCTGGGCAATATCCAGCTTACCGTCGCCCTGGTCCTGCAATGCAAGCTGGAACTGGGTGGCGGCATCGACTGCTTTCTGATTCTGTTGGTTCTGCTGGTATTGAGCGGTAGCATTTCGGCCGGATAAAAGACCGATCCAGGCGCCAACTCCGGCGAATACGATGATGAGCACGATTCCCAAAATAATGACGTAGATTTTGCGCAGCTTCTTCACCGGCGTATTTTCCGGCGTATTTTCCGGTGTCTTTTCCGGCACCGGCTGGGAATCGCTAGGTGCAGAAGGCTCGGGAGAATCGGGGCGCGTTGGAAGAGTATCTTCGATGTTCGGACTGGACATAGTCGTTATTATACCACTTTGAAAATTGAGATTTACAAACGGGCCAGAACCCTCAATTCCCGCCACACGATGGGCACCGCCGCTGCAGTCCCTACGGCCATCCCCGCCAAAGAACCTAAAAGTCCGGCCAGCCTCTCGCCGGAAATAGAAATCACCAACCAGGCCATGATCCCGGCGGCTGCCCCAGCCGCCAGCGCCCGGAACAACGAGCCCCATGGCGTCACTTTCGAAGTGAGTCTGCGGTTCAGCAAGAAGAGCAGCAGCAGCGACTGCGACGTGAAGGCGATGGCATCGGTCAATCCGATCCCGGGCGCCCCGATCGGCTGGTAAAGCAGACTGCTCAGCAGCATGTAGACCCCCAGGTTGATCCCTGCCGTGAACAGCGGCGGGATCGGCTCCTGGCGCGAGTAGAACGAGCGTACCGCAATTTCCATCAGGCATTGCCCGGTCAGGCCAACCAGGAAGCCCCGGCTGGTCCACAATAACAGGTCGGTGCTGGCAGCATCCAACTTGAAGGCCAGCGCTAACAAGGGGCGCAGCCCTAAGATCAGCACTACCGCCACCGGGATGGTCAGCGCCACAAGCACGCGCACGGCGCGCTCGATGGATGCCTTGAACTCATCCCAGGCGCCGCGCGCCACCAACTCGGAGATCGTGGGCAGGATCGCAATGCCGATCGCCGTGCCGATTACCGTCTCTGGCACCTGCATGATCATCCAGCCGTAGGTCAGCGCTGAGACCGAGCCGGTCGGCAGGTAGGATGCCAGGTGGTCGCGCCAGATAAAAGTGAGCTGGATGAACAGCATCGTCACCAGCCGCGGGCCCATGATGACCAATACCTTGCGCACCAGGGGATGGTTGAGATCGATCCTGGGCAGCCAGTGGAATTGATATCGCGCCAGGCCCGGAATTTGAATCGCCAGGTGCAGCACCGCCCCCAGGATAACCCCATACACCAGGCCGTGAACGCCCAACCCCAAAGCCGGCAGTCGAATCCCCAGGATGACGTACCCTTCGCTCGGCGCCAGGATGATTGCGCCAAAGATCTGGCCCACATTGTACAATATCGGCGCCAGGGCGGGCAGGAAGAAATGTTTATTCGCCTGCAAGCCGGCCATGATCAGCCCGCTGATCGAAAAGATCAGCGTGGCGATCAGGTTAAGGCGCATCAAAGTGACCACGGTTTGCTTTTGGGCTTCGTCGAACCCCGGGGCGATCCCCACCCGCGAGCGTACCAGCGGGTCCGCCAGCACTGCCACAACGATGGCGATTGCTGCGGTCACCACAAAGGCCAGGTTGGCAATCCTGGAAAAGAGGTCCCACGATTCCTGCCGCCCTTTATTGGTCAGCACTTCGGTCAGCACGGGGATGAAGGCCATCGCCAGCGCCCCGCCCGAGATCAGGGCAAATAGAAGGTCCGGGATGTTGTTGGCGACGTTAAACGCATCCAACGCCCCCGAGAATTTGAATTGTTGGGCGATGATCACCTGGCGCAGCAGCGCCAGCCCCTTATCTACCAGCAGGAAAACCGCCAGCATGAGGCTTGTGCGGGTCAGACGAGACATTACCGCAACTATAGCACAAAATTTATCGATTGAGACGGTACAGGATTGAGATTGAAGTAAAATGTTAAATATGAAGAAGCCAGTTTCGAACGATTCCCCAGCCCGCCTGGAGCTGGAAAACGTCACCATCGCCTACAATTCTCATCCCATCCTGCAGGACATCAGCTTCGAGGTCCAGCATGGGGCGCGCGTGGCGGTGGTAGGCCCCAACGGAGCCGGTAAATCGACCCTCTTCAAAGCCCTGGTCGGCTTGCTCCCTGTGCGCCAGGGCCAGATCCGCATCCACGGCCTGAGCCTCGGCAATCACGACGACTGCGTGGCCTACATCCCCCAGCGCGAGGAGGTCGATTGGCGTTTCCCGGTCACCGTGGAGGACGTGGTCATGATGGGCCGCTTCGGGAAATTCGGCTGGTTCGGCCGCCCAACCCCCCTCGACCGCCAGGTGGTCCGCCAATGCCTGCAGCAAATGGGTATTGCGGACCTGGCAAAACGCACTATCGGCGAGCTCTCCGGCGGCCAGCAGCAGCGCGCCTTTCTGGCGCGCGCCCTGGCCCAGGAACCACACATCTTGTTGATGGATGAACCTTTTACAGGGGTCGATGTCACCACCCAGGAAGTCACCTTGAGTCTGCTCGACCAACTTCGCGACCAAAAAGTAACCGTACTCGTATCGACCCATGACCTGAACATGGCCGCCCAGCGCTTCGACTACGTCCTCCTGCTCAACCACCGCCTGATCGCCTACGGCAAGCCGCACGATGTTTTCACCCCGGAGAATGTCGGCCAGGCCTTCAAGACCCAGGTCATGTTCATGGATAACGCCATGATCGTTGACCAATGCTGCGGTGGAGAAGAAGAAACCCGGGAGGAGCTGTGATCCTGGATTGGTTGACCCAACCTTTCAGTTACGCTTTTATGCAGCGCGGCCTGGTAGTTGCCGTTTTCGTTGGCATCCTGTGTGCCGTGATCGGCTGTTACGTGGTGCTGCGCTCGATGGCCTTCCTGGGCGACGCCCTGGCGCATGCCATCCTGCCTGGGGTGGCTGTGGCCTACCTTTTCGGGGGTAATTTACTGGTCGGCGCCCTGGTCGCAGCCATCGTGGTGGCTCTGGGCATCGCCTTCATCTCACGCGGCGGGGTGATCAAAGAGGATACCGCCATCGGTATCCTGTTTGCCGCCGCCCTCTCCCTGGGGGTAGCGCTCATCAGCACCATCCGCACCTACGCCGTCGACCTCAGCCACATCCTCTTCGGCAACCTGCTGGGCGTCAGCCCTTCCGACATGATTATCGTTATTGTCCTTTCGCTGCTCGTCCTGGCCCTGCTGGTCATTTTTTACCGCCCGTTCATGATCATTTCCTTCGACCCCATCCTGGCCCAGACGCTGCGCCTGCCTGCCGGCCTGTTGCGCAGTGCCCTGCTTATTTTGCTGGCCCTGACCATCGTCATCTCGATGCAGACCGTCGGCATCGGCCTGGTGGCGGCCATGCTGGTTACCCCCGGCGCCGCGGCCTACCTGCTCACCCGGCGCCTCCCGGCGATGATGGCGCTGTCCGCCGTTTTCGGAGCCACATCCAGCCTGGTCGGCCTGTACGCCAGCTATTACCTCAACATCGCCTCCGGCGCGGCCATCGTCCTCACCGCCACCCTGATCTTCCTGCTCGCCTTTTTCTTCTCCCCTCAGCGTGGGCTGGTCTGGAATTACCTCCGCTCGCATGCAATGGTAAAAGAATGACCAAATCCGGACAGCTTTACATTGTCGCAACCCCCATCGGCAACCCTGCTGACATCACCCTGCGCGCCGTCGAGATCTTGCGTACCTGCAATGCGGTCATTTGCGAGGAGCTGCGCCTGGGCGCCACTCTGCTTAAAAAGCTCGGCATACCCCCCGGCGAGCTGATCGCCCTCAACGAACACAACGAGGCCGAGCGCGTCCCCGACCTGGTTCGGCGCATGGTCTTGAACGGCGATAATCTGGCCTTGATCTCCGATTGCGGCACGCCGGTATTCTCCGACCCGGGCGCCTATCTGATCCGGCAGGCCTCCGAAATGGGTGTCCCAATCGTGCCGGTCCCCGGGCCTTCCTCCCTCATGGCGGCCCTCTCGGTCCTCGATTTCAAGCCTGAGCGCTTCGTTTTTGCCGGTTTCCTGCCGCGCCAGCCCGAGGAACGCAAGCGCGAGCTCACCCGCCTGCGTGCCCTGCGCATGCCGGTGATCCTGATGGACACGCCCTACCGGCTATCCGCCCTGCTCAAGGATGTCGCCGGCGCCTTCGGCAAAAGCCACCCGGTGACCGTCGCCGCCGACCTCACCCTGCCAGGCGAGAAGATCTATCGCGGACCCATCGGCGAAGTCCTCCAACAGGTCGGCGAGCGCAAGGCAGAATTCATTCTGATCGTCCATTAGAGTGGTAAAATTATAGTTTGTATGGAAACGAAAACCAACGCTGTGAATGTCACCCCGCCGCGCCTTATAGCCTCGGTTGTGGCAGGGTTTAATGCTGTTGCAGCTCACGCCTATCTCATCCTGTTCCCGCTGCTGCTCGATCTGCTCGTCTGGCTGGGTCCGCACGTGCGTATCCGGACCTTATTCGAGCCGTTATCGGCCAGTTTCATGGATTACCTGGCCAAAAGCGGCATGCTCGACAGTCAGGAACTGCTGAAGACCATCAAGGATTTCATCCAGAGCCTGTTGGATCAGATCAACTTGTTAGGCGGCCTGCGCACCTGGCCGGTCGGGGTTCCCAGCCTGCTGGCGAACTCTGGCGGCCTGCAAACGCCGGCCGGCAACGCCTCGATCGTCGAGTTGCCGAGCATGCTCAGCGCTTTGCTCACCTTCATCCTGGTCTTCCTGGCCGGGACGCTGCTCGGCAGCCTGTTCTTCAATTCTGTTTCGAACGCCAGCATCGGCGTGAAGAAACCGTTTTCGATCCGCCTAAGCGTGTGGCAGTTCGAGCAGAGCGTATTCCTGGCGCTCCTGCTGGTGCTGCTGGCCGTCCTCATCTCGCTGCCGGTCAGTATCATTCTTTCTATATTTATCTTCTTGAGCCAGGGCCTGGCCGAAATCGTGATCCTGGTGATCGGGTTTCTGCTGATCTGGTTCTTGCTGCCGCTGGTCTTTTCAGCCCACGGAATCTTCATGTTCAAGCTGAACACCGTGCTCTCGATCGCCACCAGCGTGCGCCTGGTGCGCTTTTTCCTCCCGGGCACCGGCATGTTTTTAGTGATGGCTTACTTGTTGAACGAAGGTATGAACATCCTCTGGCGCATGCCGGCCGAGGATTCTTGGATGGCGCTGGTCGGCGTTGCCGGTCACGCGTTCATCGCCTCCGGCCTGCTGGCCGCCAGCTTCATTTATTATGCCAACGGCATGCGCTGGATGCAGGAAAACCTGCAGCGCAGCGCCCAGGCAGCCCCGAAAGCTTCTGTGTAATTCTCACCGCAACGGTATTTTTGGAGGGTTCTTTAGTGACACAACCGACTACAAGCTCCTACGCCGCAAAAGATATCCAGGTCCTCGAAGGATTGGAGGCCGTTCGCCGCCGCCCGGGCATGTACGTGGGCGGCACGGACCTGAAGGCGCTCCACCATCTGGTTTACGAGGTCGTTGACAATTCCATCGACGAGGCCCTGGCCGGCACCTGCGACCGCATCTACGTCACCATCCATCCCGACAGCAGCGTAACCGTCGAGGATAACGGCCGCGGCATCCCGGTCGATCTTCACCCGGTGAAAAAGAAATCGGCGCTCGAGGTTGTCATGACCGTTCTGCACGCCGGCGGCAAGTTTGGCGGCGGCAGCTACAAAGTCTCCGGCGGCCTGCACGGCGTGGGCGTCTCCGCCGTGAATGCCCTATCGGAATGGTGCGAGGTGGAGGTCAAGCGCGACGGCAAGCTCTATTTCCAGCGCTACGAGCGCGGCGTCCCTCAGGATGAAGTCAAGGAAATCGGCAAGAGCGACCACCGCTATACCGGCACCAAGACCACCTTCCGCTTCGACAAAGAGATCTTCAAAGGCGACCTGGATTACAAATTTGAGACGCTGGTCGCCCGCTTCCGCGAGATGGCCTTCGTCACCCGCAAGGTCCAGATCCGTCTGGTCGACGAGCGCAGCCATCACGAAATGACCTTTTATTTCGAGGGCGGGATCGTTTCCTTCGTGCGCTACCTGAACCGCAACCGTGACGTTTTACACCCGGTCTTTTACGTCGAAAAGGAGATCGAAAATATTGGCATCGAGGTCGCCGTGCAGTACACTGACGCCTACGCCGAATCGGTTTATTCGTTCGCCAACACCATCAACACCATCGACGGCGGCACCCACATGACCGGCCTGCGCACCGCCACCACCCGGGTTATCAACGATTACGCCCGCAAGAACAGCCTGCTAAAAGACGCCGACCCCAACTTCACCGGCGACGACACCCGCGAGGGCATGACCGCTATCGTCAGCGTCAAGCACCCCGACCCACAGTTCGAGTCGCAGACCAAGGTCAAGCTGATGAATCCCGAGGTGCAGACCTATGTTGCACAGGTCACCGCCGAAGCCTTCCAGGACTTCCTTGAGGAGAATCCGCAGGCGGCCAAGGCCATCGTCTCCAAGTGCCTCACCTCAGCCCGCGCCCGCGATGCCGCCCGCAAGGCGCGCGACCTGGTCATCCGCAAGTCTGCATTAGAGAGCCTGACTCTGCCGGGCAAGCTGGCGGACTGCTCCGAGCGCGACAGCAACAAGACCGAGATGTACATCGTCGAGGGCGAGAGCGCAGGCGGTTCGGCCAAGCAGGGCCGCGACCGCCATTTCCAGGCCATCCTGCCCCTGCGCGGCAAGATCCTCAACACCGAGCGCGCCCGACTGGACAAGATCCTGGGCAACAACGAGGTCAAAGCGCTCATATCCGCCCTGGGCACCGGCGTCGGCGATAACTTCGACATCGCCGGCCTGCGCTATGGGCGGGTGATCATCATGACCGATGCCGACGTCGACGGCAGCCACATCCGCACCTTGCTGCTGACCTTCTTCTTCCGCTACATGGGCAAGTTGATCGATGACGGGCACCTGTACATCGCCCAGCCGCCGCTCTACCGCATCGCCTACAAGAACCAGGTGCGCTACGCCTTTGGCGACGAGGAGAAGGATAAATTCATCAAGGAACTGGGAGCCAACCCGGATAAGATCAACCTGCAGCGCTACAAGGGTCTTGGCGAAATGAACCCCGAGCAGCTCTGGGAGACCACCATGAACCCCGAGAACCGCACCCTGCTGCTGGTCACTGTCGAAGACGCCGCCGAAGCCGACCGCACCTTCGACATGCTCATGGGCGAAGCCGTCCCCCCGCGCAACCGGTTCATCCAGACGCATGCGAAGGACGTGAGAAATCTGGACGTGTAGATTTTATTTTAGGTTCTGAAAATTAAGGATCGTAAACGAGAAAAATACGATTTACAATGCCCGTTATAAGATCACAAGTCATTGATAACAGCCGAGGAAATTCCGGCTGTTATCTTTTTATGTTCAGAAGATTAAAGTGATTTTCTCCCCCCTGATGAACGTTAATAATATATTACCGCAACTTTAGCGGTTTATCCACCTGAGACGCCGGGGGTTGAAAACCCCCAGGCTGCCCAAAATTCAAGTCGGCCAAGG
>DBMK01000126.1 GCA_002298885.1 Anaerolineaceae bacterium UBA700
GAATAACTTCCGGTTGCTTCGCCTTTACGGCTTCCGACCCCCAAATTATTCTTTCCGGCCGTCAATTTCGCGTTTGAGGGGTAGCCAGATTTCACCCTCTTCGGCCAAACCCACGCGTTCCACCCGCTCCGGTTTTCGCACGGTCAGCCAGGCCGTGTAGGCCGCCACCAGCGCGTTCAGTTCGGCGGGCTCGAATATATCCTTAACCGGCAAAACCCCCTTCAAAAGTTTAAACCGGGTCACTTCTTCGAAGAAGTCCATCGGATCGGGCACCGGCAGCTTCTCCTCAAACAGAACCAACTGCCGCTGCAGGCGGCCTTCCAGCGATTCGGCCTGGAAAGGCGCCAGCCCCAGCAGCGACCAGAAACACGTCTCGGCCTGGGCCTCCAACGCCTGGCGTGGGGCTTCGCCGGCCGGGAAGGAAACGTAGCCGATCTCCCACAGGCACTGGCTCAATTCAACCGAGCGCTGAATCGAGCGCGGGCAGTAATAGGCGTTCGACGGGGTCTGGGTGACCGGGGCGCCGCGGGCCATCAGCAGGTATTCGGCCACGCGCAGGTCGGTCGATTCGCCGATACGCGGCGCCGGGTCGAGGCCGCTGCGCACGGCTTCTTGCACGATCAGGCCCAAGTTGTAACGCAGCGGCCCGCTAAGGGCCACCGTCGCCGTGGCCCTGCCGCCGACGTAGGCCATCACATCGCGCAGGTGCCCGTGGCCCAGGGCCACCAGCATCCGCTCGCCGTCCAGTACGGCAAACGTGAAAGGATGGCGGAAATCGCCGGGGTCAATTCCGATGTAAGTTGTTCGCTCTGCATCCATTATCAGAAAGTTTAGCGTAGATGGGTGAAGTTGGCAACCAAAATTATTTCTTTTTCTTTTCGGGCGGCTTAATGTTGAACCCGCTGACCTGGTTGAGGTGGAGCAGTTGGGCGCGGTGGTCTTTGTCGAAGGCCAGGACCGTGATGGAGGCGGTAAAAACGGTCAGCTTCTGATACGCCTTGAGCGGCATGTCCAGGTAATAGGCAGTCAACAGGCGGATGATGTCCCCATGACTGACGCAGGCCACCAGGTCATGCTCTTCGTGGGCGGCGGCGATATCTTCCAGTTCAAGGCGAGCCCGCTCCTGGGCCTCGCAGATCGATTCTCCCTCCGGGAAGCGTACGTCGGTTGGGTCGCTGCGCAATTGTTTCCACAAGTTAGTGCGCTGGAGCTGTTTGAAGGTGCGGCCCTTCCAGGCGCCGTAATCCAGTTCAATCAGCCCGGGCCGGATCTGGATTTCGAGCCCCTTCGCCTGCGCCAGGGGCAGCGCTGTTTCCATGGCGCGTTCCAGCGGGCTGCTGTAGACGGCCTTGAGCGGAGCATCAGCCAGCAAAGCAACCAGCGATTGGGCCTGCTGTTGGCCCTTATCGTTGAGGTGGACGCCCGGCGAGCGGCCCACCAGGTATTTCTGCATCAGGCCGTTATCGCCGTGGCGGATCAGGAGGATTACTGGCATTTTTCTCTGCGGCAGATTTAAGACCCTCTGCCTGGGCCTTGCGCCACTTTTCGAGCCGCTCCAGGATCTGTTTCTCGTTGCCCTGGTCGGACGGCTTGTAAAAGACGTTGCCCTGCACATCCTTGGGTAGATATTGTTGGGCCACGAAATGACCCGGAAATTCGTGCGGGTATTGATAGCCCTGACCGTGACCCAGGCCGCGCGAATCGCGGTTGGCATCCATCAAGTGGGTCGGCACGGCGCCCAATCCGTGCTCATCGATCCACTTCTGAGCGCGGAAAACCGCCCCGGCCGAATTGGACTTGGGCGCGGTCGCCAGGTACAGGGTGGCTTCGGCAATCGGGTAAATGCCCTCGGGCATGCCGATATATTCGAATGCCGTGGCCGCCGCCGTGGCCACCACCAACCCCTGTGGATCGGCCAGGCCGATATCCTCCCCGGCCAGGACGATCAGGCGGCGCAGGATGAAACGCGGTTCCTCGCCTGCCGCCAGCATCTTGGCCAGCCAGTAGATAGCTGCATCCGGGTCGGAGCCGCGCACTGATTTAATGAAGGCCGAGATCGTGTCGTAATGGGCGTCGCCGTTCTTGTCGTAGACCACCGCCCGGCGCTGGATCGACTCTTCCGCCACCGCCAGGGTCACGTGGATCTCGCCGCCTTGGCCAGGGGCCGTGCTTTCGACCGCCAGCTCCAGGGCGTTCAACAGGTTGCGCGCGTCCCCATTGGAAAGGCCGACCAGGTGCTGGCGGGCGTCCGGGTCCAAGAGGATCGTTTTTTGGCCGTAGCCGCGCTCGGTATCGGCCAGCGCCCGGTCCAGGATGATCCCCAGGTGGTCGGCGGTCAGCGGCAGCATCTGGAATACGCGCGAGCGCGATACCAGTGCGGCGATCACGTCGAAATAGGGATTTTCGGTGGTGGCGCCGATCAGCGTGATCAGGCCGCCCTCGACGTGCGGGAGCAGTGCATCCTGCTGCGCCTTGTTCCAACGATGGACCTCGTCCACGAACAGGATGGTGCGCTTCTGGAACATCTTGCGGCGCTGTCTGGCCTCAGCAATCACCTTGCGCAGCTCGTCAACCCCCACCAGCACGGCCGAAATGTTGGCAAAATGGGCCTGGGTGTGGTTGGCGATCACCTGGGCCAGGGTGGTTTTGCCCGTGCCGGGAGGGCCGAAGAAAATGAGCGAGGAAAACAGGCGGTCGGTTTCGATCGCCCGCCGCAGCAGCTTGCCGGCTCCGACGATGTGCTCTTGACCCACGAACTCATCCAGGTTGCGTGGCCGCATGCGGGCGGCCAGGGGCGCTTCTTGCTCAATCTGTTCCTGGGCGGCATGGTCGAAGAGATCCATAGAGAATTATTCTACCACTTTCAAAAAAAATGGGTTGTGTGCGGCAATGCCGCACACAACCCATTTTTTTGAAAGAGAAGAATATTTCTAGAAAATATTTAAGCGCAGCAGGGCGCCCCAGTTGACCAACTGGTTGAGCCAGGGATAGACGAATTGAGCCAGCAGCGCCAGGGCCGCCGCGGCTTCGAGCGGTTTCTGGAAGGATTCCTGCATGGCAAGCGCAGAGCGGTGGCGGCGAGCCTTGAGGGCAGGGCGGATGAGCAGCACCAGGGCCAGCACGCCCAGGGTTACGTCGACCCAGGGCGGGATAATGCGCAGCACGAAGAAAGTGATCAGGCCGCAAATGATGCCCACCGAGAGCAGGCTCATCATCATCCAGTAGGTGGGCTTGTAACCCAGCTTGCTGGCTGTATGGTTGAGCCCCGCAGCCAGGTCTCCCTCCAGGTCGCGCAGCTCGTTGAACAGCTCGCCGTAAAGGCTGATGGCGACGATAAAGACAAACGGGAAGATCCATTCCAGGTCGGGGTGGGGATCGAAAGCCAGCAGCGCCGGCAGGAACTGCAGCCCAGCCAGCATCATGCAGTGCGAGGCCAGGTCGATGAACGGCATGTTCTTGAAGCGGATCACCCGCCAGGAGTAAAGGTAGCCCAGGGTGAGGCTGATCAAACCGAGCACCGCCGGCCAGAATCCAAGGATCAGGTACAGGGCGGCCGAAACCATGGCCACCCCCCAAGAAGCCCGGGACGCCGTACGCGAGGAAAGATCGCCGGCCGAAACCGGGTTGCGGTTTATCTTGAGCGGGTTGAGAGCATCGTCCGGTGCATCTTCGACATCGTTAATCATAAATGCAAAGGCTACCGCCAGCCAGTTAGCCACCCAGATTCCCAAGAATTTCCAACTGACCTGGCCGTGGGCAGCAGCGACCCCTAAGAGCGTAGTAATGGTGACAAAAAAAGTATATTCTTTGTAACGAGCTAAGCGTAATAAAGCCTTAATGGTGTGTCGCACGGATAATCTCCTTATCATTGTGCAGTTTAAAAAATGAAGC
Organism: Anaerolineaceae bacterium UBA700; assembly: GCA_002298885.1. Next base: position 3,892 of record DBMK01000126.1, read on the forward strand.
TGGCCTGCCGTGATTTATCCAAATGCTTGCGCCGAAAATCTATATTCGATTTCTGTGATGGGCTCCAGTTCATAGTATACAAGAGTAATCCAAATATGGGAATACTCATCTAGTTTTAATTATTTATGAATAGTTTAACCCCGGATGCGGGATTGGTTACGCTAAAAGCGCACAACGGGTTATGGTATACTGGCAAAAGATCTCCATGATGAGCAATTCAACCCATATCGCCGTGGTCATCCCAGCCTACAACGAAGCCCCTGCAATCGGCCAGGTGCTGGCGGGATTGTGTCCGTTCGGCTATACGGTAATCCTGGTGGACGATGGTTCGAGCGATGCCACGCTCGACGTTGCGCGCCAATTTCCGGTGACGATCCTGCACCACGCCACCAACCTAGGCCAGGGAGCCGCGCTGCAGACCGGAATCACCTTTGCGCTAAAAGACCCGGCTGTCCAAATCATCGTCACGTTCGACGCCGATGGACAGCACGACCCCGCCTCCATCGCCAGCCTGGAAGCGGCCCTGAAAAACGGCTTCGACGTTGCCCTGGGATCGCGCTTTATGCAAGGCGGGCAGGCGCAAAATATTCCCTGGCTAAAAAAAACCGTCCTGGCGCTGGCCATTTTCATCACCCGACGCATGACGGGGATGAACCTCACGGATACGCACAACGGGTTGCGCGCCTTCACCCGCTCCGCCGCGGCCCGCCTCCACATCCGCCAGAACGGCATGGCGCACGCCTCCGAAATCTTGAGCCAGGTTGCCCTGTACGGCCTGCGCTACACCGAAGTGCCCGTGGCGATCCAATATACGCAATATTCGCTGCACAAGGGGCAGTCGATTTTGAACGGCATCAATATCCTGTGGGAAATATTGGGAGGCAAAATCCGATGAACATCCAGCTCAGCCAGGTGATCCTGATCGGGGCTCTCATCCTCTTTATCCTTTACATTTACCGCTTGCGGACAGATTTTCTCGACCGCCTGGTGTACCTGGCCTGTGCGGCCATCGGCATCGTGCTGGTCATCGACCCGCAGCTTTCTTCGATCATTGCCAACCTGTTGGGCATCGGGCGCGGGGCCGACCTGCTCTTCTACCTGTTCATTATCGCCAGCCTGTTCTATGCAGTCGCCACCCGCTCGCGCCTGCGGCGCATGGAGCAGCAGATCACCCAGTTGGTGCGCCAGAATGCGCTGGACCATCCGATCAAATCCGAAGATTAAAAAAAGGCTGCGTGCGGAGGTTCCCGCACGCAGCCTTTTTAGTAGAACCTAAAAAACTGCCGGCACGAAGTTCTTGAACGGCAGCGGGGTGGCCAGCATGCCGAAGTCGGTGAAGTGCTCGACGGCAAGGTTGAGACTGCCGCTGCCATCTGAACCCACCTCCAGGCTGTAATTCGGCACCGGCTTCCAACTTTGGGTGGCCACGTCCCAATAGCTGGGCACCAGGGCTTCGGGAGAGACGCCCAGTGCGATTAATTGGGCAGCGGTGAAGGGCATGCTCAGGGTGACGGGGCCATTGAAGCGATCGATGGGCAGGTGGTTCTGATCGAAAGCGTACAGGCGATAGCCGAAACTGACCGGCTGCGCCCCGCCGTCATCCGCCAGCTCGGCCAGCGGGCGCACGATGAGCGTGACGTTTCCGCTGACGGCCATTGCTCCGGCCGGGATGATCACCTGCGCCCCATTCGATAGGGTAAAGGTCTGGTCCTCGGAAGCATCGAAGGTGAAGATGATGCCTTCGGGCAGGGTTTCACTGGCCTGCAGGGCCAGGTCATTGCCCGGATTAGCGCCCTTGACCGTGAGGACCTTTAGGACCTCGCTCTTGAGGAACGTCGATCCATCCTCGCTTACGGCCTGAACGTGCCAGGTGTCCGCAGCGTTGACGCTCAGGATGTACCTGCCGTCGTCACCCGCCAGGCCGGTCACGTGGCCGCCGCTGTCGGAATATGCCCGGATGAAGGCGGCGTGCGGAGCGCCGTTATAGCTGACCTGGCCGCTGATGGCGGCGTCCCGGGCGCGGAACTGCAAGTCTCCCAGGTCTTTATTCTGGTTAGCATTGACGGTCACAATTTGGGGCACAGGCGCAATCCAATTCCTGAAATCCACGCTGACTTTATACGTTCCGGCGGTCACCGGTATCGTGAACCGTCCCTGCGGGCCGGTCAGCGCCCAGCGCCGGAAGGCCGTCCCGGCTGCAGCACCCTGCTCGACAACGGTCACTTTGGCGCCCGGCACCGGGATTCCCTGCGGATCGAGGACGCGCCCGCTCAGCACCGCATTGACCGGCGCAACACTGAAGTCGGCGGTCACGTCGGCGCCGCTGCCGTTATTGTAGGGCAGGAACACCTTTTCGTTGCGCGGCTTCATCACCGTCCATCCGGTGGTCGGATCGACGAAGGCGTGCAGGTACCAGAACGTCCCGCCGTGGCCGGAGGTGTCTGTCGCCGCTGCGGCGATGGAATAGCTGCCATCCAGCGGGTTCACTTTGACCCGCTTCAAGGCGCCGCTGTCGGAAGCCCCGTACACGGCGCCGGGCAAGCCGGTTTTAGCCTGACCGGTAGCGTGGTCCAGCAGGCGCCCGCTGATGGACGAGTTGTCGAGCGCAACCGGCAGGGTTACGCTGATCGTCTGGCCGGGTTGGAGATTCGTCAGGTGGACGTCCGCGATGGCGCTGTAACCGGTCGTCGACGGGAAGGATGCCTTCAGCTTATACTCTTTTGAAACGTGGGTCGACAATTTGAGCGTGAATGCACTGCTCTGGATGGCCGCGCCCGGGCCGAACTGGGGCCAGCGTACGCCATCCGGGTAAATGGCGAAGACGTGCCCATCCAGCCCGCCGACCGCCGCGCCGTTCTTATCGACCAGCGTACCGTTCACGGTCACGTCGGCCAGGTCGACTGCCAGCGGCTGCACCGCGCTGGAAGTGGGGACGAGCAGCACAATCCGTTGGGGGTCTTGGGCAGGGACGTAAGGTGAAGCCGGTAAAGGCGTCACCTGGACTTCCCAGACGCCCTGGATGAGCGCCAGGCTGTAATTTCCGGAGGCATCGCTGACAGCCTGGGCCGTCTCGGCGCCGTCGACGCGCCATGCGCGCACCGGCATACCGGTTACCGTGTGCCCATCCTGGTCGACGACCGCCCCGGTTATTCTGGCCTGGCGAGCTAACAACTGCAAGCTGCCTGCGTCCGTGGCCGACCCGCCGCTCACCGTCCACTGCGAACCGGACAGGGTAATCGGCGCGGCCCAATCCGTATTCTGGAAGGCCAGCTTGAGCAAGATATCGCCCGGCAGGACGTTAATTGAGAACGCGCCGGTGAGCGGATCAGCCAGGACGGTATTGCCGATGCCTTCCTGGTTTTCCGCCCGCACCCACACCTGGTTGGGGGCGGAGAAATTGGCGCTGCCGTCGGGAGCCAGGAGCTTGCCAGTAACGCTCCCGGTCGCTAAAACGGCAGTGAAATCCAGCGTTTGGGTGGGATTAACCGGGTCTGGATTCGCCGAAAACGTAACCGCCTGCGGCCCGGCGCTGTAGACCCAAGTTGGAGAGGAAGTAGTCGGCGCGCCGGGAGAGACAGTAACGTTCCAGGTCCCGCTGCCCAGTTTCATCGAATAACTGCCGTCCACCTGGACGGGCGCCGAGGTGGAATGGCCGCCGCGCCAGGCAACCACGGCAGCGCCTGCCGGCGCGCCGCCCGCGTCCAGCATTACACTGCCTTCGAGCGTATTCTGGGGCGCAGCCTCGGGGTCGGCCGGCTGCGCCAGGGCGCCGCCGGTTCCCAGGCTCAACAAGCTGGTCAGTATCAAGATTACGACCAGCCCGCGTTGAATTCCTGCTGAGATCCTTGAGATTTTCATCGAAATTCTCCTTTGAGAAAGGTGACGAGATATATATTTCAAACGCTTTTGTGCCTGCAAACTGAATATAGCCGCAGGCTGTTATGGAGCTATGCGCCAGATGTAAAAAATATGTAATTTATTTTCGATGAGCTGCGGGACTGCGCCTCAGCTCATCGAAAATAAAAAATGTGTTTGATTTCTGCATTCAGGCGTGCTATAAATAAAAATCATCTTCGTTTAGGGCAGAGAAATGGCGACTGTTTATCCCCTGGCGATCGAAAACTTAACCTTTAGATACCGGAGCCGGGTTGAGCCTGCCATTAAAAACATATCCATCCAGGTAAATCTGGTGACCATCCACGCCATTGCCGGAAGCAAGGATATCATCGACGCAATGGACCTGCGCGCCTTTGGGATCGGCGCCAGGACCTGGCTGCAGCAGCTCACCTACCGGCGGCGGGACCGGATTGTCATTGGACTTGGCCTGGCGCTGCTGCTCGGTTCTCTCGCCCTTTCGGTTTTTGGCCTGGGAAAATTCAGGGTGCCAGCCGGCTGGGCGCAAACCTTCCCGATCCTGCAATAGAGTAAAATACACGGTAATTGTTGAAAAGCGCTAGCCTGGACTAACACATCACTGCCCTTTCTACTTTACTTACAATTCCGCAAGGGTCACTTGCAAAGTGTTTACAGCGGCTCCCGGATCGATACCATTGCATATATAATGGTCAATAAGAAATTGATGCACCTTTGTAAGTAAGTGATCGCCCTACCTTTAAACTGGCATTTTCAGGGAGAAACCATAGCTTGCCACGTGCCAAAATTTTAATTGTCGAAGATGATGGCATCATCAGCCGCCACATCCAGACAATTCTAAAGCGGAACGACTACCAGATCTGCGGGGCCGTATTATCCGGCCTCGATGCAATCCGCGCCGCCGAAGAGCTGAAGCCGGAGCTGATCCTGATGGATATCCAGCTCGAAGGCCCGTTGGACGGCGTAGAGACTGCCCACCAAATCCGCTCCAGCATCAACATCCCGGTCATCTTCCTGACCGCCTACGCAGACGCCCCGACTCTGCAGCGCGCCAAGGTGACCGACCCATTTGGGTACGTGCTCAAGCCCTTTGAAGAAAGAACCCTGGTTACCAACATCGAAATGGCGCTGAACAAGCACGTCCTCGAAAGGCGCCTGCGCGAAAGCGAGGAACAATTCCGCACCCTGGTCGAAAACCAGGGCGAGGGCCTGGGCATTTTGGACCCGGCAGGAATTTTTATCTTTGCAAATCCGGCCATGGAGACCACCCTCGGTGCACCGCGCGGCAACCTGGTGGGGCGGGTAATGCTCGATTTCATTGCCCCCGGATTCCGCGAGAAAGAACGCGAAGAGGCCGAAAAGCGCCGGCAGGGTCAGAAAAGCGTGTACGAGCTCGAAATTGTGCGTATGGATGGCGAAAAACGGACTATCTCGGTCACTGCCACGCCCTGGTTCAAGGACGGCGTTTTCGCCGGCACCTTTGGCTTGTGCCAGGATATTACCGACCGCAAAAACATGGAGATTGCCGAGAAGGAGCAGCGCGCTCTGGCCGAGGCTCTGCGAGATACGGCAGCCGTGCTTAACAGCACGCTTTCTCTGGACGAAGTGCTCAACCGCATCTTGAATAACGTCGGGCGGGTGGTTATTCACGACGGCGCAACCATCATGCTGGTCGAAGGCACGCTGCTGCGAGTGGTGCGCGCCAGCGGCCGGCTGGGTGAAATTGGCGATAACACTTTGGGCGCTTCCATCCCCTGGGGAAATTTCGACTTCATCCACCCGGTCATGGAGAGTAGTGTGCCGGTCGTGATCCCCGATTTCCGCAGCCTGGAACTGGAAAAAATATCTCCCACGTTGGAATGGATCCACTCACTCATCGCCGCCCCTATCCGCATTAAAGGCCAGACGATGGGGGTGCTGAACCTGGGCAGCGAGACTTCCAATTTCTTCACCCCCTCCGATTGTGAGCGGCTGCAGGCTTTTGCCGACCAGGCCGCCCTGGCTATCGAAAATGCGCGCCTGTTCGAAGAATCGCAAAAACGCGCCCGCTACCTGGCGCTGCTGATCCAGGTAACACAGGCGGCGATCAATTTGACCGACCTGGAAACAAGCCTGACCGAAATTGGGCGGGTGATCACTGATTTATACCATGCCGATGGTACGTACATTACGCTGTGGGACGACGTGCAGAAAGCGCTGGTTCCTTCGGCGGCATTTGGGCACGCCGTCGACACGTTCAAGACTTTCCGCTTTGGGCTGGCGGAGCGCAACCTGGCAGTAACCGTGTTGAGGACGTGCGAGCCGGTGATTGTCGACGATATCCCTGTATCCGGGCTAACCGACCCGCAACTGGAAAAGGCGCTGGCGCTGCGCTCCTTCCTGGCAGTGCCGTTGATCGCCGGCGATCAAAAGCTGGGCGTCATCATGGTTGGTTTCAAGGAAAAGCACGTCTTCGCATTGGACGATGCCATCCAGGGTCAGGAAATTGCCAGCCAGGTGGCCCTGGCGATTACCAAGCTCAAGCTGTATGCCGAGATCCAACGGCTGTCGATCACCGACGAGCTGACCGGCCTGTACAATCGGCGCGGCATCTTCGAGCTGGGACGCCAGCAGGTCGAATTCGCCCGTCTCAACAACCTGGCGCTGTCAATGGTCTGGATGGACATCGACACGTTCAAGGACATCAACGACCGCTACGGCCACCACATTGGCGATGAAGTGATCAGCGTGGTAGCGGACCGCTGCCGCAACAACATCAAAGGCCGCGACCTGGCTGGCCGCTACGGCGGCGAAGGTGGGGATGAACTGATCATTCTGCTGCTGGATACCGATCTGGAAAGCGCCCAGCAGGTAGCCGAACGGCTGCGGACGGTAATCCAGGCGTCGCCGGTTTCGACTCGCGACGGAAAAATTCGGGTGACCGTCAGCCTGGGGGTCACAGCCCTACGCGACGAAAACGAAGACTTCCAGGTGCTCCTGGCCCGGGCGGATAAGGCTATGTATGAGGCCAAAAACGCCGGGCGCAACTGCGTCTTCCAGTTGGCTTGAGGCGCAAGCCGATGGATAATAAAGTTTCGCTTTGGGACCTGCTGGAACATAACCCGGCTTTTACGTACGTCCTCCAGGAAGACAACCCCGGAAAAGTCATTTACGCCAGCCCGATGATCGAATCGCTCCTCGGTTATACCCGCGAGGAGTGGATGGGCGACTCGCGGATATGGAAGAACTGCCTGCACCCTGCGGACAGAGAATGGGTGCTGGCGGCCTGGCGCAAGAGCGTCGACACCCAATCCGTTTTCCACGCCGAATACCGCCTGATCGCTCGCGACGGCCGCACGGTGTGGGTCAGCGACGATGCTGTATCCATCCAGGATCCCGGCGAGCCGGTGCGCGTGCAGGGCATTATGCTGGATATCACTGCCCGCAAGCGTTTTGAGGCTGTCCAGGCCGTGATCTATAAGATCTCTCAGGCAGCAAACTCCGCCAAAGACCTGCCGGCGATGTTCCAGGAGATTCACCGCGCCCTGAGCAGCCTGATGCACGTCGAAAATTTTTTCATTGCCCTGTACAACCCGGAAGATGAAACCCTCGATTTCCCTTACTGGGTGGACCAGTACGATCCCCCTCCCCCAGTGCAGAAGTTGGGCCGCGGCCTGACCGAATACGTGCTGCGCACGGGAAACCCGGTGCTGGCGGACCCAGCCAAATTCAGCGATCTGGTCAAGATCGGCGCAGCCGATGAAATCGGCGCTCCCTCTGTAGACTGGTTGGGCGTTCCGCTTAAAATAAGCGAGCGTACGATCGGCGTGATGGCCGTGCAGAGCTATACCGAAGGCATCCGCTTCAACCAGGAAGAGCTGGAAATCCTGACCTTCGTTTCCACCCAGGTGGCTATGGCAATTGAACGCAAACGGGCGGACGAGGCATTGCGTTTTTCTGAAAAACTGTACCGCGCCACGGTCGATTCACTTAAAGAATTGATCCACGTCGTCGACCGCGATCAGCGCATCATCTTGCAGAACCGTTCTTTGCGCCTGCGGAACGAGAAAGTTGGCCTGGCGCCCGATATCCTGGGAATGACTTTCCTCGAGGCGTTCCCCAATTTCGGCTCCGATATCACCGGATTGTACCAGCGCGTTTTCGAGACCGGCGAGCAGATCAACCTCATCGCCGAGCGTAATTTTAACGGGGAAGAATACATTTACGATACGGACATCGTGCCGATCATCGAGAACGGACGGGCCGAGCGCGCCATCACGGTTCTGCGCGACATCACCGCCGAAAAGAAGGCCGAGGAACGGGTAAACACGGCCCTGCGCGAGAAAGAAGTTCTGCTGCGCGAGATCCACCACCGGGTGAAAAATAACTTACAGGTGATGACCAGCCTGCTCAGCCTTCAGGCGGATTACATTCAGGACCCGTACACACTGACCTTGTTCTACGAAGCCCAGTCGCGCATGCGCTCGATGGCCCTGATCCACGAAGAGCTGTACCAATCCCGTGACCTGGCCCGGATCGATTACCAGGAGTACGTCGAGAAGCTCACCACTAACCTGGTGCAGGTTTTTTCCAAGAATCCGAACATTGAAATCGTGCTGGACCTGGCGGACGTCTTTTTCGGTGTGGATGCGGCCATCCCATGCGGGCTGATCATCAACGAACTGGTGACGAACGCCCTGAAATACGCCTTCCCTCACGAAAGTAAAGGGACCATCGCCATCCGGTTGAAAGCGCTCAGCGCGGACCCCGACCAAACCAACTACCTGTTAACCGTCGAGGACGATGGGGTCGGCATCCCGCTGGACCTCGATTTTGAGAATACGGAAACGCTCGGGCTGCAGCTCGTGAACATCCTGGTGAGACAGTTGAAAGGGCGCGCCAGCCTGGACCGCACCGGCGGCACCCATTTTAAGATTGAATTTGCCGAAAAAAGCAGGATCAGCCCTGTAAATCCAGGCTGAAAAAGCGCTCGACCAGCTTGGAACGCCAGGTCCAGCGCAACACAAACGCCCACACGATCACCACAGCCAGAATAATCGCATATTCCAGGATGCTGAGCGGCGCAAAATCGAAGGCGCCGCTGAATCCGGTTGCTGACAGGAAAATAATAAAGACCACAAACAGCGCCAGGGCCAGGAACGACGGGCGGCGGTCCCCAGTGAGCACATCCCCGCCCTCCCAGAAACGGCTGGGCGGCTCAACAAACACCAGCAAGGCCAGGCCACACAGGATGCTGAAGCTGGTCAAGGCGGTCTGGGCGATAGGCAGGACGTTCGCCACGATAGTCGCCGTGTCTGAATCCGGGTGCGCCAGGAAATATTCCTGAAAACCCTCCACCAGGAAACCAGCAAAAACCAGCAGCCCGAAAATACTCATCATTAAACAGGCCGGCAGCACGAAGTGCAGCATGCGGCGCATCATGCTGCCCTTGGGAGTGGGACCGGGGCGAGACCATGCGGCCAGTGCAATGGTCGGCAGGCCCACTGCCAAAAACGCCAGGACGGATGACTGCTTGGGGGAGAAGGGGAATCCGCCCAGGATGCTGGTGGAAAGGATTACCAGCGCCACGAAAAAGGTGCGCGTCAGGAACAGCTTGAGGATATCGTGCATGCCGTTGATGATCCGCTGGCCTTCGCGCACGGCAAACGGCAGAGACGAGAACGAATCACCCATCAGGACGATGTCGGCCACGGCCCGTGTGGCCTGGCTGCCGCTCTGCATGGCGATGGCGAGGTTGGCCTGTTTGAGCGAGAGCACGTCGTTCACCCCGTCGCCGGTCATGGCCACGTAATGGCCCTTGCTTCGCAGCGCCTCTACCAGCAATTCTTTCTGGCGCGGGGTAATCCTGCCGAAAATATTGCCTTCTTCAGCCTTCTCGGCAAGCTCCGCCGGGCTCAAGCCGTCCAGCTCCAACCCGGAGATGGTGACCAGGTCCGGGCCAAGGCCGGCCTGGCGGGCCAATGCAGCGACCGTCTGTGGATTATCGCCGGAAATGACCTTCAGTTTCACGCCGGCCTGGGCGAATGCAGCCAGGGTCTGCTGGGCCTCCGGGCGCAGCACATCGCTCAAGCTCACCAGGCCCAGCGGCGTCAGTTCCCTGGGGAGCTGTGGCTTACGATCCTCTCCCAGAAGCGGCACGATCTCTGGGCAGTAGGCAAACATCAGCACGCGCAGCCCCTCGTCCGCCCAGGCGGCGGCCTGGCCATCCGCAGCCGCGCCGGGTTTCAATCCCGGTTGGAGCATTTCGAGCGCGCCGAGCACAAAAGTGCCCTTCATGTCCGCGTCGGCAAATGAAAGCGCGCTCCATTTACGCTCGGAAGAAAACGGCACCTCCTCCACTGGAGGGCGCGGCGAACCGGGGCAGGCTGCCGCGATTGCCTCGCTGGTGCGGTTGCCGGTAGCGCCGCTGGCAGCGAAATCGCCCAGCATGCGCCGCAGCTCCGGTTCAGTGCTTTCCAGGGGGCACAAAGCATGGAAGCGGATCTGGTTGCTGGTGAGTGTGCCCGTCTTGTCCAGGCACAGCACGTTGACGTTGCTCAGCGATTCGACTGCGTTCGACTGCTGGACCAGGGCGCCCTTCCCGGCTATGCGCACCGCGCCCAGGGCATACGCCAGGGCGATGGCCACGAACAACCCGTTCGGCACCAGCCCGGCAATCACCACCGACATTTTGATGCTCTCGACGACCGAAACCCCGTTCAGCAGTGAGGAGACCAACAGCATGAACTCGAAATAGACCGCGATCAGCAGCAGGATGCGGATGACCAGGTTGGTCTCCTGCTGGATGGGCGTGCGTACGCGCCGGAAGGCGCGCGCCTCGCGGGTTAGCTGGTTGGCGAAGCTGTCTTTTCCGACCTTCTGGGCTTCGTAATAAGCCCTGCCCGTCACGCAAAAACTGCCCGACAGGACGCGCTCGCCCACCGCCTTGGGGATCAGGTCCGATTCGCCAGTCAAGAGCGATTCGTCGACTTCCATCTGGCCCTGGCGCACTTCACCGTCAACCACAATCTGGTCGCCGGCGCGTACGAGTAAAACGTCGCCGACGACGAGCTCAGAAGGGTCGATCGTCTTTTCGGAGCCATCCCGCACCGCGGTTGCCTGCGGGCGCGTCAGCAGGGCAATCCGGTCCAGGGTTCGCTTGGCGCGCACCTCCTGCACCACGCTGACCACGACGTTGATCATGATGATCCCCACCGAAACCACCGCATCGCTGGTCCGCCCGACCAGAACCAGGGCAATCCCAAGGCCAAACAGGATGTTGTTGATAAAGGTGAATACATTCTCGCGAATAATTTCCGGATAAGACCGGCTGGTCTGGATCTTAACGTCATTGCCCAGGCCGCGCGCCCTGCGCTCTGCGGCTTCTTTGGTAGTCAGTCCCCGAATGTCTTCTGGCATGTCTTCACCGCCTGCGAAATAAGTTCGCCGGATTGGATGGAAGCAATTTGCGCCGCCTCGACGGTTTGAACTGCTCCCCGGTTGCGCATCAAGGATTCTTCAAGACGACGTAGAAAAAGTCCCGGGCATATGCCTTCAGGTAGCGGTCCACGTCGGCTTTCATATCCTCCGGAAAAAGCGGATCGGCGATCATCTTGGTACCATCGGAACGCACAGCAGTAAAATGCACCCAGTAATTGTTGATGTCTAACTGCATGCCGGCCTTGACCCCGGCAGCCATCATTGCCTGGGCCAGAATATCGGCCCGCATGCTCGGTCCGGCAAAGTAATACAGCGTGTTGCCATCCGGGCTGATGCCAATACCGGAGCGCCAGGTGACCGTCGCCCCATTGAGGTTGGCCCCCCAATATAACGACGAATCGACGTATACCAGGGGATTGATCTTCCCATCCTGGATGATGAGCCGGCAGTTCTGGCGCCAGGCGACCATGCGCGGAGAGGGCAGAATATCTTTTCCCCATTCGCCGATATTGATCGTCCCGTCATCGTATATAGCAACGGTGGCCAATTTTTCGCTGGGAGGGATGGCGGTGATTCCGCCGGACATGGCGCCGTATCCGCCGTGTTCCCCTTTGAAGCCGCCATTAAAAGTTGCCAGCAGCAGGTCCGGCTTGAAATCGGCTGCGGGAATCATGCCGTCCCGCTTGGGCGTGGGCGTACCTTTGATCCGGGGATCGATCGTGCCCAGAACGTAACCCAGGCGCGTGCGCGTTAAATCGAACGCCACGATCGCCACCAGGGTGTATGGGCGCCTGGGGTCCGGCTGGATGAAGGTGCGGAATGCTACCGTCTTGCCCGCATCGTCTTTGATGTACGGCGTCCATAACCCCTCCCCCTCCAGGGAACCGAGGGCGGTAACCGGCGGCGGCTCCCAGGGCGCGGCCGTAGGTGTGGGCGAGGGCGGCAGCGGCGTCGGCGTAACAGATTGGGTCGCTGGTCGTGAGGCTTCGGTCGCAGCCTCGGTCGGCGGAATCAGGGTCGGCGCAGCAGTCGCCGAAGGGACCGTCGATGGGATGGCCGCGGCCGCCTGCCATGGGGCGCTGGCTTTTTGTAGGCCCAGGCTGTACTCCACCTGGTGGACTGAATCCTGGACCTGGAAAATGAACATTTCGAGCTGGGCCGTCGCCTGGTCGCCGATAATGTTACGCAAGAAATCGGCTCCCTGTGCGCCAAAACCCGGAAAGGCCGTCGTCGAAAGGTATAGAACGATAAACAGGACCACCAGGATGGCCACAGGGATCAGGCAGCCCGCTTTGGTAAACCGGATTCTTCTTTTCACATACTTTTCCTTTGGCACAATTTTACCCCATTGGAGCATGCATGGCTCTTCTTTGACGAACGTGTTTACCTGGACTAAAATAGGGGTTGGTATCTTACTGATTTATTGACCATTAGAGTTACTCAGAGCGTTGGGTAGGAGGTGAAAGCGATGACAACAGCAAGTTTTAAATTGACCTATGCAACGATGTTCAATCCGCCGGAGGAAATGCACGAGCTGTTCGAAGGCGCGCTGGCGAAAGTGAAGGCCGGTCTCGGCCGCGAACACGCTATGATCATCAATGGCAAAGAATATTATTCTACTGAGAAGTTCGAAGACCGCAACCCGGCCGATACAGATGTCGTCCTGGGAATCTTTCAAAAAGGGAATGCCCAGGATGCGGAGGCCGCCCTGCGCGCCGCCCGCAATGCTTTTCAGGCTTGGAGCCATACCCCATGGCAGGAACGCACCCGCCTGATCCGCCGCGCCGCCGATTTGATGGACGAGCGCACCTACGAAATGGCCGCCGTCATTGCCCTGGAAGTAGGCAAGAACCGCACCGAAGCCCTGGGGGACGTTGCCGAGACCGCCGACTTATTCCGCTACGCCTGCGAGCGAATGGAAGCAAACCACGGCTACGTTATGGAAATGGGCCATGATCCCTTGAGCGGGTACCAGGCTTCCAATTTCTCCGTCTTGCGGCCATATGGAGTGTGGGTAGTTGTCAGCCCCTTCAATTTCCCCTGCGCGCTGACCGGAGGACCGGCTGCTGCCGCCCTGGTGACCGGGAACACGGTGGTCATCAAACCCGCCTCCGACACGCCCTGGACCTCGCGCCTGATCGCCGAGTGCCTGCGGGATGCCGGCCTGCCGGACGGCTCTTTCAACTTCGTCACCGGCCCCGGCGGAACGCTGGGCCAGGCCCTGATCGATTCGCCTGAAGTAAATGGGATCACCTTCACCGGTTCTTTCGACGTGGGCATGAAGATCTATCGCGATTTCAGCCAGGGCCGTTGGCCCAGGCCGACCATCCTCGAGATGGGCGGGAAGAATCCGGCCATCGTTTCGCGCAATGCCGACGTTGAGACGGCCGCCCTGGGCATCCTGCGCTCGGCCTTCGGCTTGCAGGGGCAGAAATGCTCAGCCTGCTCGCGCATCTATATCGAGGAGCCGATGTACGATAGACTGGTCAGCCGCCTGGTGGAACTGACCAACGGCTTGGTCATCGGCGACCCCACAAAACGCAACGTTTACCTGGGGCCGGTTGCCAACCGCAGTAGCTACCGCGATTTCCAGAATTTCGCCGAAGACCTTAACCAACACGGCCAGATTCTGACCGGGGGGAAGGTATTGCAGGATGGGGATTTCGCCCGCGGTTATTTCTGTGCGCCCACCCTGGTCGCAGGCCTGCCGCAAGACCACCCCTTGTGGAAGCGCGAAATGTTCGTGCCCATCAGCACCATCGCCCGGGTGAAGAGCCTCGACGAAGCCATGCTCCTGGCCAACGAGGTGGAATATGGCCTGACGGCCGGTTTCTATGGCAACCTGGAGGAAGCCGACTGGTTCTACGACCGGATTGAAGCCGGCGTTACCTATGTGAACCGGCCGCAAGGCGCCACGACCGGGGCATGGCCCGGTTTCCAGCCGTTCGGCGGTTGGAAGGGATCGGGTTCCACTGGCAAAAATGCCGGCGGCCTCTACTACCTGCCCCTTTACATGCACGAGCAGATCCGCACCATGGTCAAGAAGGAATGAACACGGCTCGGCGGATTGGCCGGTTTATGTTGATCATCGGGATTGGGATGATCGGTTTCTTTGTCCTGACCGACATGGCCCGGATGGTCAACTACAACTTTCTGGTGATTGGTACGATCATGTTCTTGATGGGAATTTTGCTGATCATCACCAGCCCGGCACCCGAGCCTCCGCCAAACCCGCGCTTTCGCAGCCTGAATAAGATTTTAAAGAAAGACGAAACCATCCGGGAAAAAGAGAAAAGGGAGAGGAAATAATCCATGCCCAAGCTGGTGACGCTCAACGAGGCCATTTCCGCAAACGTGCACGACGGCGACAGCGTTTATTGCGCCGGTTTCACCCACCTGATCCCGTTCGCAGCCGGCCACGAGATCATCCGGCAGGGCATTAAGAACCTCACCCTGGCGCGGGCAACGCCCGACCTGATCTACGACCAGATGGTTGCCGCGGGATGTGCCCGTAAGGTCATTTTTTCGTACATGGGCAACCCGGGGGTGGGCAGCCTGCGCATCGTGCGCCGCGAGATCGAGGCAGGACGCCTGGAATGGGAAGAATACTCGCATTTCAGCATGATCAGCCGCCTGCAGGCCGGCGCGGCGGGGCTACCATTCATTCCGATGAATCAGACTGCCGCTACCGACCTGGAACGCGCCAATCCCAATTTCAAACGGGTGACCGACCCCTATTCGGGCTGCGAGGTGATCGTAGTGCCGCCGCTCAAACCCGACGTTGCCATCGTCCATGTGCAGCGGGCGGATGCCAGCGGCAACGCCCAGATCTGGGGGATCATCGGCGAGCAGAAGGAGGTGGCGTTTGCCGCCGAACGGGTGATTGTGACCGCAGAGGAAATTGTAGACGAGGAGGTTATCCGCTCCGATCCGAACCGCACGCTGATCCCCAGTTTCATCGTCGATGCAGTGGTGCACGTGCCCTTCTGCGCCCACCCATCCTACACCCAGGGGTATTACGACCGCGACAACGCCCTCTACATCGAATGGGACCGGATCAGCGAAGACCCCTCCGCCGTGCAAGCCTACCTGGATGAGTGGGTCTTCGGCGTCAAAGACCGCAACGAATACTGGCAAAAACTCGGCCCAGATGTGCATACGCGCCTTAGTGTCCGCCCAAAACTGGCCGCGCCGGTTAATTATGGGGAGTATTGATCCACGAATTTCACGAATTTTAACGAATGGGCACGAAGATTTTGGATACTGTGATAATTAGGAGTATGCATTTTTATACAAGGAACGTTTTTGTAAAGAACAATTCAGCCGAAGGTTAGTATACTGATTCGAGGAAAAAAGTGGACACAGATGAGAGTATAGAAACAAGCATAGCTGATAACCTGCTTTATAAAGATGAAGTTTACATGATAATCGGCGCAGCAATGGAGGTGCACACCCAGCTCGGCTGCGGATTTTTAGAAGCAGTTTATCAGGAAGCCCTGGAACTCGAATTCAGAGAACGAGAAATTCCCTTCGAGGCTCAAAAATGCCTGTCCCTGCAATATAAAGGCCTTGAATTGAAAAAAGGATACGTTGTAGATATGGTTGCTTATGGGAAAATAATCATCGAGCTCAAAGCGCTTGAGAGGCTTACCCCAATCGATGAAGCCCAAATTATCAACTACTTGAAAGCAACCGGTTTTAAACTTGGCTTATTAATCAATTTTGGATCCTCAAAATTAGAATGGAAACGCAGGATTCTCACTTTAGATTATGTAAAACCTTCACAGCCAAAACCCGATGTTTACAAAATTTGATCTTTATCAAAAACCATTCGTGCAATTCGTTAAAATTCGTGTAATTCGTGGATTAAATTGATGACTCTTTCCTACACTTCTGCTGAACTCATGACAATCAACTCCGCCCGGCTGCTGAGGGATGGGGATACGGTGTTTGTGGGGGTGGGGCTGCCGAACCTGGCGTGCAACCTGGCACGACGCACCCACGCCCCTAACCTGCTGATGATCTACGAGGCCGGCGTGGTTGGAGCGCGGCCGGCGCGGCTGCCGCTCTCCATCGGCGATCCAACCCTGGTCAGCGGGGCGGCGGCCGTGTGCAGCATGTACGATATCTTCACGCTTTACCTGCAGCGCGGCAATGTCGACGTTGGCTTCCTGGGCGGGGCGCAGATCGACCGCTACGGTAACATCAACGCCACCATGATCGGGGATTATGCAGCTCCCAAGGTGCGTCTGCCAGGCTCCGGCGGCTCACAGGAAATCGCCGCCTGGGCCAACCGCTGCTACATCATGACCCCCCACCAGAAGCGCCGCTTCCCTGAGAAAGTGGATTTTGTAACCTCCGCCGGCTTCCTGGCGGGGCGCGGCGAGCGCCAGGCTGCCTGCGTGCGCGGCGGCGGCCCCCAAGCAGTGGTCACCGACCTGGGCATCTTGTCGCCGGACGAAAACGGCGAGTTGGTACTCACCGCACTCCACCCGGGAGCCACAACCGAAGAGGCAAGCGCCAACACGGGTTGGCCGCTCAAGGTGGCCGAACGCCTGGAGCGCACCGAGCCTCCGACCGCCGAAGAGCTGCGCATCCTGCGCAGCGAGTTGGACCCAGAAGGGATTTATTTAAAATAGCCCATGAACGACACGCCGATTGAAGTCCTGATCACCCTCGATTTTAACCAGCCCCAGTTGGCTCAGCTCGAAGATATTTCGCCGCGCCTGCGGCTGACCCAGCGGCTGGTGCGGCGGTTGGAGGAAATAACCGCCGAAGAATGGGTCAAAACGGAAGTCCTGTACACCGACCGGCTGCTGCCAAACGCCAGCCAGGCGCCGCACCTGCGCTGGATCCAGTTCCATTACGCCGGGATTGATTTCATGGTCGATTCGCCGATTTTGAAGAAACCGGACCTGGTTGCCACCACCTTGAGCGGCGCAGCTGCCCCGCAAATCGGCGAATTTGCCTTGATGATGATGCTGGCGCTGGGGCACAGGCTGCCCGACTTGAACCTCAACCAACAGAAAGCGGAATGGCCGCGCGACCGCTGGGAGCGCTTCGTCCCGCGCGAGCTGCGCGGATCAACAGTGGGGCTGGTGGGATATGGCAGCATAAGCCGCGAGATCGCCCGCCTACTCCAGCCCCTGGGGGTGACCATCCTGGCAGCCAAGCGCGACGTCATGCACCCACGTGACGAAGGCTATGCCACCGAAGGCACCGGCGACCCGGAGGGCAACCTGTTCCACCGGCTGTATCCGATCCAGGCCATAAAATCCATGCTCAAAGAATGCGATTTTATCGTGGTCGCCGTCCCGCTCAGCCCGGCGACGCGCAATTTGATCGGGGCCGAAGAGCTGGCCGCGGTCAAACCAACCGCCTTCATCATCGATTTCAGCCGGGGCGGAATCGTCGATCAGGCAGCCCTGGTCGAATCGCTCCAATCAAAGAAGATCGCCGGAGCCGCCCTGGACGTGTTCCCCGAAGAACCTCTTCCGCCGGCAAATCCCTTATGGCGCATGCCGAACGTCATCATCACCCCGCACATCGGCGGCATCAGCCCGCGCTATAACGAGCGGGCGGCTGCCATGTTCGCCCAGAACTTGCAGCGCTACGTGGAGGGAGAGCCGCTCTTAAACCGGTTCGACGTGGAACGCGGCTACTAGGACAGAGAATGACAAAGATCGATTCGGTCCTGTTCGACCTGGGCGATACTTTGGTCTATTTCGACGGAGATTATGGCGAAGCCTCGGCACAATCCGACCGTGAGATGCAGGCCTGGATGGAGGATGCCGGATACCGCCTGCCGGAAGGTTTTGCGGAGCTTTTCAACGGACGCGTCCGCGCCTTCCTGGCGAAAAGCGACACGGATTTTATCGAAATTACGGCCGAATACTTCCTGCGCAGCCTGCTCGCCGAGGCCGGCTACGCCACTGTGCCCGATGCAGACGTGCGCGCCGCGCTGGACATCAAATTCGCGGCTACCCAACCGTTTTGGAAACTGGAAGAGGACACGCTGCCTGTGCTGGAGCGGTTGAAAGTTGCCGGATACCGACTGGGGCTCGTTTCCAATTCCGCGGACAAGAAGAATGTCGAGATTATCTTGAAAAGGCTGGGCCTGGAAGGCTATTTTGATGTCGTTCTTATCTCAGCCGAGGCCGGCGTCCGTAAACCGAACCCCAAGATCTTCCACATGGCCCTGGATGCTATGCATACCTCGCCCGATAGGACGGTTATGGTGGGCGACACGCTCGGCGCCGACATTCTGGGCGCCAAGTCTGCCGGGATCAAAGCAATTTACCTCACCCGGCGGGCCAAACGCCCAGATAACCGCGCCCACGAGGATACGATCCAGCCGGATGCGGTAATCGGCAAGTTGAGCGACGTGATGGAAATCCTGCAGAAATTAAATTACGCCTGAAGGAATTACTTTTAGTTTTGGCGGCTGGCTCTGCCAGCCGCCAAAACTAAATTGGTTCGGATTAAGCCTGAACCTGTTTCAGCTCCCGATAGGCTTCAACGAGCCAGGGGTGGAGGGGATCGGAGAAACTGGTCTGGCGCTCGACCAGTGAGCGGATGTAGACAAATGCAGCCTGGTTCAAATCTTTTTGAGCCGCCTCAGCCATTTCGATGATATATGGAGGATTGCCAGTCTGGTTCCAGCCAATCTTATCCGCCACGAATAAAATCTTATCCAGTATTTCGGCGTGGGGTCTGAGCGTGGTATGGCAGCCGATGGCGCTCAATACCTCAGTGTCCGAGACGTTAAAAAGGTCCCTGGCCATGACGACCGAAATTTTCTGATGGATGAGAACCGGATTTTGCTCCTCGGCCGGCAAAATCTCGATCCCGAGGCGCCGCGCCACCTCGATGCGCTGGTGGACCAGAAACACCACGCTGATGTCGTGCAGCCAGCCGGCGATGATCGCCTTGTTCTGGTCAACGTGAAAACGGTCCGCCAGGCGGGCGGCTTCCTCGGCAACCTGGTGGCTGTGCTGGATTGTCTTTGGAAAACCCTTCAGGGTTAAAAGCCGGCTTACGGCGGTAGGGATATCACCGGTCAGATCAATTCCCCTGGTTAGATCAGCAAGAATCGCATCCATAAGATCATCCTCCCTTGATATTGATGTCTCCAATGAACCAGCCCATTTCGAGGAAAACCTTGCGATCCGCGCTGGCATAATCAGGACTCGTAAAATCTACTGGCGACAAAAAAGATGAACGACGCTGCCCTAAAAAGTGTACGTCAGATACCAAACCTACGCATATTACCCGAAATCCCACCCCTGAGGGAACAAATATATCGACATCCCCGATAAACCCGTTCATTCTCAGACGTGTTTCCCCGGAAGGGATTTGGGCCAGGGTTAAATCGTAGTCCACGTCCCCGATGAAAAAGACTGTATCCTCCGGCGCTAAAACGAAGGCGCCAGAGCGCTTAATATCTCCGATGAAGCGAAAATCGGCGTAGGTACCTGGGCCGATCTGGCGCGTCCTGAGAAGAAGCCACGCGCCCAGCGCGACCAAAATCAGCGGCCACAACAAAGACCCGGCATCAATATGAAACAAGGCACCGGCCAGGTAAACCAGGCCGATCAAGATCAGGATGCCGCCAAGCCAAAACGCGCTGCGATTGGTCATTGGTAAACCTCATTTCTTGCGACGCAGCCAGAGAATTGCAGCCAGGACGAAGGTGGCAGCCGGCCAGAACCAGGCCAGGTCCCCCGGCCCGCCTTCGCCGGTGCAGGCTGCTGTGCGCCGTACGTGAATCAGCCGGTAGCCCTCTATTGCCTGGGCCAGCTCCGCGTCGGACATCTCCTTGGGCCTGACCCCAAACATCGGCGCGACGATGCCGCTGGCGATCAGCACCTGGCGCATGAGGTAGATCGAATCCTGCGTCACTTCGATCTCTTCGGCCTGCCCTTCCCACCAACCCTGGGGCAGCCAAATTTCGACCTTCGGGTTGGCGCGGATATTGCGGTACCAGTCCGCAACCGAGCCAAATCCTGCCGTGCAGTACATTTCGCCATCCACCAGGGCGTAGTTAACCGGGGTGAGCCGGCGTTTGCCGCTTTTTCGACCGGTGTGCACCAACACAGCGATCCGCCCGGTAAAATCAGGCCAAAAATTGACCCACGGACCCAGGCCAAGGCGCCAGAGCAGCAACATGAACCGGTTGAAGCGCCGGAAAAACTCGCGCATTTTTACGTCAGACTGTGGTTCCATTCCGATTATTTCCCCTCGCCAGAATTATTCCGCCTTCCACATTGCCAGCCAGTGTTCCAGATTCGGCAGTTCGTTGGTTTGCGCCGCATCGAACAGTTTATTTATATCATAAGTCACCCTTCGGAATGGTATTGCGAGCTGACCAGTTTCAATTTCCAATCTGGCATATTCGGCCCACAAGCCGAATTTTCCCTATACCTGTAGAAGTTGACGACAATCACACCTGATTCTATACTCAATATCGGATATGGAACCTCAAGAGATAATCCTCGCCTTTGATTGGGGCGGCACCCTGATGCAGGAAGACCGGCGCTATTCCGGGGCCATGGTCGATTGGCCGGAGGTCAAGGCGGTGGACGGGGCGCTGGAAGCGCTGCGAGCGTTGCGAGGTCATTACCGCATGGTCGTGGTCACGAATGCGCAAAATTCAGGCGCCGACCAGGTACGGGCTGCGCTGAAACGGGTGGAGCTGGACGGGTACTTCAGCCACGTTTTCACCTTTCGCGAACTGAATGCGCACAAACCCGAGCTGCGCTTCTTTGTGGGGGTCGAACGTGCCCTGGGAGTCTCACCGCGGCAGATGGTGTTGGTGGGGGACGATTTCTGGGCGGATGTTTCCGGCGCCTGCCAGGCAGGCTGGCGGGCAGTGTGGTACACGCGCACCGGGAGCGCCTGCCCTGGCCTGGCCCCGTTCCACCAGGCCGAGTTGATACGCATGGCCGATCTGCCGGCGGCGCTGGAAAGCCTGGACTTGCCGGACCCGCGCACCTGCCATGTGTGGTGCCTCGAACAGGGCATGACGTTCGGACTGTGGCAGCACGTGCAATTGGTTGCCGCCATCGCCTACCTGCTGGCGGCCTGGCTGCAGGCCCGAGGCCAGGCGGTTGATCCCATCCTGGCCCACCGCGGCGGGCTGCTGCACGACCTGGCTAAAATTTCGACGCAGAAGATTGCCACCGCCGCCGGCCATGGAGAGGTTGCCGCCAGCCTGCTGCGCGAGCGTGGCCTGCCCCAACTGGCAGAGATCGCCCACCGGCACGGCATCCTTACCCTGGAAACCGCTAACACCCCGCACACCTGGGAGGAAAAGCTGGTCTACTTCGCCGACCGGCTTGCCGAAGGCGGGCGCCTGGTCACGCCCGAGGAGCGCATTGAGCAGATTTGCGGGCGCTATCCCGGTCTTGCGGACCGGATTCGCAGCATGAGCGGACCAATCGCCAGGCTACAGGCGGAAATTGCCGGCGCGGCGGGCGTTCCCGTGAATGAATTGGTGGATAGAATAAGAACAACTGTGATGGAAGGCAACGATTGATGACCCCTGTTCCGATCCTCGAATACGATCCCGCACCGGATGCAATCATCAACCCGTACCTTCCGGGGATTGAAAAGCCCGTTCCTCAACGAGCGGTGCTGTGCTTCTTTCAGGACGTACTCGGCCAGCTCGCGGCGGAAGGCCGGCTGGTGAAAATCGGCAAGATGGCCTCGGAAATTGGGCCTAACCCTATCTTCCGCCTGTCCTGGCAGGGGCAGGACCTGATGGTGTTCCATCCGGGTGTGGGCGCGCCCCTGGCAGCCGGGTTTTTGGAAGAGGCCATCGCCGGAGGCGCACGCAAGTTCATTGCCTGCGGCGGCTGCGGCGTCCTGCAAAAAGAAATTGTGGCCGGTCACCCGGTGATCTTGGATTCGGCAGTACGGGATGAGGGCACGTCTTACCATTACCTGCCGCCGGGCCGCGCGGTCAGTGCCAGCCCCGGTCCCACCGCAGCGCTCGAGCAGACTCTTCTGGCGAACGGGGTCAAATTCCTGAAAGGAAAAAGCTGGACGACCGACGGCCTGTACCGCGAGACCGCCGCCAGGCGCGCCGAGCGCATTGCCGAAGGCTGCCAGGTCGTCGAAATGGAAGCCGCGGCCTTTTTTGCCGTGGCCCAGTTTCGCGGGGTTGAATTCGGCCAGCTCGTCTACGGCGGCGACCTGGTGGTGCCGGAGGGCTGGGACAAGCGCGACTGGCTCAACCGCAAGGACAGCCGCCAGATGTTGTTCTGGCTGGCTGTGGAAGCCTGCGCCAGGCTGTAACGAGGCATGTGGAAATGGGAAAACTGATCGCAGTGATCGGCAACGGAGGCTGCGGCAAGACCACCCTTACCCGAGTAATTTGCCGCCAGCCGGGTTTTACCCCCTACCTGGAGCAGCACGCCGAGCGTCCTTTCCAGGCAGCATTCCAGAAGGATTTGAAAGCCCTATCCTTCCAGAACCAGGTCGATTACCTGCTCTACCGGGCCGAGCAGGAACGGACGATCCGCAGCCTGGATGAAACCGGCGTGCAGGACGGCGGCCTCGACCAGGATTTCCACATTTTCACCCATCTGTTCCTGCAGAACAACTACCTCACCATTGGCGAATTCGACCTGTGCGACAGGCTTTACGGAATGCTGCGCAGTCTCCTGCCCACGCCGGATGGCATGATCCGGCTAAACGTTCCTCTGGATGTATTGATTGCTCGCCGCAACGCCCGCAGTCGCGAGATCGACATTGCCGGCAATGCGGACCTGCCCAAGATCGAGGCTTTGCTCGAGGATTGGCTCGGCGCCGCCCGCCCCGCCTGCCCTATTCTGGAGGTGGATGCAAGCGCAGATGACCCGGTGTTTTCCAAATCTATTGGAAGGGTATTGGAATTTATCAGCGCGTTGTAGGCCGGGTGTCGTGTAGGTATACCAGCAACCGCTCCGCTGGGGTCTGTGACCTTAGCGGTAAAGTCGGTCGAAAACGACCAGCGAAGGCGCCTGGCTCCGAGGCGGGGGTCGCAGACCCCCTTGGAGCGGGGGGAAAAGATTAACAGACATCCGAAGTCTGCAAGACTTCGGATGTCTGTTCGCAATCAAATTCTCAGTTGGAATACAGCTTCTTATGCACGATGCTTAATGCCCGCACCTGCTCGGCGGCGTGATAGGACGAACGCACCAGCGGACCGGATTCGACCCACTTGAAACCGATCCCCAGGCCGTATTCGCGCAGTTCGGCGAATTCTTCCAGGGTGTAATAGCGGGCGATCGGCAGGTGCTGGCGGCTGGGCTGCAAGTACTGGCCGATGGTGACAATTTCGACGCCCCACGAGCGCAGGTCGCACAGCACCTCTTTGACCTCGTCGATCGTCTCGCCCAGGCCCACCATGATGCCGCTCTTGGTCAGCACGTCCGGATCGAGCTTCTTGGCGTTCGTCAGGGTGGCCTGCGACCATTCGTAGTGGTCCTGGGGCTGGACGAGCTTGAACAATCTAGGCACGGTCTCGACGTTGTGGTTGAGGATTTCGGGGCGCGCCTCGACCACGATGCGCAGGGCTTCCAGGCTGCCCTTGAAATCGGGGATCAGGACTTCGATGGAGCAGCCGGGATGGATCTGGCGGATGCGCTTGATCACCATGGCGAAGATCGGCGCGCCGCCGTCCCGGCGCTCGTCCCGGTTGACGCTGGTGATCACGGCGTGCTTGAGTTCCATGGCTTTGACCGCCTGGGCGACGCGCTCCGGTTCCATCCAATCCAGCGGCGAGGGCTGGCCGTGTTTGATGTCGCAAAATCCGCAGGTGCGGGTGCACACGTCGCCCATCATCAGGAATGTGGCGGTGCCGCTGCCCCAGCATTCGCCCATATTCGGGCAGCCGGCTTCCTCGCACACCGTGTGCAGGGCTTTCTTGCGCAACAAAGATTGCAGCCACTCGTACGTCTCTCCGGCGGGGGCGCGAACTTTGATGTAGCTCGGCCGGCGCAGCGGCGTAGAGTCGATTTTATCCGGGTCGATCCGGTCGCGTGTTGGGTCAAATGGCATGCCTGCCTCCAGTAATAAGGAGGATTATAATCCGGATTTTTCGCTTTTCAAGGTGCCAAAAAATTGTCTTTCTCCGTGCTCTCCGTGGCTCCGTGGTTAATCCCCCATGTTATACTTACCCCATGCTCTACCTGGTATCGACACCCATTGGGAACTTGGGAGATATCACCCTGCGGGCACTGGAGACGCTGAAGAGCGTCGACTTTGTGGCCAGCGAGGACACGCGCAAGACCGGGATGCTGCTCAAACACTTCGAGATTAAGAAGCCGCAGCTTGCCTTCCACGAATACAACGAGGAGCGCGTGCTGCCCAAGATCCTGGATATCCTCCAGTCCGGACAATCGGTGGCCCTGGTAACCAACGCCGGCACGCCGTCCGTATCCGATCCGGGCTTCCTGCTGGTGCGGGGCGTGCTGGCCGCCGGCCTGCCGGTGACCGCCATCCCTGGACCCTCGGCGGTGGTCATGGCGCTGATCCTTTCCGGGCTGCCGGTGCACAGTTTCACCTTTCGCGGTTTTCCACCGCGTAAGCCGGGCGCCAGGCGGCGCTTCATGGAGGTCGATGCTGCCAGCCCGCACACCCTGATTTTCTACGAAAGCCCCTACCGCCTTAAGGCCTTCCTCCAGGATGCGCTGATCGTCTACGGGGACCGTCCTGCCGCCCTGGCCAACGACCTGACCAAAATGTTCGAGTGCGTGTCGCGCGGCCCCCTCTCCGAGCTGCTCGCCGGGCTTGAAAAAGAGGAACCGCGCGGCGAATATACCGTCGTCATTTCCGGCATGGATGCAGGGATTCACCATGAAGTCACGGAGGACACGGAGGAAGAAAAACACATTCGCCACTGAGACACTGAGAAAACCTTAACTGTCAAATAAGGTTTTCTCATTGTTCTCAGTGTCTCAGTGGTGAAAATTATCTATCATGCACCGATTCTTCGTCCCGAAAGAAATTTTGCAATCAGACCCAATCGTTTTTCCGGTGGAGGTGGCCAGGCAGATGGGGACGGTACTGCATTTAAAGCCCGGACAAAGGGTCGGATTGTTGGACAACGAGGGCAACGAATACGAGGTCGAGTTGGCGACGGTCGGCAGCAAGGTGGCGCTGGGCAAAGTGATCGTGCGGCGAGCCGCACCGGTCGAGCCCGCGCCGCAGGTGACATTGTACCTGTCTCTTACCCAGCGTGAAAAGTTCGAATGGGCGCTGCAAAAATGCACCGAGGTTGGGGCCGGCGCCTTCCTGCCGGTCATCACCAGCCGCAGCCTGACCCAGAGCACAACCGAGGCGCTGGTCAAGTACCCCCGCTGGCAGAAAATCCTTCAAGAGGCCGCCGAACAATCGGGCCGCGGGCGCATCCCGGCTTTGCAGCAGCCGCTGCGTTTCGGACAGGCCCTGGCGCACGCCCGCCAGACCATGCAGCTCAGCCTGATCCCCTGGGAAAAGGAAGAAGCCGTCACCCTGAAGGCAGCTTTGGCGCAGAGTGGATACGTCGAGCGGATCGGGGTGTTTATCGGTCCCGAGGGCGGCTATACGAGCGCCGAGATCGACCTGGCCTGCCAGGTCGGCGCCCTCCCTATCACTCTCGGCCCGCGCATCCTGCGCATGGAAACCGCCGCAATCGTAGCCTTAACATTGATACTGAATCAATAGGGAATAATTTTCACCGCAGAGACACAGAGGCACTGAGAAAACCTTTTAATATTTCTTAAAAGGTTTTCTCAGTGCCTCTGTGTCTCTGCGGTGAATCAGCTTTCTTCTTCCCCCGAACTATCATCCAGGACTTCGCGGATTTGGGAGTTGGGCTGGGGGGGAGCGATAATCTTCTTCTCTTCAAGCGCGTCGATCAGGCGGGCAGCGCGGGTATAGCCGATGCGCATCTTCCGCTGCAGCATGGTTATCGAGGCCTTACCCTCCTTGCGCACCAGCTCGATCGCTTCGGGCATGAGCGGGTCGCCGGGCTCGTCCAGGCTCATCTCGTCCCACAAAGGAGTCTGCTTGAGCGGCACGCCGGAAGGCAGCACGTCCACCGGCCCGCCCTCTGGAACGCGTGAGAAAGAGACGGTCGAGGCCGTCAGACGCCAATAATCGACAAGGCGCTGGATTTCGCTATCGGAGACGTACACGCCCTGCAGGCGCACCGGAGCCGACGCATCCGGGGCCTGGAAGAGCATGTCGCCGCGCCCCAGCAGGCGCTCGGCGCCGGGCTGGTCGAGGATGACCCGGCTGTCCACGCCGGAAGCCACGGCAAAAGCAATGCGCGCCGGGAAATTCGCCTTAATCAGGCCGGTCACCACGTCCACCGAGGGGCGCTGGGTCGCCAGGATCAGGTGGATGCCGGTGGCGCGGGCCAACTGTGCAAGGCGGGTGATGGCGCGCTCGGTCTCCTCGGGGGCCAGCATCATCAAGTCGGCCAGTTCATCCACCACCACCACCAGGTAGGGCAGGTGGTCGCCGTTGGTGTTGCGGGCGTTGTACTCAACGATGTTGCGCACCCCGCTGGCCGAAAACTTGCGGTAGCGGTTGTCCATCTCGCGCTGCATCCACTGCAGGGCGCCGATCACGCGCTCCGCATCGACCACCACGGGCGCCAGCAGGTGCGGAATGCCGTTGTAACCGGTCAGCTCCACCCGCTTGGGATCCACAAGCACCAGGCGCAAATCCGTCGGCGTATTATCGATCAACAGGCAGGCCAGGATAGAATTGACGCACACCGACTTGCCAGAGCCGGTCGTCCCGGCGATCAGCAGGTGCGGCATGGCCGCCAGGTCGTAGCCGATGGGCTTGCCGGCCACGTCCTTGCCGACGGCGAAGCGCAGCGGGGCCTTCAGCTTGAGCATCGTCTCGCTTTCGAGCACTTCGCGCAGGGTCACCCGGCTGATCTCAGCGTTGGGCACCTCAATGCCCACGTAATTGCGCCCCGGCACAGGCGCCTGGATGCGGATGCGTGCCGCAGCCAGCGCCAGGGCGATGTCGTCGGTCAAGGAGACGATCTTTGCCACCCGCACGCGCATCTTGTTGCCGCCGCGCCCATCCACAAAATCAGGCTCGACCCCAAACTGGGTGACGGTTGGGCCGCGCTGGATATCGACCACGTGCGCCGGCGCCCCAAAGGAAGCCAGCGTCTCCTCGATGATCTGCTTGCGTTCGTGGTCCACGTTGGTCTGGATGGCGACCGGGGTGGCCGGGTCGAGGATAACGTCGATCGCCGGCAGCGCCCAGGCCGGCCCGGCGGGAGTCACAGTGCGCACCAGTTGAGTGGCGGACTGCGGCGTCGAGCCGGCAGCAGGTGTCCGTTCCGGCTTTTGAACGGCCGGGCCGGACGCCTGGGAGGATGGCGGCTGATGCGAATTTTGTACGGATTGCAGCGGGCGAAATTCAGGCGGCAACTCTTCGGCTGCGGACTGAGGCTCATTCAAAGAACGGACGCGGGAAGAAGGCGGCTCGGGCGCGGGCTGCGAGCGTTCCTGCAGGAACCGCTGCACAGCCTCGACCAACGGCCTGAAAAAATGGACCAGGTCCGGGATGGATACGTCGAAAGTCAGGGCCAGGGATACCAGCGCCCAGGCGACCAGCGCCACAACCATGCCGGCGTTACCGACTGCGCCTTTCAAAGTCTGCTCGAAGAAAGCGCCGACGTATCCGCCGCCCTCGCCGGCCTTGGCCATATCGTAACCGCCCCCCGCAAGGGCATGTACGATGGCTAATATATTCAGGTACAACAGGGCCATGCCCACCAGGCGCGCTGTGGCTGGCACCGGCAGCTTCTCGATATTGCGCAGAACGATCCCCACCCCAACCAGCACGATCACCAGCGGCAGGACGAAGGTGCCCCATCCCGCCACCTGGCGCAGGAAAGTCACGATGCTGTCGGTAAAGCTGCCCTGCTGGTTCGAGATCAGGCTGAGCAGAGTCAGCAGCCCAAACAAGGCCAGCACGATCCCCAGCAGGTCCAACCGGCGGGCCGGCGAAAGCGAAGCCAGCCAGCCCGGGCGCGTTGAACGGGGCGCGGGAGCAGCCCGGCGCGTGGAACGGCTGTCGGCGCGGCTGGCGGGCTTGCGCGCCAGGCCAGCTTTTCGCCCGCCTTTACCGGACGACCTGGAGGATTGGGTGGAAGGTTTTGGCAAATGTTCCTCTTTCCCTAATTATACCTGTGGTGAAAGATTAAACGTGTACCGTGAAACGTGAAGCGTGAAACGTGAAAAAACTAAAATCACGTTTCACGCTTCACGTTTCACGTCCCCCTTTAGTTCCTGCTAAAACATCATGCAATATTCATTCCAATCCAAGCGCTTTGCGGGTGGAACGGAAGGCCAGGGGAGGCAGGGCATCCAGTTCGAAAAAAGCTGCGTCGCTGGCGTCGTCGCCGGCGTGCAGGACCCCGCCGGTCACCTCGGCGGGGTAGACCAGCAAAATGTCCGCTCCATGTTCGTGTTCACGCCCGTAGAAGAGGCTGGAAAGTTCGCCGACGCGCACCACCAGGCCGGTCTCCTCCAGGCACTCGCGCTCGGCGGCGCGGCGCGGGTCCTCGCGGGCATCCACGAAGCCCGCCGGCAGCGTCCAGAATCCCAGGTAAGGCTGGTTGTTGCGCAGCACCAGCAGCACCTTGCCGAATTGTTTGACCACCGCAGCCGCAGCCACCTTGGGATCTTCGAAATAAATCCACCCGCACTCCGGGCACACCGGCCGTTCGGCCCCATGCAAAAAGCGCGCCTGGATGGACGCGCCGCAATAGGGGCAATAACGGATTGTGCGCTCAGGCATGAAAAATTGGCTAGAATCTGCGCCGCAGGAAAAAGGCCGCTACGCCGGCTGCAATGGCCAGCAGCACCAGGCCAACCTGGATCAGCACAAGGTTGCGGGATAGGAACGATTGCGCCGGCACTGGAGCGCGCGTCGGAACTGCGGCGGGCGTCAGGTCAACGCCCTGGTCGACGACGATTTTGCCCATTTCCTCGGTCGGGCGGATGCCCAGAATCGGCCCGCCGCCGGACAGCGGGGCGGCCGCCTGAGGTGGGACAGGTGTGGCGCTCTCAGCGGTAGAATATTGCTGAACTTCTGGAGTCTGGCTCGGAGCAGCCACAACGGCCTGGCTCGCGTCCGGCGGAGGTGTGACTTCCGTCCCCGCAGCCTCAGTCGGGAGCGGCTCAGCGCCGCCGGCCGGGGTAGGCCCGCCACCAATCCCGGTTTCCGGAGTGGTCTCAATATTGCTTGCCGCCGGAGGCAGCGTATCCGGGGCGCCGCCGCCTATAGCACTCCCTCCGCCACCGCCGCCCATTCCGGTAGCGCCGCTACCCCAAACCACGATCGGCGCTCCCTGCTCGTTGGATGGCTGGTAAGTATCCGGAGCGGCAGTGGATTGGACGCCGGACTGCTTTTGAGCAGATGCATTCGGCAGAGCCGGCGCCTGGGCAGCCAGCGGCTGGAAGGACCTGCTCAAGCCGGGCAAGAACTCAAAGGCGAAGGTGAGGATCAGCAAGAACGTAGCCAGCCCGGAGGCCAGGCTCAGCGAAGGGACCAACCGGAACCACGGCTTGCGCTGCGGGACCATGGCGCGGGTGAGTGTAAAGTTGTGCGGCACACGCTTGCGCGGCGCCGACCGCAAGACCAT
The DNA here is from genome assembly GCA_002298885.1 of Anaerolineaceae bacterium UBA700. The sequence goes on from DBMK01000126.1 coordinate 33,833, forward strand.
CCGGGTCCGCCGCAGCTCTTCCAAAGCGCGCTGAAGCTCTGGCTGGGCATCCAACCTCACCCGTATTTGTTCTTTCTCACGGTCTGAGGCCTGTCCATCCAAGTAGGCGGAGAGAATCTCCCAGTCGTCGGGTGAAATGGGGGCTGTCATAATTGATCCTCATTTTCCAGACGGAATTGGACGGGTAAAAGTTCCCAAAAACCTTGCAGGCAGTCACGCAACTTGAGACGGGCGCGCGCCACCCGGCTTTTTATCGTCCCCAGGGGTTTGCCGATCGCCGTAGAGACCTCCTGATAATCCATTCCTTCGACGTCTACCATTACAATTACTGCCCGGAACTCGTCCGGCAGTCCCTGTAAACAGGATTGGACCGCATTGTCCAGCTCACCTTGCTCGAGGGTCTGCTCCGGGTTGGGCGAATTATCCGCCAGCCAGGCCGGAGATTCGATTTCTTCATCGTCCTCTTCGTCGAGCGGTTCGAGCGGCGTGGTGGGATGGCGCTGGCGGCGGCGTAGCTCGTCGTAGCAGGTATTGGTCACCATGCGCATGACCCAGGCGCGGAAAGACCCGCCCCGGTAGGAGGATAGGCTGCGGTAGGCGGACAGGAAGGCCGTTTGGGTGGCATCGGAGGCCGCATCGTCGTCTGACAGCATACGGCAGGCCAGGTTGAATGCCATTTCCTGGTAGGCCAGGACCAGGCGGTTGAAGGAATCCAGGTCGCCTTTTTGGGCGGCGCGCACGAGAGCTACTTCATCCATGGCGTCCCCGCTCATAAGGATTGGCGTGCATAGTAAAATTATATCCGAAAATCGAACGGTATCTTTCTTTGGAGGGCAAGATGACGCAAATCCTGCACATAACCAATAAGGCCGACTGGCTTAAAGCGATCGAGGAGGGCAGCTACCAGGCCGATTCGCTGCCCAGCGAAGGGTTCATCCACTGCTCGACCCCGGCACAGATCACCGGGGTTGCCAACCGCTATTACCACGGCCAGCACGGGCTGGTAGTTCTGGTCATCAACGCCAGCCGGGTGCAAGCCGAGATCCGGCAGGAAAACCTGGTCGGCGGCCCGGAACTTTTCCCGCACATCTACGGCCCGCTCAACCTGGAGGCGGTGGTGAGAGTGAGCGAGATCGAGCCAGAAGCGGATGGAACGTTTTCCGAAAAGTCACTCTTTGGCTAACTTATACACCAACTCAATAAAATCGGCTTCGCGCCAGATCTTGCCGGAACGGAGAGGCCACTCGCCCTGCATCTGCTGGCGCCAGGAGGGCGGGATGGCGCCGATGCCGTAGGCGGCCCCGGCAATCGCCCCGGTAACGCAAGCAGAGGTATCGGCATCATTCCCCAGGTTGGCGGCCTGGACTACCGCGTCGGCAAAGGTGGCGGTAGTCAACAAAGCCCAGGTGGCGGTCTCCAGGGTACGGCGTACCCATCCTGAATTCTCCAGTTCCTCCCGGTGACGGTTCGGAGCTTTTTTCAAAATAGCTTGAAGCGATTCCGACAAATTTGAGGTCGAAAGCGCAATTTGAAAGGCTTCAGCCACCGGTTTACCCTGGACCAGTTCGGCGATCCAAACGTTTACGAAAACCGAGCCGGAAGTGCAATCCAGATGGGGGTGTGTCACCCGGCTTTGCAGGATGCTATCGGCTATCAATTGGGGACGATTGTTCCACCACGCAATAGCCACCGGCCAACAGCGCATGATCGAGCCGTTACCCGAGCTGTCCGGACGAAAGCGCAGCAGTTCTGCTGAGGCCTTTTCCCAGTCCTGGCCGCGCCGGATCCCATCGAGGATATTGCGCATCTGGTTACCTACGTCATCCGGGCCGGCGTGGAACCAATCCACAAAATGTTTTACCAGTTCATCGCCATCCAGTGGGCGTTTTACCAGCAAACTATCAGCAACCGCAAGCGCTAATTCGGTATCATCGGTGAAGCTGCCGGCCGGCAGGCGCCCCGGCTTCATAGTGAGGACGAGTTTTTCAACCGGCACGATCGGCTTGAATTCCAACGACATACCCAGCGCATCGCCGACTGCGGCTCCAACAGCAACTCCTTGCAAACGATCCAGGGTGGCGGCATCTATCATGGGATCATTCTCCGGTAGAAAACTTCTATTTGAGAGCGCACGAGCCCAACCTCAGCCCGTTCGCGGATTAAATCCAGGTTGATCTCCTTGGCCTTCGAGCGCAGGTCAGGTTTATCCAGCGCCAGCAGCACCGCCTCGGCCAGCGCCTGCGGCTTGGACGGCTCGACCAGGAAGCCGTTGATGCCCGGGGTGATCCACTCGCGCAGCGATTCCAGGTCGCCGACGATCGGGAAACACCCACAGGCCATGGCTTCAAGCAGGGTATTGGGGGTGCCGTCGTGGATGGATACGGAAACGCTGATGTCTGAACGCCGGAAGAAATCCCACAACTGCGTCTGAGGCAGGTATGGCAGCAATCGCACCGAGCGTCCGATTTTCAAGCGTTCTACCCACCCCAGCGCCTCGGCCTGCCCGGCCATGGATGGGCAGGCGAAAAATACGTCCGGCCGGTGCTGCAGGATCAGCGGGATCGACTCGAAAAATACGTCATTGCGCACGTATCCCGGCCGCAGTCCGCGCGGGTTGACCACCAGGGGCACGCCGCCGGGAATAGAACCGGCGAGCGTGTCGGTGATCTCTGTGCGCAAACGGTGCATCTCGGTCAGGTCGATCCCGCCACCGCCAGGCACAACCAGGGTGGGGCAGTCCTCGCGGAACCCCCATAAAAGGCCCATGCGAATGTCGCGGTGGGTATCGGCCACCAAACCGCCGGCGCGCCGCAAAGTTTTCACGGTCAGGCTGCGCATCCACCCGTTCTTGCTGCCGTGCAGGCTGAGGTCATTGCCCCAGATAGTGATGGCCAGCGGGACGCTGCTATGCGCTGACGCCGCCAGCATGCCCTCGAACGGGATGCGTAGGGCGTGCAACATGTCCGGTTTTGTGGCGGCGATGATCTTATCTAGCTGGCGGGCGTAAGCCGGCAAGGTCAGCGGGCCCAGATAATAGCGCGCCGATTGCAGCCAGCCGCGCCCCCGGCCCACTAACCGCTGGCGCAAACTCGAGCGCGCCTGACGCCCGGCAGCCCCGCCCGCCTGGCTGCCGCCCATCGCCGCAAACGCCACCGGCAGAACGTACGTTTCCGCTACCCCTTCCACCTGGGGGCAGGGATACGTCGAAACGAGGGTCACGTGGTGCTGGAGCGCCAGCAACCCGACAATCCAGCGCCGGGTAATTGGAGAACGGCCGTCAGCGACGAGAAGAATGTGCAAATTAAGACTCCAGAAGGACAAGCTGGAACATATCGTTTTTTTTACCGGTAAGGAGGGAGGAAAAGAATTTTAGATTTTAGATTTTAGATTTTAGATTTTCGATTTGAATTCTCGAGTCTTGTTCGTCTCTTCTCTACTCTCTATTCTCGAGATTGATAGACCCGCATATCTGATTATACAGAGTATTGTCAATAGAGACTAATCACGTTTCACGCTTCACTTTTTCCGTTTCCCCTCGCACCCACCTGATCGCCTTGCAAAATTCTTGCACCATGCGCTCAACGTTCACTTCCTCGGCGACGATGCGGAAAGATTCGAGGCCCATGCGGCGTAGGGCGGGCAGGTCGGAGAGGGCCGCAGACAGCGCCGCGGTCAGGGCGGAGAGATCGGCCCGGGGGACCGTCCAGCCGTTGAACGGACCAACCAGGTCCGATTGGGTGCCGTCGCCTTCGGCCACAATGACCGGCAGGGCAGAGGCCATGGCCTGCTGCACCGCCAGCCCGCCTGTGCCCGGCAGGACGAACAGGTCGGCCTGCAGAAAGAGAGGATTGAGTTCGGGTCCATGGACGGCGCCAAAAAAGCGAGCCTGGGGATAAACCTGGCGCGCCAGGGCTTCCAGGTCCTTTTGGGCCGGGCCCTCGCCCACGATCCATAACTGAGGGCGAAGGGCAGCCGGCATCGCCGCGCAGGCCCGGATGAGCAGGTCGACCCGTTTGCGCGCCTGCAGCCGCCCGACGGACAGCACTACCGCCGGCGCGGAGCGCTCGGTGCGCAGCGGGATTGTCTGCGTTGGCCTGGGAGCGGCTGCATTCGGAGCCACAAAAATACGCTGCGGGTCGATTCCGCAGTCGATATACTGCTGCGCGCCCTGGCGCGAGTACACCAACAGGGCATCGAACTGGCTCAGGAACGCCCGGCGCGCCCCCATGCGCAGTCCCGCGAAAACCCCGTGCGCGGCCGGAGCGCCCAGGCCCCAGCCGATCACCGGGCGGCGGCGGGCGTGCATCCAGCGTACCGCCGCCGGCGTGCGCAGGTAGCGCGGGTTGGCCTCCACGATCAGGACGTCCGGCTGCCAGGATTCGAGCCAGGTCAGCAGGTTGGACTGCCAGCACAGGTAAAACGGTCCGCCCAGGAGGTGGTGGTTTATGCCCGGGTAATAGACGGCCGAATTCAGCCCGGTGGAGGTAAGGATATTTTCCGACGGCCGTGGCTGCCCCGCGAACACGCTCATCCCCAGGGCGCAGGCCTTCGCCAGCGAATCGAAAAATGCCACCCGGTAGGATGGGATCACACGCTGCTGCAGGCCGAGGCGGAGGGGGAGAGAGTTCACAGTTTTTAAGTTTACAGTTTAAACCACTCTCAATTTCGACCCATCATTTGTCTTCTCCACCTCAATGCGGGCAGGGAATGAATCTTTGAGCTCTTCGAGGTGGGTGATCACCAGGACCTTGGCGAAATCCGGCTTCACCAGGTTGATCGCCTCGATCAGGCGCTGGCGACCTTCTGCATCCTGGCTGCCGAAGCCTTCGTCGATGACCAGGGTCTGCAAACGAGCCCCGGCGCGCTGGGACAGGACGCGTGACAACGCCAGGCGGATGGCAAAATTGACCCGGAAAGCCTCTCCCCCTGAAAAAAGCTCGTATTCACGCGTGCCGGCTGAATCGCTGATCAGGATATCCAGGGTTTCTTTCTTGTCGTCCCGGTTTTTGTCGCGGTATTCGCGTTGGGTCTCGAAGCGCACCGACATACTGCCCCCCGACAGGCGGTCGAGAATTTCATTGGCCTCGGATTCGATCTCGGGTAAGGCCTGTTCAATCAGCAAGGCTGGCACGCCATCCTTGCCGAAGGCGCGCTCGAGCTGCTTCAGGCGGGCGATTTGGGTGGAAATGGACTCACGGCGCAGGTTAAGGTCCTTCTGGCGCGTTTTGAGCGTCTTGAGGATCTCCACTTCCTGCCGCGCCCCGCCAACCTGCATGTTGAGCCGGTTTTCCAGCTCGCGCAAATCCATCAAGTCGCGCTCGGCGCGGTCAACATCGGGGAGGGCGGCGGCATCGGCCTGATACTTTTGGTTTGCCTGCTCATATGCGGCCTGCTTGGACTGCGCCTCCTGGTTTTCCTGCTCGAACTGCGCCTCCAGGGAAGCAATCTCGCGCTCCAGGGGAACGAGGGCAGCGCGGGCATTCTCCAGGCGGCGTAGATTCTCTTCACTGGCACGGCCTTCCTGCTCGCTGCGGCGCATGGCGTCGTGGGCGGTCGCGTCATAGCCCAGGCGGCTCAGCTCCTGGTCCACTTCGGCCAGCTCGGCGCGGGCTGGGGCGGCAAAATCTTCCTCAGCCAGGCGGCGTTGCAGCTCCGCCAGGTGCGGTGCTCCGCTCACCTGCCAATCGTGCAGCGCCGCCTGGGCTTGCTTCAGGCGCTCCTCCAGCCCAGCCAGGCTGCGGGTGATCTCCTGCAGCCTGGCTTCGCAGGCGTGGCCGGACTGCTCGGCGCGGCGTACCGCTTCATGCGCCTGCGCATCGTACCCCAGATCTTTCAGGTAGCTATCCACCTCGGCCAGCTCCTGACGGGCCAGAAGGGCAAAATCCTCGGCAGCCAGGATGCGCTCGACCTCACCCAGGCGAACCGCGCCGGCATCTTGCCAGGCTTGCAGGCCGGCTGCCGCCTGACCAAGCCGTTCCTCCAGCCCGGCAACGCGCCGGTTCTGGACCTGGTATTCGGTTCGCTCCAGGGCGCGCAGGGCGTCGAGATCGGTAGAAAGCTGTTTAAGCCGGTTTTCGCCGGACTTCAAGAAATCCTGGTTAGCCCGGTAGCGATTCCCCGCATCGAGTCCTTCGGCTTCGAGGTTGGCTACCAACTGCAGCCGCTCAGACGGGCTGAGCGGTTGGCCGCAGATCGGACAGACTGCTCCTTCTGCCTCGTGCAGGCGGTCGATGCGGTCCTTCAGCTCAGCCATTTCCAGCTTCAGGCGGTCATTTTCAGCTTTGGCCCGCGTGCGCCCATCCTGGAGCTGTGTAATTTCTGCCTCCAGTACCGGACGCTGTTCCAGCCGGGCGCGCAGCGCCTCAAGGGCAGCGCGGGCGGCGGCCAGTTCGGTCTCGATGCCGGCCTTCTGTGCTTCCAGCCCGGCAGCCTGGCGTTGCTGGTCGGCGAGCGAGCTGCGCTCCTGGTTCAAGGCGGCGCGTTCCTTTTCGATCGCCAGCAGCGGGGCTGCCCGGCGAGCTTCGTACTGGCGAAAATTGGCGGCTACCTGCTCCCAGCGCTCCAGCTCACGCCGCGCTGCCTGCCATTCCTGGTATTGCTGCCGGATCTCGCCTTCGGCGGCGCGGGCAGCCTGCAGTTCTTCTTCCAACCGGCATTTCTGGTCTTCCAGGTCCAGGGCCTGCTGCTGGCGTTGCGTAAGTTGCCCCAGTTCCTGTTCCAGGGTGGCGCGCTCCTTGGTAATCGCCATCAGGGGCGCGGCGCGGCGTACTTCCACCTGGCGGAAACGCCCGGCGATGCCATCCCAACGCTCCAACTCGGCCCGCGCCGCCTGCCAGGCAGCATAAGCCGCCCGGATCTCGCCCTCCTGCTCGAGCTGGGCCTGGACCTGGGAGCGTTCCTGCTGGCGCAGGGTCATCTGCTGCTGGCGCTGGTCCAGCTTGCGCCGGTCGGCCTGCAGTTGCTCGGCCAGCATTACGACCAGCCGGCGCTGCTCGGCCAATGAGGCTTCCAGGCGGCGCAGGCCGTCCAGGCCGGCTTCGGCGGCCTTGCGCAGCTTACCCTGTTGGGTAAGGTCGGCTTCGAGCTGTTTCAAGCGCTGCTTGCGCTGGGCTTCTTCGCCCAATTCCGCCTGGATCTCCTTCAGGCGGTTGTCCACTGCCGCCAGGTCGATCTCCTGCGCCTTGCGCTGGGCTGCGGCTGATTCGCGATAAGTCTCCCACACCTCGAGCCCGAGGATAGTGCTCAGGATGCGCTTGCGGTCGCCAGGGCGCTGCTGGGCGAACTGGTCGGCCTTGCCCTGCAGGAAGAAGGAGGCGTTGATGAAGGTTTCGTAGTCCAGGCGCAGCGTCTTCTGGATGTGTGTTTCGGTTTCACGCGCAGTCTGTTCATTCAAGGACCGCCATCGGTCATCCGGGTCCTGAATGTAAAACTCCAATATCGAGGTTTTATTCCTTGGCTTTACGCGCAAAATCCGGTAAACATTTCCCTCATAGGAAAAAGTCAGAGCGACTTCCGCAGCCTCGGCGTGACTGTTGATCAAAGCATCATCCCGCCGCCGCGCCTGGCCGAACAGCGCCCAGGTCATCGCATCCAGCAGAGACGATTTTCCGGCTCCATTCGAGCCGGTAATACAGGCCACGTCGAATGAGCTGAAATCCAGCTCAACTGCATCACGATAAGAAAGGAAACCTGCTATGCGCAAGGAAAGCGGTATCATACTCCGCCTTTAATGATTCCATCAGCAAGTTTTTGAAGCTCTTTAGCCTCGTCAGGTTCGGTTCTGAGCGTCTTCCAATACAATTCCAATAGATCCTGGGGAGAAAAACTGCTGATCGGGCGGTCGCGGGGCAGGCGAAAGCGGGAAGCGACTTCGAGATGGCGCACCATGTGAAATTCAAGCGCCGGCCCCGCATAATTCCGGATCGCCTGCTCGTCGATGAACACGTCCCACTCGCGCGGGCAATAAACCGTCATCCGCACCATGGCGTCTTTCATCCGCACCGGGGCAGGCAACTTCGCAATGATTTGATTGGTAATATCATCAGAGGTTTTAATGGAGATGGTTTTGTCAATAAACCGGCGGCCTTCGAGTTTTCTCCATTCGACCTGGGTCTTTTTACCCTTCTCGATATTAGCGATGACGAAGAATTTATCCTCTTCAACTTCGCCCCAATCCACGCGCTCGATAGAGCCAGGATAGACAATTGGATGAGGTAAGTCTTCTCCGAGGTCCTGAGCCTTGTGCATGTGCCCCAGGGCGACGTAATCAAGCTGGGGTCGGCGAAATAAATTCCCCGAAAGCTCGAAATCCCCACCGGGCGCATATTTTCTTTCTGAGCCGTATGTTGCGCCTTGAACGGACGCGTGTGCTGCAAGCACTAGAGGGAGGGCAGGATCGAGGGATTCCAACCATATTTCGACTAGTTCTTGAATTCTCGCTTCAAGCTTTGCACCAACCTCCGCCGGTTTTCCTGGATCGAGGGGCTGGGAGGCCAGGATTGCCGAGCGCGTGACCCAGGGAATGGCGATTAGCTGGAGAGGAAGCCCCCATAAGTCAGAAGGCCCCAGAAACCTGGGCTGGCTGATCACCAGGACGTTGGGCACCTGGAGCGTGTCGAATTCTTGCAGGGCGTGGGCCCGCCCAAGCGCCGGCGAGAGGTCATGGTTGCCGACCAGCAGAAGCACCGGGATGCCGGCCTGCGAGAGGCGAAAGATGCGCCGGCCCCACTCGCGTTGGAAGGTGGGCGCCGGCGAACGGTCCTTGTAGGCGTCGCCGGCAAACAGCACCAGGTCCACCTTCTCGGAGATGGCAGTGTCGACGATGGTATCCAGCGCCTTGAGGAAGTCCAGAACGCGCACCGGCAGTCCGGTGGCCGGGTCGTGCCGGCCCTGGCTGGCCATGTCTATGTGAGCGTCGGCGAAATGTAGGATGCGCAGCATGGCTAATTGACAGCCACGCCGAGGTTGTTCAGCTCGTCGACGGCCGGGGTAAAACCGGGGTGGTATTTCAAGGCGGTCCTCAGGTCGTCAATGGCGCCGCTACGGTCGCCAATGACCAGGCGGGCCTTGGCGCGCCAGTACCAGGTCTCCTCGATGAATGGGCCCACCTGGGGCTGGTTGGAGATCCCCAGGCGTTCGGCCCGGTTCTTGATGAAATCCAGTGTGTTGGTGGCCAGGTCGGCCACGTCCTGGTAACGGCCGGAATAGAAGTAAGCGAAATACGGCCCGGTCTGGTACCACATCATGCGCCAGGGGCGCTTATCCTCGGCCAGGCCGGGGTAGATCTTGAAGGCATTGTCGTAAGAATCGGCCGCCCCGGCGAAATCCTGCAGGTCGACCAGGCTGGTGCCGCGGTTGAACCAGGCAAAATACTGGTCGATCCCGGTCAGCGAATAAATTTCCGTCGAGGCCCGCTTAAGCGCGATCTGGAAAGACTTCGTTTCGTCGGCGTAATCCCCCAGCAGGCCGTAGAGCTTGTCCTTTTTATCCGGCGTGAAGGCCACGATGAACACGAAGTCGAAAGCGCGCCACTCCTGTTCGAGGGTGTCGTAAGGCACCGGGTAATCGGGGCTGATGTACGAATCCTGGGAGATGAACTGGCCCTTCTGGTCGTTGAAGCCGGTCAGCACGGTGTAATGGCCCATCCAGCCCAACTGATGGGTGGCAGTCTCCGGGAAAACCACTCCCTTTTCGACCAGCACCGGGAAACCGTTGGCAATCAAGAGCTTGAGCAGGGGGATGTTGCCGCCCAGGCGCATGACCGCATTCAGCTTCGTCTCGTCCTGGACGTAATTAAGCATCTCGTAGGGCATGACGTTGTAATCGTACCCGAACGGCTTCAAATAGTGCCCGGTGGTGAATTTATCCCCCTGCCAGCCCCAATAGGAAAGCAGCATGGCCAGGTTCGTCGGTCCGCAGTAATTCCAGGCGCCATTCTGGGTCTCCCATTTCACGCCGCTGAGGGCAAACGAAGCCGGCAGCGGGGTGGGGGTCAGGGTTGGGGGCGCGGTTGGTTGGGGGATCGGCGATGTGGGGGTCAACGTTGCTGTTGGAGGGACCGGTGTGGACGTGGCCAAAAAATCGTCCGGGGCCAGGGTAACTGTAGGTAGGGTGACGCCGCCCGGCACAAAGGCCTGCTCCGTGACCGGGAAGATGATCGAGCGCACCTGGATACGCAGATCGTCAATCTGGGCAAACACGCGCTCGCGCAGCGATGGGATGGCCACGACCACCCCCGCCACGATCACGAATGCCAGAAATAACCAACCTAATTTTTTTCGCATACAGAGATTATAGTATTTTCTGATCGATTAGGCGAGTGCCTGCATTCACGCTCAGACGTGTCAAGGCGTTGGTCGGCCAGAATCATCCAAGTTACCACTCCGGCGGCGCCGGGGTGGGTCTGGTCTGTTGACGATGGTTTTTCGGGCGCGCACAGATCCACCCCTCCGCACGGGCAAAGGCAGGGGCTTAAAATTTCACCTGGAGCCTTTTCCACGCAACCCGTGGTAGGGGCGATCCATCCGGTGAGAATAATCTGGTTACTCAGACTAGAAACTTTCCGGATGCTTCGCCCCAATGCCAGCAACGCCGGTCGCGCACGGGGGTGAAGCATTCGGAGAAAGGGCTCTGGGTACCTGCCGAGGTTGTTGCCGAATGCTTCACCCCTACGCATTCGACGATCAGATTATTTCGATTCCGCCAGGCCACGGCAAACCTCAATACCTGCCTCGTAAATCCATCCAGGCACGTCGACTACATTTTGCACACCGGCATTGGGCTTGACGTCCACGTGCGCCCCGCCCTGCTGGTCGCATACCCGTCGGATGAGCTCGCGCACGGTAATGGTCGCATCCGGGCCAGCAGGCAGGCGCTGCGCCAGCCATTGCCCCAAGGGGACCGGGGGTGAATCAAGGTCCGGCGCTCCGGGTGGGGCCAGCAGCCGCAGGCGCAGGCCGGGCCAGACCCGTTTTGCCAGCGAAATATCGACGATTCGATTGTGGCGGCGGGTAGTATCGCACAACAGCAGGCGCAGTTGCAGCGCGGCCACCCGGTAGAACTCCGGGCGCCCCCGGTCGATCAATTCCAGGCTGGTAGCCAGGATTTTGACGGCATCGTGAGCGAAAATAAGGTCCGGAATCTCGTGCAATTCTGCAACTCCTGCAATCCTTTTTCGTATAATACTACAGAACACAAAATTTCAATCCAGAAGATCCGGCCGCGAGCCGGATCTATCGAACCGATAATCGAAAGGGAAAGACAAAATGAACGAGACAAAACGCCTGTACCGCAGTAAAACTGATAAGATGGTCGCCGGTGTTGCCGGCGGGTTAGCCCAATACCTGGCCGTTGATCCGACGATCGTGCGCCTGGTCTTCCTCCTGCTCTTCTTCGCTGGCGGATCGGCCATCCCCATTTACCTGATCATGTGGATCATCATGCCCCTCGAGCCCTAAGCGAGGTTTTTAATCAAACGCAGCACAAAGCCGCCCTCATCGGGCGGCTTTGTGCTGCGTTTGTTTTTTTTTAAGGATTTACGCCCCAGATGTGAACGGCGCCATCGCCGGAGGTCAGAAGCAACCG
>DBMK01000192.1 GCA_002298885.1 Anaerolineaceae bacterium UBA700
TTTTTTTATTGAAATTTCAGGCTGGCTATTCCAGGAACACCTCAACGTGCTCGCCATCTTTGTTATCCACAACGTCTACGATTTGCCCGGTCTCTCCGGCCCGGATCGCGTCCATGAGTTGGGAGATATCCAGCCCTTCGACCTCGGGAGAAAAACGGGCGCCTAATTTGATCCCGGTAGTGACCACGTTGATCGGCATGCGGATGTTGACTCGCACCCGGCCGGTATCCGTGTCCGTCACCCGCAGGCGGAACCAACGTGCCGCCCGCGGCGATTGGGCCAGGTTGGGGAGCGGATCGGTGCGAAACGTCTGCGCGGCCGCCTTGCCAGATTGCCCGAGCGCCTCCAGAAGCTGCATGCCCTGGTCAGCGTTGATCTTGCCTTCTTGAATCATTTTTAATATTTCTAAACGTTCTTCCGATGTTGCCATTACCGATCCCATTTACTTATTAATGATTACGCAACCTACCTCTGAAAAGATGTCATTTATTAGAAAATGACTGCGCGGTTTTTAAAACCCAAAACGTACCACTACTCCGGGATCTTATTTTACCAAAAAGCCACTCAAATCAAAGGGTTGTCTAACAATGTATATGGTTTTTTAACGGCGGACTTTGCCCACCCGCCGTTCCCATTCGCCCGCTGCCCTGCGCAGGGTGGCTTTAATCTCCGGATCCGGAACCGAATCCACCCCTTTGTAGCGTTCTAACCCAACCAGAACGATCACGCCCTCGCGTGGGTCTTCCACCAGGCGGATGCTGCGCGCCGCCAGAGGCGTATCTTTCACCATGCCCTGCAAAATGTCGTTGATCTGCTCGACGATGCTCAACGGCTTGGGAGGCTTGGCCGCATCTTCCGCCAACGCGGCCTCAGATGATGCCGGAGCGGGTCCTGCCGGTACTTGTTCCTGGGTCGCCGCCGGCGAAACGGCTGCCGGCGCAGCCGGCGCTGCCCCCACAACACTTGCCAGGCGGGCGTCCATCAACGGCTGCTCCAGGGCTTCCGGCTGCGATTTATCAGCCACGCCCAACCAGGTCAGCAGCTCGCGCCCGGCGGATTCGAGCCGCTGGCGTTCCTCTGCGCCGAGCAGCTTCGGGTCGCCCAGCATTTTGTCTCCCGACCATACCGCCAGCTTTCCACCCGCCCGCTCGCGCCATAAGCCGGCAACCTCCTGGAAGCGCTTATTACGCTCCTCCGCAACTACGAGTTCGCCTGACTTCTGGTTCTTACGCGCCTCGTTTCGCAACACAAAATATACGATAGCCGCGCCGATGATGAACCCGACGGCAGTAAAAAACAGAACGAGCGGCACTGGATTATCCAACATGAGAGAACCCTCCTTCCCCTTTAGCCTTCCGGCTGGCATACCGGGCAGAAGTGCGTGCTGCGTTGGCCCATAACCCGGCGTACAATGGGAGTCCCACACACGCTGCATGGTTTCCCGGTTTGCCTGTAAACGCGAAAACTGTTTTGAAAATCTCCACCCCGATAGACCCAATCAATACTGGCGCCGTTGCGCCGGATTCCTTCTTCAAGCACCTGGCGGATGGCCGCCCATAGGCGCTCAGCCTGGTCGAACGTCAGTCTGTTGGCGCTGAGCGCCGGGTTCAGCTTCGCCAGGTGCAGCGCTTCGTCCGCATAGATGTTGCCCAGGCCAGCCAGGAAGGTCTGGTCCAGCAGGAGCGGTTTGAGCATGCGCCGTTTATCCTGCAGCCGTTGATGCAGGTCGGCCGGGCTAAAATCCCCATCCAGGGGCTCCGGGCCGAGGCTCCCGGTCACCTCGAGCGGATCTTCCACCAGCCAGATCCGCCCGAACTTGCGTGCGTCGTTAAAGGCCATGCGCAAGCCATCCTCAAAATACAGGGCTGCCCGGTCGTGGTTTTCCAGCGGGCGGTCCTGTCCATCCGCGCCCCGGCTCATCTCCACCCGCAGGTCGCCGCTCATCCGTAAGTGAAAGATCAGCGTATGTCTGTCCAGCTTCAAGCATATGAATTTGCCCCGGCGATAGATCTCCTCGATCCTTTGCCCCTGGATTCGCTGCAAGAATTCGGCCACCTGGGGCAGGGCAATACTGCGCGGCCAAAGCACCTGGGCCGTCTCAATCGTCCGGCCGAGCACCGGCGAACCCTCCCGCCCCCCCTGGCGCAGGGCCCGGGCAATGGTTTCTACTTCCGGCAGCTCGGGCATTGGTTACTCATTGAACATTTCACCCACGCTGCGGCCTTCGTGGGCGCGCAGGATCACCTCGCCGACCAGCGACGAGACCGACAGCGTTACCAGTCGGTTTTCAAAATAGGATGCCTTTTCTGGCGGGATTGGCACCGAATCGGTTGTGATGAACTGGGTTACCGGCAGTGCTGCCAGGCGCTCGGCTGCGTTCAGCGAAAAGATTGGGTGCACGAATATCACGTAGACATTGCGCGCCTCGTACTCCTTGACCAGTTTGATTGCCTGGGCGATCGAGCCCCCGGTATCCACCTCGTCGTCCACGATGATCACGTCGCGGTTCTTCACGTCGCCGATCAGGGTTAGCGCCTGGGCCTTGGCGTCGTTGGCCGCCCGGCGCTTCTCAATAAAGACCAGGGGCACGTTGATTGCCGCAGCGTAGTTGCGGGCTTTTTTGGCGTATCCCAGGTCCACCGTCACCACCACCGGGTTCTGCATATCCTGCTGCAGATTTTTGAGGTATTCGACCTGGATGTGGAAGGCCGATACCACGTCGCCCGGGATGGAGAAAAAGCCCTGGATCTGCCCGGCGTGCAGGTCCAGGGTGATGTAGCGGTCGGCGCCGGCAATCTCAATCATATCCGCCACCAGGCGGGCCGTGATGGGAATGCGCGGCTGGTCCTTTTTATCCGAGCGCCCGTAACACAGGTAGGGCACCACCGCCGTGATGCGCGCCGCCGAATCCAGGCGCAGGGTTTGCAGCAGGATTAAAAGCTCCATCAGGTTGCGGTGGACGGGCGTCGAGGTCGTCTGGATGACGAAACAATCCTGACCGCGCACGCTGTGATGCAGCTTTACAAAAATGTTTTCATTTGGAAATGTAATAATATCCCGTTCGCTCAGGGGTAAATCAAGATATTCGGCAATTTTGTGAGCCAGCTCCGGGCAAGATGTGCCCGCGATCAGTTTGATGTCGCCGTATTTCAACCGGTCCAGCCGTGAGAGATGATTCAAGGGCATAAAATTTGGTACCTCAGGCTTTATTTTTCTTTCCACTCTGATCGTAAGACACTCATAAGCAGTACGTCGATGTATTGTCCATCCTGAAAATGGTCCTGGCGCAGGCGCCCTTCGAGAACAAAACCGGCGCGCTCGTACGATTTTATGGCGCGTTGGTTCGTCTCATAGACCCGCAAGAAAATCCGGTTCAAATTAAGCTCGTTGAAGCCATACCTTACAATCAAGCTCATGGCTTCCCGGCCGTATCCCTGGTTCCAAAAAATTTTTTCTCCGATGACAATGCCCACTTCAGCCGAGCGTTCTTTCCAATTAACCCGGTCAAGAGCGATATTGCCGACCGGGACCCATCCCTCGGGCATGCGGACTTCAATCACCAGGGGTTGTTCCTCTACCGGGCGCTCTAACATGTGCTGGAACCATATTTCTTCTTGAGGAAGGGAGAGGGGCGCATAAATCAACAGCCCGCGAAGGACCTCGGGATCATTCAGCCAGGTCACAAAACGAGGCAGGTCGTCTCGCTCAATCGCGCGCAGCCGGATACGCTCGCCTTCAATCATGCACTCCTCCATATTTCACTTCGGGCAGGTTTGAGACCTCTGTGGCAGATTCTGCCTGCCCGTTTCTTTATTATCCTTTAAAAAACATTAAAATGCAAAATCCGCTATCTTTATTACTTTTTTCTTAAGATTTCATGCGTGGTTATTCGTTTTCATTCGTGTAATTCGCGGATCAGCATTTTTATCGCCGCGTAAGGCGAAATTTTACGCTCGCATAACTGCTCCACCACCTGCTCATACAGGTCCTCCGGCAGGCTGGATCGCCAGCGCTCGACCAGGGTGGCCTGGATCAGCACGTCCAGCTCGTTCTGCAGCCGTTCGTACTGGCGACGCTGCCACTCTCCACTGCGCTGCAGGTACTGGTAATGGAGCTGGATGGATTGGGCCAGCTCGACAGTGCCCTTGTCCTCGGTGGCGACGGTTTTCAACACGGGCGGGGTCCATTCCGCCGGCTCCGGCGAACCGGAATTGGACGTTTTTCCCCGCCGCCGTGCATTCAGGCGCGGGAATCCCATTTCGAGCATCGAGCGCAGGGCGCGCTCGGTGTTCTCTACACCTGGGCGGTCGGCCTTGTTGATCACCAGGATATCGGCGATCTCGAGGATCCCGGCCTTGATGGCCTGTATCTCGTCGCCCAGGCCAGGCGCCTCGACGACCAACGTAGTGTGCGCCAGGCGGGCAATGTCGATCTCAGACTGCCCCGCGCCAACCGTCTCCACCAGCACCACGTCGAAACCGGCTGCATCCAGCACCTGGACGGCTGCCGCAGTCTGGCGCGCCAGGCCTCCCAGGGCGCCACGCGAGGCCATCGAGCGGATGAAAACGCCGGTGTCGCCCGCCAGGTCGCGCATCCGCACCCGGTCGCCCAGCAGCGCACCGCCCGTGAATGGGCTGGTGGGATCGATTGCCACAATCCCAACCGTCTTGGCCGGCGCGTCGCCCGGTGGATTGCGAAGCCCGAGGGCGATCCGGTTGACCAGCGAGGATTTACCCGTGCCCGGTGACCCGGTTACGCCGATCAGGTGGGCCCGACCGGCGCGTGGGTACAGCCAATCCAGGCTCAACCGGCCTTCGGGAGTGTCATTCTCAACCTGGGTCAACAGGCGGGCCAGGGATAAACGGCTGCCGGCGAGAGCTTCCTCCGCCAGCCGGATGCCGTTGCCGGTCACCCGGACGTGTCGCCCCATACGGCCTGCTGGATCTCAAGCACATATTTGCTGCTGGGAGTTCCCGGGCCGTACACGGCCAGGACGCCCATTTTTAAAAGTTCGGGGATGTCTGTTTCGGGAATGATGCCGCCCAAAAATACTTTCACGTTTTGCTGGCCGTTTGCCTGCAGCAGGTCCAGCAGGCGCGGCACCAGGGCCATGTGCGCCCCGGAAAGGATTGATAGACCGACCACGTCGGCATCCTCCTGCAAGGCGGTCTCGGCGATCATTTCGGGTGTCTGGCGCAGCCCGGTGTAGATGACTTCCATGCCGGCATCTCGCAAGGCGTGGGCTACCACTTTTGCACCCCGGTCGTGCCCATCCAGGCCGGGTTTAGCGATGATCACCCGAATTTTCCGTTCTGTCATAGCTGCTCCGTGGGAAAAGACGTTGCCTCATTATACCTTGATTGAGAAAGATTAGGATTTTTTAATAATCCATCCCTCACAAATATGAGAAGTGGCCTGCTGCGCCCATAACTTTTTTAGGCCAATAACGACAATATATATGTATAAGGAAACCTTAATATAAGCTTAAGGATGTTTCTATAAAAGTTATTTAGGAGCTTTTTGGCCAGCGAGATCGCCTGAACTGCGTCCAAATAACACCGAGAAATGGAGGTTGTGGCATGGAGGTGCCATGCATTTGCGGGTGAGGCAGCTTTTACCGCTGATCTTATTGGCCGTAATCATGCTGCTTGCAGCACTCTCTACCGCCGCGGTTTTATCCGCAAACGCCCCTGCTCCGGATGCTGACGCCGCATTTCGCCAAAGCCTGATCATCATGCGCATTAAAGTACGCGAGTTTATTGCAAATTCATGGGTAAATGAGAATCCGCAAACGCAGCATGCTATCTCCTTCCCATTCGTACTGCTTCTCCCTGGAATCAACGCCGAATTTCCAACGATTGCAGTGGATCCGTTCGAAAATTGAGCCGCACCTTTAAAAATGAACATAGCCCGGCCGGATGATTTACAGTATACTTATACGGTCAACATTGGCAAATTCGTCCCACCAGGCTTCCGCATGATTTTTGAAGATCTTTACGAGCAGGCGAAAAAACTAGACCCCCAGGCATTAGGCTCACTTCACGACCAGCTTTACCCGGTGGTTTTCCGGTATGTTTCCTACCGCCTGCAGGATGACCAGCTCTGCGAGGATATCACTTCGGAGGTGTTCATTCGCTTATTAGACACCCTTCACCATAAAGATCACAATATCAAAGATATCCGGGCCTGGTTGATCGGGGTCGCTTCAAACCTTATCAACGATCATTTCCGCCAAAAATATCGCCGCAAGTTCGAAGCGCTGGATGACCACGTCGATCTGCCCGACCAGCACTCAACCGAAGGTTCGGTAGACCGTTCGATCACTTTAAACGAAATTCGCTGGGCTGTTTCACGCCTGACGCCAGACCAGCAGCACGTCCTGGCCTTGCGGTTTTCACAGGATCTATCGTTGGAAGAAACAGCAACAATTATTGGCAAGTCGATCAATGCAGTAAAAGTGCTTCAATTTCGCGCCCTGGCTGCCATGCGGCGGCAGTTAGATGAAAGATGGAATAATCATAAATGAGTGCGCCCGATCTAAGTTCTGTGCTTGAAGAATGCATTACCCAACTGCAACAGGGAGCCACCCTGGAGCAGGTCCTGGAACGTTACCCTCAATACGCCGTTGAGCTCCGTTCGTTATTAGAAACAGCCACGTGGATGAAGGATGCGCGTAAGGGAATCACACCGTCGAAAGACGCGCAAATCCGCAGCCGGATTTCCTTTATCAACCGCGCTTACCAGCCCGAAGCCCGCCCCGGTTTCTTCCAGTCGCTCCACCTCCGTCTGGCTACAACCATCATCATCGCCCTGATCGCCTTTGGGTTGGTCGGCACCACGCTCACTTCCGCTCAGTCTTTGCCGGGGGACGTGCTTTACCCGGTGAAGCTTGCCTTCGAACAGGTGCAGTTGAACTTTGCCGGCGGGCCGCAGCAGCGTATGCAGCTCCAGGAAGATTTCGACCAGCGCCGGGCAGAAGAAGTAGACCGGTTGAAGCAGGCCGGAAGGCGGACTGTGGTTTCCTTCAGCGGCGTCCTGACGCAGAACAGCGGGCAGTGGCAGGTAGCCGGAATAACCCTGGATTTGAGCGGTCAGCAAACGGCCCAGGCAGCCGGCTGGGAGAATCTGGTAGTGCAGGTTTCCGGCGAGCTGGATGGAATGACCGTTCACGTCACTGATATCACCCCCAGGGTGCTTACGTTTGACGGCACGCTTCAAAAGAAAGACGAGCACACCTGGCTTGTCGATGGAGTGCAGGTGTTTTTGAATGAAAACACACAAATTGAGGCCTCGGCGCCGGTTGGCAGCCTGTTAAGTGTCACCGCGCGCAGGGATGCCGACGGAAATATCGTGGCGGTAACGATAAAAGTACTCGAAACTCCCGCTGCAACCCAGGGCGAAAATTCGACTTCGGAAGTCGAGGAACCCCAGCCGGTCGCCAGCGCTACCCAACCCGTCGAGACCGAGTCGCGCCCCGAAGGGGAGCACCCCAGCCCAACCAGCGTGGCGCCAACCCCGCTCCCTACCCAGCCAGATTCATCTGCCACCCCGCGCAGCGACGGTGGCGAGCATAAACCGCCGACTTCTACCGATACGCCGGCCATAGCTCCCTCGGCAACGCCAACCCAGACGCCCTCTCATAACGGCGATGGCGATGGCCACCGGACCCGGACAGTTCCCCCCAGGTGGACCCCCACACAAACACCGTCAACCCAAACGCCAACTCCAACTTCGACGATGACCCCCACGCCAACCGGAACGCAAACCGGCCAGCCGCCTGAAGAAAACAACCCGCCGTCTCGGACGCCAACGCCAACGCCAACCCGCATCGATTAATCAAGGAATCATAAGATTTCGGGCTGCTCCGCAGCCCG
>DBMK01000354.1 GCA_002298885.1 Anaerolineaceae bacterium UBA700
GGCGCAGTCTTCGCTGAGACTGCGCCGCCAGTGGGATTAAACTTTCTTGATTTTCCTAATTGAAAATGAAAGTAAGGATATAAAAGAACTTCGCTTTTACCACTACGGCCGGCGACAGGCTGGCGGCGTGGGTGCTGTCTCCGCCGTACTCGGCGGTGATGGAATGGGCGCCGCCGGACAACGACAAAACGCTGAGGGAAGCGCTGCCGTTCACCAGCGGGCTTGCGCCCAGGGTGACGGCGCCGTCTTTAAACGTCACCGTGCCCGTCGGCGTCCCTGCGCCCGTTGAGACGGTGGCTGTGAAGGTCCACCTCTGCCCGCCTCGATAAAGATTCTCGGAGGCCGTCAAGGCTGTGGTCGTGGCTGCCGTGGCGTCGAAGGTTACCATGTTATCGGTGGAGGTGGAGGCTGAGCTGCCGTTTCCGGCCAGGTCTTTGACCTTGCCGGCTTCGATTGAGGCCGTAACCGTTCCGCTGCCGGTCATGCCACTCACGGCGAGGTTGTAGGTCGTCCCGCTGCCGGTGACAGCTACGGCTGCCGGTGCGGCAGTGCCGCCCAGGCTCACATCTGCGGAGGTAAAGCCGGCCACCGCTTCGCTGAAAACGACCGTGAAGTTGATCGGGCTACTGCTGGTGGGGTCGGCCTGGCCGGCGGCCTGGTTAACGGTGACGGTGGGTTTGACCGAATCATAGGTGCGGCTGAACTGGGATGAGGCCGTGCTGCTGTTGCCTGCCGCGTCCTGCGCCACACCTGCGGCGATGTTGGCATCGACCGGACCATCTGCGGAAGGCGTCAGATCGAAACTGTAAGTGGCGCCGCTGCCTGCAAAATTGCTGACCGTGCCGTTGGCGGCGATGATATCCGATGCGGTGAAGCCGGTGACACTTTTGCTGAAGGTCACGCTGACTGGGATCGGCGAGGTGTTGGTGGGGTTGGCTGCAGATGAACTCAAGCTGACCGTCGGGGCGACATCGTCGTAGGTGACGGTGTTGTCGGTGCTGGTAGAGGCGGTGTTGGGATTGCCGGCCAGGTCAACCGCGATGCCGGCGCCGATCGTGGCGGTGATCGAGCCGGATCCGCTCATGCCGGTGACGGCCACATCGTACCTGGTGCCGTCATTCGGCGCAATCTCGGTCACCGTATCCACCAGCGACCCGAAGGGGCTGGTCAGGGTCACGTCGCCGTTGGCAAAGCCGGTGACGGGTTCACTAAAGATCGCGGTAAAGTGGATCGGGGCGGCGCGGGTCGGATCGAGCTGGCCGACCGCCTGGTTGATGCTGACGCTCGGCGGGGTGATGTCGTAGAGCACACTGTTATCGGCGCTGGTCGAAGCCGCGCTGAGGTTGCCGGCGGCGTCTTGAGCCGCGCCGGCGGCGAGGCTGGCGCTAACCACGCCGTCGCCGGTCATGCCGCTGACGGCCACATTGTAGGTATCCGGGCCGCCGGTCACGATACCGCTGAGAATCCCAGGCGTTGTGCTGGCGCTCAGATCGACGTCGCCGGCGGCAAAGCCGCTGACCGGCTCGCTGAAGACGACGGTAAAGTTGACCGGGCTGCTGGTCGCAGGATCAGCCTGGCCTATGGCCAGGTTTATTGTGACAGTAGGCCGGACCGAATCGTAGGTACGGTAGAATTGGGCGGCGGGTAGATTGGGGTTTCCGGCTGCGTCTTGCGCGCGGCCGGCAGGGATATCCACCGACACAAATCCCTGGCTGCTGGGGGACAGATTGAAGGTGTAGGTGGCGCCGCTGCCAGCGGGGCTGCTGGCAGTGCCGTTGACAATGAAGAGATCACTTGCCGAAGGGGTAAACCCGGTGACAGGTTCGCTAAAAGTCACTGTGACCTGAAAGGTAGAGGCGTTCGTCGGTTCCGGCACGAGCGAAGCCATCACCACCGTCGGGGCGGTCGTGTCGACCGTCCAGGTGAAGGCAGCCGGGGTGGGATCGGTGTTGCCTGCATTGTCGACGGCGCGCACCTGGAAGGTATGGCTGCCATCGGCCAGGCCTGTGTAATCCTTGGGGCTGGTGCAGGCGCTGAAACCGGCGCCGTCCAGCTTGCATTCGAAACCGGCAACGCCCGTGCCAGTGCCGTCGGACCCGGTGAAGGTGAAGCTGGCGCTGGCAGCATTCGTCGGGTTGGAGGGGCTGGCGGTGAGGCTCGTATCCGGGGCGGCGCTGTCCAACACCCAGGTGAAGGAAGCAGGGGTCGCATCCACGTTCCCGGCATTATCGGCGGCGCGCACCTGGAAGGTGTGGCT
This sequence comes from Anaerolineaceae bacterium UBA700, assembly GCA_002298885.1. The sequence goes on from DBMK01000354.1 coordinate 2,258, forward strand.
GCCATCGACCAGGCCGCTGTAGCTCTTGGTGCTGGTGCAGGCGCTGAACCCGCCGCCGTCCAGGCTGCAGGAGAAGCCGGCAACGCCGCTGCCAGTATCGCTGCCGCTGAACGAGAAGGAGGCCGAGGCGCTGTTGGCCGGGTTGGCAGGATTGGCCGTGAGGAGGGTGTCAGGGGCGATATCGTCGTAAGTGACAGTGTTGTCCGCGCTGGTCGAGGCGGTGTTGGGGTGCGCGGCCAGGTCAAAAGCAACACCTGCGTCGATCGCGGCGGTGACCGTACCGGATCCGCTCATGCCGGTGACGGACACATCGTACGTGGTGCCGTCTGACGGCGCGATCTCGGTCACCGTTCCCACCAGCGGTCCGAAGGAGCTGGCCAGGGTCACGTCACCGGTGGCAAAGCCGGTGACAGGCTCGCTGAAGAGGGTAGTGAAGTGAATCGGGCCGGCGCGGGTCGGATCGAGCTGGCCGGCCGCCTGGTTGATGCTGACGCTCGGCGGGGTGGTGTCGTAGAGCACGCTGTTGTCGGCGCTGGTCGAGGCGGCGCTGAGGTTGCCGGCGGCGTCCTGGGCCGCACCTGCGGCGATGGAAGCGATCACCGTGCCGTCGCCGGTCATACCGCTGACGGCCATGTTGTAGGTGGTCGGGCCGCCGGTGACGGCGCCGGTCAGCGTGCCGGGGGCGGTGCTGGCGCTCAGACCGACATCGCCGGCGGCGAAGCCGCTGACCGGTTCGCTGAAGACGACGGTGAAGTTGACCGGGCTGCCGGTCGCCGGGTCGGATTGGCCTGCGGCCTGGTCAATGGTTACGCTCGGCGGAGTTCGGTCAACCGTATACACCTCGCCGGTAAACGGCGCGTTGGTCACGTCGTGAGACAGCCCGGCATCGCTGGTAAAGTTCAAGCCAAAGCTGCCGTCGCCCGTGCCGGTGGACGCGGTGACCGTCCATGCGGATGCTGGCAGCGCTGAATTTGCAGTCACTGCGGTGATGGCCGGCGTGCCGCCAAGCCCTGTTTTCACCAGGGTAAAGGAGCTGCTCACCAGGTTGATCACCGGGTCGGCGAAGGTGACGGTCCACGAGACAGACCCGGCGTTGGTTGGGCTGCTGGCGGCGCGGGCGATCGAAGCAAGCGCCGTATCCGGCCGGTCAACCGGGATGGTGGTGGGATCGCTGGCGCCCCCAACGGACGGATCGTCCGTGAGCGTGGTTTGGCCGGGATCGTAGCTGACCGTGCCCTGGTTGGAGAGCTGGAACGTGCCGAGCGGGAGCGAGGGGCCGTTGACCGTGACGCGATATTTGATCGTGACGCTTTTCCCCGCCGGCAGGGCGCCAACGGAGAGGCTGACGGATTCCCCTGCGAGGGCAGGTGAAAGCTGGGGCGAGGAAAGACGAGGTTCGCCGGCAGATGGGGCGAGGAAACCTGCATCGTCGAAGGACCGGTGTACGGCGAGATCGATTCCGCCGGCGGGATTGGTCCAACTGGCGTTGCGGGTAACGCCATGGCTTGAGTTGGGTAGATTAAGTGACGCCGGGAATACGCCGCAAGTGCCGGGAGGGACGACGATGGTCGGCAGGGAGGATAATTCCCCCTCATCGATGAAATCTGAGTACATAAAATTCGTCACCGTGTTGCTGCCCAAAATCTGGCCGTAGGGCGTGCTAGAGCCTTCGAGGGTCAGCGTGTTTGCGGCGGTGGTGCGGCGGGCCAGGTAATACGCCGCCTCATAGCCGAGCGGCCAACTGGTAGGGTCGTAGGCGGTATTGCCGGAGATGACCGTACACACGTGGTCAAAACCACCCATGCCGTTGTCGTCAGAAAGCACGAAGATCGAAGCCAATGGGCAGGGCTCATTCAGGCCGCAGCCGATGTCCTGGTGGGTGCCGCTGGGCCGGATAACCTGGTTGTTGACGATCCTGGCTTTTACATTGAGTGAGGGGATGTACGCCGACGGCTCGATGTCGATGCCTCTCCCGTTCGGGACCTCGCGGATGATGTTCCCATCGATGGTTAAAAATACGTTCGTGCCGCCGTTCGCAACGCGGATGCCGTTGCCGATGGCCGAGCCGGAGTCCCACTGGGCGGGAGTACCTCCCGCGGCGCCGATGGTATTGTTGCGCAGCGTGGCCGTCATCGTGCCGCCGGTGCTCGAAGTAGATGCGGCCAGGTTCAGCGCCTGGGAGTTTGAAAACGTGATGACGTTGCTCAATACCGTCACGGTCATGCTGGCGCTTTGGGACAGGTCGAAATCCATGCCGGCGTTGTTGTGATCGACCAAGTTGCTTTGCACGGTCAAGCTGGAAATGTTGCCGGTATCGGCATTGTTCACCTGCAGTCCCGTGGACGAATTGTTGGAAAAGGTGTTGTTTGCGATAGTGCCGGTCGTGAGGACAGAATTGCCGCGCATCTGGATCAACACGCCGTCGCCGCCGGCAGTACCGCTAACAGTGATGTTGCTGATGGTCAACCCGTCCAAATTTGTATTGAAGTTGTCGATGGTGACGCCCTGGTGGCGTGAGTTCGCGATCGAATTATCGGTAAGGGTGAGCGTCCCGCGGGTATTGCTGAGGCCGAGGCCGTCATCGACGGCCACATTGCCGGCATTATCCGAGATATTGCTGCGATTGAGCGTAAAGCCGTTCACCGTCGTGCCGCGGATGCCGTTAGCGCCGCTGTTGGTAATGTTCATGTACCCAAGGCTGACGTTGACGGCATTATTCAGCAGGATGCCGGCGCCGGTTGTGTTCGAGACCACGCCGCCGGATCCATTATTTGAATTACCCCCATCGCCGGTGACGGTAAAACTGCCGGTGGTATTGGTCAGCGAGACGCCGTTGGCGGCACCGTTCGCCGAGATGGCGCGGAAAGTAAATGCACCGTTGAGATTACTGAGCGAAACCGCGGCGCCGCTGGTGGTCGTGACGGTGAGCCCGTTTGTGGCGGTATTAGGCGAGTCGCCCAGGGTGATGCCGCTGCCGGAAGTCCCAACGATGCCCGCGCTCGTTCCAGTCGAGAGGTTGAGGGCCAGCACGGTCACGCCGTTGGCGAGGGTGAGTGTGCCGGTCAGGGTCGGTTTGAGCGTCGCGCCGGGCAATACAGGCCCATTCGCCGCAGGTGTAAAGCCCAGGGTAGTTGAGTCCAGCGCATCCCCCTGCCCGATCAGACGCTGGTTCGCCAGCAAAGTTAGACTGCCAGAATAGTTGGTCGTCCCCTGGTAAATAAAAATGGACTGGCCTGTTTTGGGATGAGCGCCTGCGCCGTCATTGACGGCGCTGAATGCGGCCAAAGTTGTGAACGGATGCGAAAAACGCCCGTCGCAGGGTGCGGAAGGACAGGCGCCAGCCGAGTTATTGACGAACCAGACCATGTTGGAAACGGTAACCGTCACCGTGCCTGTGCTGCTGCCGGCGCTGTTGGACAAGGTGTATTGAAACGTGTCCGCGCCGGTGAACCCGACCGGCGGCTCGTAAGTAAATGAGCCGTCCGCAGCGACACTCACCGATCCGCCGTTTGCACTCGCCGCGTCGGAGGCGGTGATCGTGGCTGCGGGATTGAGGCCCAGGAAATCGTTGGCAAGCACGCCCGATCCGGCGGGGATTGAAATCGAGAGGTTGCCGGTGGCGGTGTAGCTGTCGTCCGCGGCAATGGGCGAGGCCATGAGCGAGCCGCCGACCAGGGTGGTGTTGGCGTCGATGGTGTCGGCATACTGGACCCCGGTCAGGGGGCCGCCGCTGGTATTGGTAACCACGACCGAATATTCGATCGTCTCGCCGGGATCGGCCTTGCCGTCGCCGTCACCACCGACGAAGGCATAGGTCTTTGCGGCGGTGATGGCAGCCGCGGCGCGGGCCACCGAGAACGTGGCGAGGGCGGCAATTACTGCCACCAGCAAGAAAATCAAAACCTGCCGGGCGTGTGTTTTGAAATACTGCGCAAACCTTCCGGGTGCGAAGATCGGCTGAAGATGGAAGGGATACATAGATGATGGCATAAGAGGTTCCTTAGCTGTTGGTATTGTAGATAGAATGAGCATTCCCATTCCTGGCCCGAGGAATGGGTTTCAATCCCGACCGAACACAATTCGATTCATTACCGGGAGATTACTTTATTCTATCATCGGTCTTTAAAACCAAATCTTTAGCGGTAGATGATTTTGGCGAATAGGACCCCCTCCTGCCTCCCCCATTTTTCAAAAGCGAAAAATGGGGGAGGTGGCTGCAACTGTTACTATTTCAATTGGGTATCGGTTACATGCTTTTCTTTATACGGAAACTGCTTTTCGAATTCGATTAATTCCGCTTCATCGACGTGAAATGCAGGATCTTCAATACATTTCCCGTGTATCCCATTTAAACTGCCGGTACCAAGTTCCAGGACCATAAAATAGTCCCCGTTTAGCCCTTCACTGGTTTGCAAGTAATATTTTTCCGCATTTACAAAGCCAAACTTGGAGTAGTAATGAGGATTTCCATATAAGAAAATGCCCTTGTAATTTAACTCTTTTGCTTTTTCGATTGTTTTATTGATAAGTAATGATCCGATGCCCTTCTTTTGAAATTCAGGCAAGACGCTAACCGGGCCAAGGCAAATTACTTCCTCATTTACGATATTCCCGTCAGTTACTTTACTTTTTGTATACATAATATTGCCGACAATTTTGTTATCAAGGCAGGCTACGTAATCCAATTCTTTAATAAAACCTTTTGAAGTGCGTAAATTATGCGCAACAACATGTTCATCGCATCCGGGTTTATATTTATCCCAAAAGGCCTCCCTGGTTATATATTCAGTTTCTCTATAATCCTTTTCTTCTTCCAATCTTAAAACAATGTCCATTGGGGGCTCCTTGAGTGGATTTATTACCGGATTACCTTTAATCATAGCCTTGTCCTTTATTCGCGCAATAAAGAAAACGCCTGCATACCTGGAGGGCGCATCGCCAGTTTTCACGGCATAGGTTAGGTTGAGGGGCGATATGCGCGTGCATTTATCAATTTCTATCGCCCCGAAACCCAACATCGTCATTTCAAATAGCGGGGGGTTGGGTTTCGGGGGGTAGTATGTGCCTGAACGTAGATGATGCTCGTACCCCCCTCAACCCAACCTACGGACCACGGATCACGGGCCATGGGCTGAAACTAATTATCGTTATTCAGCGCCCGGCTCGCCTTCCCAGGTTTTCCCATCTCCGCTCCAATCCGGCGCATAAAATCCATCGCTTACATATTTCCGAAAACTGGAATACTCCCATTCGTAAGGTGAGCTTACGTAACCGTGCTTTACAGGATTGTAATGGATATATTCAATGTGGCGGGTAAGGTCCAATTCATCCCGGATCAGGTGCTCCCAGAATCGCCGCTGCCAGACGTCTTTTTCCCCTTTTTGCACTCGCGAAGCGACCTCGCTGTCGGCTTCTTTTGGACACCAGTTCCGGGTAAAGTGGCTCTTGATCAATCGCCAGCGGGTTGAGAAATCGCTGCTTTTCGGTGGCTTGGTCCAAACGAAATGCATGTGTTCCGGCAAAATAACGCTGGCAACAATCGCGAAGGGCAGCCGGGCCAGCGTATACCGGAATGCACTTCGCAGCAGCTCGATCGCCTCGGGAGTAGACAGGATTGGACGGCGTTGAAAGGTAACAACGGTAAAGAAGAAGGTTCCACCCGGGACAAAAACGCGGCGATAGTTCATGGCGTGATAACCCCTTCCGTAGGTTGGGTTGAGGGCGGCGACGCTCCCTTTATTTCGCAGGGCAATACATTCCGCCCGAAACCCAACATTAAAATTTTAGCCCGGCAAAGCCGTAGGTTGGGTTGAGGGGCGATGGGTTTGTGCATGTATCAATTTCTAACGCCCCGAAACCCAACATCGATATTTCAGATAGGTTTGCACTCCATGGGGTGTTGGGTTTCGGGGGGTAGTGGGCGGCTGGGTATGGCAAGCGTTCAGGCCCCCCTCAACCCAACCTACGGATTATTACTATTATATAAGAAAAAGCTGGCGGGCAGTCTCGGGGAAGACTACGCCGCCAGCGGAGTTATTCTAAAAGGGAAGCCAACAATTTTACCGGTATCCATCCCGCCGGAAGCTGCCGCGGCCGGTGCCCCACTGCACCACGGCAGAGGCGGTGTGGGGCAGGTCGTAGGCGACGACGCCGGAGTTGGCGGTGTTGACGATCAGCTCCAGGTCGGGGTCGGAATCGATGTTGGCCAGGGTGGGGGCGGCCAGGCTGCCGTTCCAGTCCTCGCCGCTGGAGCGCGGGGCGGGCAGGTTCAGCTCGTAGAGCGGCTTGCCGTCCCAGCTCAGGATGTGCAGCTTGCCGGGCTGGTTGGAGCCGTGCTGGGTCCAGGAGGTGAAGATGACCTCGGGGCTGCCATCGGCGTTCAGGTCGGCCACCAGCGGCTCGGAGGCGAAGCGGTAGAAACCCTCGGCGGGCTTGTAGACCGAATAGGGCCAGGAGCCGTGCTCGGTCTTGTCGAGCCAGTAAGCGTGCAGGCGGCCATCGTAGGAGGCGAACAGGATTTCCTTCTTGCCGTCGCCGTCCAGGTCGGCCACCACGGGGTTGGCTTCGGCCGATTCGATCACACTGTAATCCTCGCTGAGCGGCTTGCCCGTATCGATGGGGCCCAGGCGCCAGTCGTAGCCGCCGGCGTTGAAGCGGGTGCGGTCGGAATTGAAAATAAAGGGGGCGATGTACTGGCTGGAATAGGGGTCTGTACTGCAATTGTACATGTTGCCTGTAACCACCACCTCGCGCTTGCCGTCGCCGTTGACGTCGGCGATCACCGCCGGGCCGTCGGCGAAGTTGGCCCGGTAGCTCTCGGCGCGCACGCCATTGCATTCACCCCAGCCGCGCTGCTCGACCGCCAGGCTCTCCCAGATGCCCACCTTACCCCACCAGCTCTTACTGGGGTAGACCGCCGAATTGACCGGCAGGAGCGAGCCGTCGGGCTTGTAGGCGTTGATGTAATGCACGTCGGAGGGCACCACCAGCTCCAGCTTGCCGTCTCCGTTGATGTCGCCGGCGGAGGCGTTGGCGTTATAGACCCCCCAGCCGTAGCCGTTGACCTCATTGTTAGCGTCCGAGAGCTGCGGCCAGCCGCTGCGGATGTTGCCGGACGAATCGAACACCCAGGTGTTCTTGGCGCTGGTATAAGCGCGGGTGACGACTACTTCCATTGTGCTGTTGTTGCCGTCCAGGTCCGCCACCAGCAGGCCGCGCAGCTCGCCGCTGCCACCGTCGATGGTCTTGGACCATTTCAGCGTGCCGTTCAGGCGGTAGACCAAGACGTGGCTGGTGCTCTGGGCGATGACGATCTCGGGCTGGCCGTCCTTGTCGATGTCGGCCACCACCACGCCGGGCCAGGTACGGTCGGCCGTACCCCCGGAGCGCCAGATAAGGCTTCCGTCGGCGCCGTTGAGCGCCCACAGCGAATAGGCTGAGGCAATCACCTCGTTGCGGCCGTCGTTGTTGACGTCGGCGGCGGCCGGCGAGGAGTACCAGCCGGTCTCGCACCAGGATGAATAGCAGCCGCCGTAGGCCCATTTGAGCACCGGGGCGTAGAGCTTCTGGGTAGTGGTCACCAGGGGGAGATAAATTGGGTTTACCCCCGTCCCGCCGGCGAAGGCCGCCTGGAAGAACAGAACCAGGCAGGCCAGGCAGATCAATATTCCATACCCCTTATTTCTCATTTTATTATTCTACAAAGGAGTAGATACAAGCGAATCTACAGATATGCAAATAAGGCGTAGGATTAACAAAGATTCACCACAGAGCAACTGTGTT
>DBMK01000086.1:0-298 GCA_002298885.1 Anaerolineaceae bacterium UBA700
GGACGCCGTCGATGACGCCGTCGGTGACTTCGATATTGCGATCAGCCGGCAGGGGGTGCATGTAAATGGCGTTTTCCTTGGCCAGCTTCATACGCCGCTCATCGGTGATCCAGCCCGAATACTTTTTGATGATCTCGGCGCCTTCTTTTTCATCCGGGGTGTGGACCATAGCGCCCCAGGACTTGGCGTAGATGATGTCGGCGTCTTTGAAGGCGGCATCCATATCGTCCATAACCTCGAAGCCGGTGCCGAACTTGCGGGCCTGCTCGCGGGCCTGGTCCATGATCTCGGGCATCAG
>DBMK01000086.1:347-7493 GCA_002298885.1 Anaerolineaceae bacterium UBA700
ACCATCTTCTTGCGGCGCAGGTCGCGACCCTTCTTTTCAATGATGGTCATCAGGTCGGCCAGGCACTGGAAGGGGTGATAGATATCGCACTGCATGTTGAGGACGGGGACGCGCGAGTTCTTGGCGACTTCATTAATGTAACCGTTGCCTTCACCCCAGGTTACGTGGCGGATGGCCAGGCCGTCGTAATAGCGGCCAAGGATCTCGCCGATCTCCTTGGCGGTGTCGCCGTGGGAAATTTGGGTGGTGCGGGAATCGATAAAGGCAGGGTGGCCGCCGAGCTGGGCCATGCCGGCTTCGAAGGAGCCGCGGGTGCGGGTGCTGCTGAAGAAAAAGAGCATGGCCAGGGTCTTGTCGCGCAGGTAGGCGTGGGGTTCGTTCAGAGCCCGCTTGCGCTTGAGGTCAAAGGCCACGTCCAATACGGTTTCGACTTCCTCTCGGCTGAAGTCGAGATCGCCGATCATATCTCGGCCGTGTAAGAATGTCTGCATAAGAGCCTCCTCAAGGCTGGAAGGGCGCGTTGGACGCCCTTCTATTTCCTTATTACTATTCCATTGCGCCCAGGATGAGGGCCAAAAGCGCCATGCGCATGACAACGCCGTTGAAGGCTTCCTGCCAGTAGCGAGACCAGCGGGTGATGTCGACGTCGGGGGGAATCTCGTCCATGCGGGGCAGGCTGTGCAGCAGGATGGCATCGGACTTGGCTTTGGTCGAAAGCAGCTCGCGGGTGATCTTGTAATTGGAGGGTGTGAGGCCGGCATCACCCTTGCGCTCGTCGCGCGACTTGGTGTAATCGGGCTGGACGACCGGTTCAACCAGGATGACGTCGGCTTCGGCGATGGCCTGTTCGACGTGTTCGGCTTCCTTGAAGTTCAGGTTGTACTGGCGCAGCTCGGCCTTGAATTCATCGGTGAGGTTCATTTCAGGCGGGGCAACGTAGGTGATGGGGCAGTCGAACTGGGTGAGGGCATAGGACAGCGAATGCATGGTGCGCATGCGCATATCGCCTACAGCGAGCCACTTGAGGCCGTCGATATGGCCCTTTTCGCGCAGGACGGTGTACAGGTCAGTGAGGATCTGGGTGGGGTGTTCGCCCCAGCCATCGCCGCCGTTGATGATGGGAATGCTGGCCCACTTGGCAGCCTCATGCGGGGCGCCTTGCTGGAAGTGGCGCATGACGATCACGTCGCCGTAGAACTCGAGCATTTTGACGGTATCTTTGATCGATTCCTGGTAAAAGTCGCCGGCGCGGGTCATCTTGGCGTCCGAAAAGCCGGTGACGTGGCCGCCAAGGCGGTGCATTGCGGCTTCGTGGGCCAGGCGGGTACGGGTACTGGGCTGGTAAAAAGCAGTTACCAGCGTCTTTTCTTTGAGCAAATCGCTGTTGCGGCGATTGCGGGCAATCGGTTCGAGCTCTTCGGCTATCTCAAAAACCCTGAAGAACTCGTTGCGCTCGAAATCTTTGAGCGACAGAATATCACGACCTAAGAAACTACGCATTTTGAAAAACCTCCTGAAGTGTGATTAATTGAGATTCGAGAGTAGAGAGTAGAGAATTGAGAGTAGAGTTGGGTACAACAGGTGCGGATATCTTTCAGACTTCTACTCTCTAGTCTCGATTCTCGTTTCTATATATTGCCAACCTTCCTGACCACGTGGAACTTGAAATACCCGGGCAGGAAATAGCTGGAGGAAAGATCGACAACTTTGCCATTGGCAGCATAGAGCAGCGCGCCAAGCATCAACAATACGTCGCCGCGCTGGATTTGAAGGGCGCGAGCGATTTCGGCGGTGGCGGCCACGGCCTGGATTTCGGCAACCGAATTGGCCAGGGCCGGCACGCCGCGTTTCAACAGCAGATCCAGGACGGAACCCGTAAAGCCCTGGCTGAGATCCGCAGGGGTGAGCACGTCTTCAGGCAGCACGTCGACCAGATAGGCAACCGGGCGGTTTTCGGCATGGATGACGCGCCTGACCTGCACCAGGTTGTTGTTCTGTGGCACGCACAGCTTTTCGGACTGAAGGGCGTTGGCTTTAATTTCGTCGATATTCAAATCGCCCATGGAGACGTTCAGGCCGATCTTGTGGGCGAGGGTCTCGATGCTTTCAAGCGCTTCGAGGCCGCTTTCGATGACCTGTTTGTGCGAGACGACGAATGTGCCGACGCCCTGGCGGCGGCGGATGAGGCCCTGGCCCTCGAAGGAGCGCATGGCCTCGCGCAGGGTGGCGCGGGATACACCCATGCGGTGGGCCAGCTCAGGCTCGGCAGGCAGGCGCTCTCCGGGCTCGGTCTCGTGGATCAGGGACGCTAGCTCGTTTTGAAGACGCTGAAACGGGTGAATTGTGATTGCACCATCATTATGTTTCTTCATAGCTAAAGAATCCCCTCCTATTTTGTCTCAATCACCGGAATGAAATCGAAACGGTTGACGTCCACCAATCCCAGGTCGGAAATCCGCAATTCCGGGATCACAACCAGCGCTAACAGGCTGAGGGTCATGTTGGGATTGTTAATGTTGCAGCCGCACTGCTTGAACCCATCCAGTACTGTTGCAGCTTGCTGCGCCACAACCTCAGCGCGTTCGCCGGACATCAACCCGGCAATCGGCAGCTCAACCTTACCGATAATTTTCCCTTCCCTGACAACGACCTGCCCGCCGCCCCACGCCGCCAGCGCATTCACTGCGGCAGCCATATCTTCTTCGTCAGTCCCCACCACGATCAGATGATGGCTGTCGTGAGCCACGGTTGTGGCAATGGCGCAGGGCGCGCTCAGCCCAAAGCCGGTCACCAGGCCTACGGTCAATTTCCCCGTGCTGCGGTGCCTTTCCACCAGGGCAATCTTGGCCAGATCCTGACCCAAATCGGTCTTTACCTCGCCGTTTACCACCTTTACCGGCATACGCAGGTGGCGGTTGGGAGCCTGGTTTTCGATCACACCGATGACGTGAGCCACCGCTCTTCCTTTTTGAATGGGCGCGGCGAGCCGGAAATCGGCGGCAGCGAGCGGGCGGGGGATGTGCACCGAATCCAGGGCCCACTTAGGGTAGGTTATGTGCGGGGTGTCAATGAGCATGCGCCCATTTTCGGCGATCAACTTACCGCGGGCGACGACCAGTTCTACCTTGAAGGCGGCAAGGTCTTTCACCAACAGCAAGTCGGCATAGCGGCCGGGAGCAATGGAGCCGATCTCGCGTCCCACCCCGAAGTATTCTGCAGTGTTGATAGTGGCCATCTGGATGGCAGTGACCGGCTTGAGGCCGCAGCTAATCGCATGGCGGATGACGCGGTCCATGTGCCCATCCTGGACCAGGGTGCCGGAATGTGAATCGTCGGTGCACAGCAGGAAATGGCGCGGGTCCATACCGTCTTCGGTGACGGCGCGGGATTGCTCGGCGACGTCGTGCCAGGCTGAGCCGTAGCGCATCATCACCCACATGCCCTGGCGGGCGCGAGCCACGGCGTCTTCCTTGCGGGTGCCTTCGTGGTCGTCACTGGGGCCGCCGGCAGCATAACCGTGGAATGGCAGGCCCAGGTCGGGAGAGGCATAATGCCCGCCGATCACTTTCTCGGATTGGCGAGTGACGGCCATCTCGGCGTGCACTTTGTCGTCGCCGTTGAAAACGCCGGGAAAGTTCATCATTTCGCCCAGGCCGATAATGCCGGGCCAGGTCATCGCCTCGGCGACCTCTCCAGGGCCGATAATGGCGCCGGGGGTCTCGAACCCGGGAGCGGAAGGGACGCAGGAGGGCATCTGCTCGAAGACGTGGATCGGTTGGCGGGCGGCCTCGTCGACCATCAAGCGCACGCCGCGCAGGCCAAACACATTGGCAATTTCGTGCGGGTCGACGAACATGCCGGTGGTGCCGTGGGGCACCACGGCGCGCACAAATTCGGTAACGGTGAGCATGCCCGATTCGACGTGCATGTGGGCGTCCAGCAGGCCGGGAACGATGAACCGGCCCGCGGCTTCGATCACTTGTGTCTTGGGGCCAATGGTGTGTGAGGCGTCGGGGCCAACGTATGCCACGCGTTGGGCGTAAACGGCCACATCGGTATGGGGGATGATCTGGCCAGTTTGGACGCAGACCCACTGCCCGTCGCGCACCACCAGGTCGGCCGGGGTGCGCCCCATGGCGCAATCGACCAGCGCTCGCGAGTCTTGAAGCCAGAATGAATCCGTCATGAGTGGATTTCCCTTATCCTAGCAGGCGTTTTGCCGCCTGGTTATGAGCTTTGACCAGGGTTGGGACATTAACGGTCAGCAATTGGCCGTCTTTGACGATGGTTTTACCGCCGACGACACTAAAATCGACGTGTTGGGGGGCGCAGAAAACCGCGGCGGCCACAGGATCGTGGAGGGCGCCGGCGTATTCGAGCTTATCGAGCTTAATGGCGATGAAATCAGCGCACTTGCCGGGCTCCAGCGAACCGATGTCGCTGCGGCCCAGGACGGCGGCGCCGCCACGCGTAGCAAGCTCCAGGGCCTGGCGGGCGGTTAGAAGCGGCGGCGCATCCTGGCCGGAAAGGGAGGCGCCCTCGATGCCGGAGCGCAGACGGGCCAGGAGCATGGCCTGGCGGGCCTCGGCCAGCATATGGCTGCTGTCGTTGCTGGCGGAGCCGTCGACGCCCAGGCCGAGCTTGACGCCGCGGCTCATATACTCGCGCAGCGGGGCAATACCGGAGGCCAGGCGCATGTTGGAGGACGGACAGTGGGCTACGCCGCAGCCGGTGCGGGCGTAAAGGTCGATTTCGGATGGGTTGACGTGGACTGAATGAGCAAACCAGACGTCGGGTCCGATCCAGTCGACGGACTGCATGTAACCGACCGGGCGGTAGCCGAACTGCTGCTGGCAGAAGACTTCCTCATCCTGGGTCTCGGCCAGGTGAGTGTGCAAGTGCACGCCGTACTGGCGGGCCAGGGCGGCGCTCTGGCGCATTAGCTCACCGGTGACGCTGAAGGGCGAACATGGGGCCAGAACGATCTGCACCATGGCGCCGGGATTGGGCTCGTGGTAGCGCTCGATCAGGCGCAAACTGTCCTTGAGGATGGCATCTTCGCTGTCGACGACGCTGTCCGGCGGCAGGCCGCCCTGGCTTTCGCCGAGGCTCATCGAGCCGCGCGAGGCCTGGAGGCGTACGCCGATTTCCAGGGCGGCGGCAATCTCGTCGTCCAGCTTGGAGCCGTTGGGGAACAGATAGAGGTGGTCAGAGGCAGTCGTACAGCCAGACAGCGCCAGTTCGGCCAGCGCTGTCTGAGTGGAGATAAAAATGTCCTCGGGATTCATCCGGGCCCAGATCGGGTAGAGCGTCTTCAACCAGTTGAACAGGTTGGCATTCTGGGCAGCCGGGACGGCTCGGGTGAGGGTCTGGTAGAAATGGTGATGTGTGTTCACCAGCCCCGGCAGGACCAGGCAGCCGCTTAGATCCAGGACGGAATCGGCCGTTGAGGGCAGGTCAGCACTGGGGCCGACCTGCTCGATGAAGCCGTCACGTGCAAACAGGCCGCCGCCGGCGATCTCGCGGCGGTTGCCGTCCATGGTTACCAGGAGGTTCGCGTTTTTTACGAGAAGAGTTGGCATAAATGATAAGTTTGGCGCCAGAGCAAAGAGGAGGCAGAACCGTGAGGCTGCAAGGGGATACCCAAATGCCTACACCAGTGTACATGACTCTGATAAAAAAGTCAATTGTCTGACATTATGATTTTTGTCACAATTTGAATTTTCAATTGATTGAAAATAGGCTATAATACAATCCAGAACCTATCTAAAGATTATTTGTGTGGTCGGCACAGGCTACGTCGGTTTGGTGACGGGTACATGTTTTGCCGATCTGGGGAACCGGGTTACCTGCCTAGACATTGATGCAAACCGGATTTCCAAACTCAATGAAGGCAAGATGCCGATCTACGAGCCGGGGCTGGAACAACTTGTAGCCCAGAACGTACACGCCGGCCGCCTCGTTTTCACGACTGACTTTGAGCTGGCGCTCAAAGAAGCTGAATTTGCGTTCATCGCCGTCGGCACGCCTTCCGGGGTGGATGGAGAGGCCGACCTGCAGTACGTGCGCAGCGCCGCCGAAATGATCGCCGACATCGTCGAACGGCCGATCATCGTGGTAAACAAGTCGACCGTGCCGGTTGGGACGGGCGACTGGGTGGCGGATATTATCAAGAAGCGCCGCGCCGGGAGAGAGCTGGAATTCCACGTCGTATCCAATCCCGAATTCTTGCGCGAGGGCTCGGCGATCAACGACTTCATGTCTTCCGACCGGGTCGTGCTGGGCTCAACTAACCGCGATGCGGCCAACAAGGTGGCCCAGCTCTACCTGACGCTGCACTGCCCGATCCTGATCACGGACCTGCGAACGGCCGAGATGATCAAGTATGCTTCCAACGCGTTCCTGGCGACGAAGATCTCGTTCATCAATGAGATCGCCAATATGTGCGAGGAGCTGGGGGCGGACGTGACCGAGGTGGCCCTGGGCATGGGTTACGATAAGCGCATCGGCCCGGCCTTCCTGACGGCCGGCCTGGGTTGGGGCGGAAGCTGCTTCCCGAAGGACGTTAAAGCCCTGGCGCACATGGCCGTGCTGCATGGAACGCACCCACAGCTCCTGCAGGCTGTAATGGACATTAACCGCAACCAGCGGCGCCGGGTGGTATACATGCTGCGCAAGGCGCTGGGCAGCCTGGACGAGAAAGTGATCGGCGTGCTCGGCATATCCTTCAAGCCCAACACCGACGACATCCGCGAGGCGCCGGCGCTGGAGGTAATCCACCTGCTGCAGAACGAAGGCGCGACTATCAAGGCTTTCGACCCGCAGGCAATGGAAAATGCAATGGCAGCCCTGCCGCGTATCAGCCTTTGCAATAATCCGTACGAGGTTGCTGATGGCGCAGATGCCCTACTGCTGGCGACCGAATGGAACGAATTCAAACAGCTCGATTTCGAACGTATCAAAAGCTTGATGCGCCAGCCGATCCTTATGGATGGGCGCAACACTTGGGACCCGGAACAAGTACGCAGCCTGGGATTTACCTATTTTGGCGTGGGGCGCGCCACGAACGGGAAGTAAATATCTTTGAAGTTGATAGAAATGCGGTTTTTGGCCTCAAAGATGCCAAAAACCGCATTCTTTATTCTC
>DBMK01000327.1 GCA_002298885.1 Anaerolineaceae bacterium UBA700
TTTTCTCTGTGCCTCTGTGCCTCAGTGGTGAATCTTAACATTTCTGTTAGCCAATACACCCTTTGGTAGTGACTAGGGTTATAAATGATAACTAATTGATAGGAGATCGAGCGGGAATTGGAATTATTGTCTGGTATACTCAATTTATTCCCATTTGGATCAGGAAGGATTTATTTCGAATTGAATAAGAATATTGCGGTATCCGCCGGGGACCTGACGGGCGCAGGAATCCCTCCATTTTACGCTGCATCCTTCGGGGAAACCTGGTTCGAGCTGGGACGGATCTTCGCCAGCCTGTACACCCGGGTACTGTTCAACCAGCACATCCATTACAAGGCAGTTCTGCCGGCCGGGCCGAAAATCCTGGTCGCCAACCACCCCAGCACCATCGATCCGGTGCTGATGACCTTACTGGTTCCGGAACGGGTGAGTATCCTCATCGCCGCACGCGTGTTCAAGGTGCCCTATTTCGGCAAGAGCATGCGCCTTGCGGGGCACATCGAGGTGCCCTGCGGGAACGGGAAGAAGGCCATTGAAGACGGCCTGCGCGCCCTGGAAGCCGGGCGGACGATCGGCGTGTTCCCCGAAGGGGTGATCAGTCCAGCAGATGGCGGCCTGGCCAAAGCCCACACCGGGGCAGCGCGCCTGGCGCTTGCCAGCGGGGTGCCGGTAGTGCCGGTGGGCATTGCCCTGGAGCAAAGCCGGCTGTGGCGCCGCCCGACGGCGATCCAAGATACCGAGGGCGATGCGGCCTGGTATCCATCCGGACCGTACGGGATCACGATCGGCGAGCCGGTGACTTTTAGCGGGGATGCTGAGGACCGCGAGCTGGTGTCCTCGGTAACCGAGCAAATCATGCAGAGCATCGCAGCCATGTCGACCGAAAGCGCCCGGCGCATACGCTATGCCCAGATCCAGGCCAGCCGCACAGTGCGCCCCATCGAGGCAAATTTATTCTTCAAGGTCATGCGATTCTTATTAAATCCAGTCTAGAAACCGGGTCTTTCCATAAACCAGATATTGATCGGGCGGCTGCGCCGCCCGATTATTAAGTGTTTTGTGGAAAGCCAAACCAAAAACGTCTTTTATCCTTATAATATTGCCTTATGCCTGATTGCACCATCGTTTGCCTCGGAGACAGCATCACGCGCGGCCTGATCAGCGCCAGTTTCGTCGACCAGCTCAGCCAGCGGTTAGGCGGTAACGGATTCCGCTTCGTCAATGCCGGGGTCAACGGCGACCTGGCCTACAACGTGCTCAAACGCCTGGACCGGGTGGTGGCGCTCGATCCGGAGTCCGTCATCTTGATGATCGGCACGAACGACGTCGTTTCGACGCTGCGCGCCTCTAACCTGTGGATCAGCCGGATCAGCAAATGGATTCCGCGCAATCCGAACCTGGAATGGTACCGGGAGAACCTGGAAAAGATCGTCGCCAGGCTGAAAGGCGAAACCCACGCCCGGGTGGCGCTGGCCTCGCCGCCGATCATCGGCGAGCGCCTGGAAAGCCGTTCCAACCAGCGCCTGCGCACCTATAACGAGGTCATTCGCCGGACGGCCGAGCAAAACGGCCTGGCCTACCTGCCGGTCTACGAATACATGGCCGAATACCTGCGCTCCACCGGCACGCACGCCGGCAAGCCGCACCAGAGCCGCATCTTCATGACTGCCGAGCTGACCTGGCGGCACATCGTGTTCGAGGAAAGCTACGAGTCAATCTCACGGCGCAAAGGGTTCACGATCCTGACAGATGGGCTGCATCTGAACGAGAAGGGGGCAAAGCTGGTGGCAGACGTGTACGAGGCCTATTTAAAATCCCCAACGAATATCAATCACCCAGGTCTTTGAGGGCAGCATTGGCGGCGTGATAACCGCACAGGCCGTGGACGCCGCCGCCCGGAGGGGTGGAGGAGGAGCAGAGGTAGATGCCCCGGGCCATCTTGTATGGATTGAGACTGACCACCGGCCGGGTGAAGAACTGCCGCACGTCCTGAACGCCGCCGTTAATGTCGCCGCCGACGTAATTCGGGTTATAGCTCTCCACGTCGAAGGTGGTGCGGGCAGCGCGGGCGAGCACCAGGCTGCGGAAACCGGGGGCAAAACGCTCGATCTGGTCCTCGACGGCTCGGGTCATGTCTACCGTCGAGCCGGCCGGGACGTGGCAGTAAGCCCAGGCAGTGTGGCAGCCCTGGGGGGCGCGGTCGGGATCAAAGAGGGTGGGCTGGGCCAGGAGCACAAAGGGACGGTCGGGATGCTCTCCGCGCCAGACACGGCGCTCGCCGGCGGCAATTTCATCCAGCGTGCCGCCCAGGTGGACGGTAGCCGAGCGCAAGCATTCCCCGGCGCGCCAGGGGATGGGGCCGCTGAGGGCATAATCCAGCTTGAACACGCCCACGCCGTAACGGAAATGCTGCAACTGGCGCCGGTAGCCGGACGGGATGCGCGGGCCGGCGATTTCAAGAACCTGTCGGGGGGTAACGTCGAAAAGGTAGGCGCCAGCCGGTGGAAGCTCACTTATCGACTGGACCATCCAGTTTGTAATAACTTCGCCGCCCAGGTCTGCCAGATAGGCTGCCATAGCCTCGGTAATACATTGCGAGCCACCCCTTGCTATGGGCCAGCCGCCTCGGTGCGCCATGGCCGCCATGGTCAGGGCGTAGCCCGAAGTCGTCAGGCTCTCAAGGGGCAGCATGGAATGAGCCGCCAGCCCGGCAAACAGCGCCCGGGCGCGCTCGTCCCGGAATAGGCGGCGGGCCAACCCGGCAGCGGGTTGGAGCGCCTTGAGGCCGAAGGGGATCAGCTTGAGCGGCCGGCGAGGTGGCAGGGGCAGCGGCCCGAGCACGTCCTCGGCCAGCGCAGGCCAATCGCGGACCAGTCCCTCGAACAGGCGCGTGTAGGCCGCAGCATCCCGCTGGAGGCCGGAGGCCGTCGCCTGAATCGAATGTTCGAGCGTCACAGCGGTGCCGTCATCGAGGGGGTGGGCCAGGGCAGCCGGGGGAACGATCCATTCCAGGCCATACTTGTCCAGCGGCAGGCTACGAAAAAAAGGCGAGAAATAACCCGTCGGGTGGACCGCCGAGCAAACGTCGTGCCTGAACCCGGGCAGGGTCAGCTCTACTGTGCGCGTCCCACCGCCGATCGTATCCTTACCCTCGATCACCAGGACGGATTTGCCGGCCTGCGCCAGGCGGATTGCGGCGGCCAGGCCGTTGGGCCCGGAACCTACGATGACTGCATCGTAGCTGGAACGGATGGCTACCTCTTTTCCCTGCCGGTCAGCCTGCGCCAGAGACGCACGGGCAGGTTGAGCATGGTGCGGATGACGGCATTCTGCCAGACGTTGCCGACCCTGGACCACTGGCGCTTGGGATCGACGAGGACTTTTTCGACGGTAACCTGGCCTTCAACGTTGAACCGGGCTGCCAGGGACTGCAGCACGTGGCACCAGATGGCGTCGTGGTCCTTGCCAAAATTGAACAGAGTATAGCCGATCTCGTAGATCGGGTCGTTGGTGCGCGCCAGGGACTGCACCTGAGCGTAGACAATGCCGTCCTCCTCCTCGGCACCGAAGGTGTTGAAGCCGGCCTCCGGATGACCCTCGGGAGTCATTACGGTGAACTGGAGGTCGTCTGCGTAGAGCACCAGCACGCCGGTAGCCACGGGCATGCCTCCCGGCACCAACACGGGCATCTCGGCGTTGATGAGCACGATCTCCCCGGGCTTGACGCCGCTTAGCGAGGGGTAGAAGCGGTTATTGGAGGGCATTAGCTCGGGCAGTTTTTCCTTCCACACTTTAACCACCTCCTGAGGGGTGAGCGGCGGGCCGCCCAGCCGGATGCGGTAGGTACGCTGCCAGAGCTGGCCGAAGCCCTGGAGAGGGCTGTTTAAACGGCGGCCGCCTACGTTTAAATTGTTCGCTCCCGGCGGGGCGCCGGTGACGGTCAATTTGGAGACAGGGGGCGCCCAACCATCCGGCGGGGCCGATTCTTCAGTTTCAGTAACCATAATAATCACCTATATCCATTAATATGAGGGCTTTTGGGAGGCTTCGCCTCCTATAAAACCACAAAAATTAACCGTCGCTGGCGACTTCTTTGAGGCCGGTGACGTGGGCGAGGGCCTCGGATTCGTCGGAGTAAATGCCGATGGCTTCGTTGAGGCGGGTCAGGTCGAAGATCTGGCGGTAATGGTCGCTCAGGCCGAAGGCCAAGAGCCGCTGGCCCTGGCGCTTGATGCGGATCAGCAGGGTAACCAGCAGGCCGATGCCTGAGCTGTTCATGTACTCGAGACGAGTGAAATTGAGGAGGATGCTGCGGGCGCCCTGGGCGCTGGCTCGAGTATAGGCATCCATCAACGGGGCTTCGGCGGAGGAATTAACGATCCCCTGGATATCCAGGATCCAGGCGGCGGCAACCGGGTTGCGTAATTCGATAGACATGGTAGTTTCAGGCATTAGATTCCCTCGAAATACTTTTTTTAGTTCACTGCTGCTCAAAACGGTTCTTCGACCTGCCAGCGCTGGGGTCAGAGACCCCAACGGAGCAATTAAAAGTCAATAACGATCCGGAACTTCAGCAAGTGCGCTGATCTCGTCAGGAACGATGGTCATAAAATCGGCGAGGCGGGTGATGTGAAAGATTTCCGAATAGTGATCGCTGAGGCCGTAAACCACCAGGCGGCGGTGGGCTTTGCGGGCCCGGCTGAGCAGCGTGACGATGAGCGCAATGCCGGTACTGTTGATGTAGCCCGCGCCCTGAAAATTGAGGATGACGGCGGGCGGCTCCTGGCTTTCAGCCTCGGTGTAGGCTGCATTCAGCCCGGCCTCGGCGTCGGCATTGATCTCGCCGGTGAGATCGATCACCGCGGCGCCGGCCTGGCGGCGTATACGGGCAGCAAAGGGCTGAGAAATCATGGGCGGTCTCCTTTCTTGAAGATCAAATCAACGGTATGGTGCATGCCGTCCGAACGGACCTGTAAATCGTCGACCATGTTCCGGATGAGGAACAGGCCCCAGCCGCGGGGCGACTGCAGGCCGGCCAATTTCGATTCCAGGTCAGGCAGTTCCGGCTCGGGGAGTTCCCGCCCTCCGCCGTGGTCGGTGACGCGCACCGATAACACCGCGTCCGATTCGAGGACCTGAATTTCGAGCGGCACGTCGGCCTGGAAACGGTTGCCGTGTTCCATGCCGTTCATGGCGGCCTCGGTTACGGCGGTCTTCAGTCGCTCCAGGCGGAGGGGATCGATTCCGAGCGGAGCGACGGCCTCGGCCACCTTCTGCATAGCGGCCCTTTCGTTACCAGGTTGGCTGGGCAGGTCAAATTCGGAGAGGACTTTCCAGCCGGCGTCCTCAACCGGCGGGGCCGGGGGAATCGGCACGCGGGCAATACTCAAAAATGTCACGTCGTCCTCCTGTTCCCAGCCCGGCCCGCTGAAATCCGCCAGAGCGGAGAGCATGCGCCCGATCAAGTCGCCCTGGGCCGAGGCGGACTGAGCCAGCGTGCGCATGCGCGGAAAGCCGAACATCTCGCCCTGCGGGTTGTGCGCCTCCACCAGGCCGTCGCTGAAAAGCAGCAGGCTGTCGCCGGGGGCGATGGTGGTCACCAGCTCCTCATAGAGCATATCCGGCATCAGCCCAAGCGGCATGCCGCGGGCGCGCAGCTCGAGCGCGCCGCGGCGGGTGACGTGGATTGGGGAGGGATGGCCGGCATTTGCATAGCGCAGCTCGCCGGTGTATGGATCGAGTACGGCGTACAGGCAGGTAACAAACATGTTGGGCGGGATATCCGGGACGAGCAGATTATTAGCTTCCTGGAGCACCTTCCCGGGCGAATCGCTGCGTTCGGCCAGTCCGCGCAGCACGGAGCGGGTTGTGGCCATGACCATGGCAGCGGGCATGCCCTTATCGGTGACATCGCCCAGGAAAAACCCCAGGCGCCCATCCTGCAGGTGGATGAAGTCGTAAAAATCGCCGCTGACCTCGCGAGCTGGCTGCCAGTGGGCGGCCATGCGCCAGCCAGTGATCTCGGGGATGTGCTTGGGGAGCAGCGTCTGCTGGACGACGCGGGCAATGCGCAGCTCCTGCTCCATGCGCTCCCGCTGGCGCGCCTCGGCCTGCTGCTGGCGGGCGAGCTGGGCCACGCGCAGGGCAGGGGCGGCCTGGGTGGCCAGGGTGGCCAGCAGGCGGCGGTCGTCGGCGGAATACTCCTGTTCGCTGCGCCGCGGCCCCAGGTTGAGCAGCCCGATCAGCTCACCCTGGCTGATGAGCGGCACGGTAACCTTTACGCCGGCCTCCTTCAGCTTGTCCAGGGCGGGCGAATCGAGGCTGACCTTGTCTACTTCGACCACGCCGTGGCCTTCGAGGAGATAAGCCATCAGGGGATCGTTCGGGCCTATATCCAGATCGATGGCGTGCACCTGAGCCTGGGGTGAGGTCGCGGCGCGGGGGTCGGCCACCGGCAGGATATTCAAGCGGGGGAACAAAATCGAGGACCAGAATTTGCGCAATTGAGCCAACATGTGCCACCGAACCTTTTCTATCCTCAGTATACGCAGGCAGCGATTCCTAATCGTTACGAAACTTTCGAAAATTCTGTTGCGTGTTTTCTCGGCGGCATAGTCGCCGAGAAAAAACCTCAAGCGTTACTCCTTCAGCCAGATCGAGACGTTCTCCGGCTGGAGAGTCTGGTTTACAGCCAGCAAAATGGTCCTCTTGGTTTCGTCAATGTCCACCTGGCTGGTGATTGCGGCGCTGAATTCAACCAGGATGCGCTCGGCATCGTACTTCTGGCGATAAAAGCGGCGGTCCACGCCCGACTGCACCCGCAGGCGCAGGGGATTGAAAAGAGCCACGACGAGCAGCGTCGAAAGCACAACCTCGATCCCCGGACGGGTCGAACCGCCGGCGCCGTTACTAAAAATCAGCCGCTGGAAGAGCTGCTGCAAGAGCAGGATGCTCCCGAGGTAAACTACACCCAAAACAACGATCAAGGTGGCATAAAATAACGTGCGGCGGATGACGACGTCGATGTCCCACAGGTGCGAGCGCAGGATCGCTGTGCCAACCGAAAGCGGGATCAGCAGCATGACCAACCGGAGGCCGGTGTTGAAGAATATGTAGCCCACCCAGGTGCGCTGCGATTCAGGAATACTCAGGGTGCTGAAAATGATGACCATAAAACTGGTCAGGGCAGCCAGGATGCCGAAGGTGACCCACTTGGTCTGGCGGCGTTGGAACGGATTGGACGACCTGAAATATCGGTACAACTGGCTGCCCAGAAAGGTCAGCATAAAGAATGGCCAGATGGCATCCGCATACGGATTGAGGGGATTGGTCAGGCTGTCGATGGCGAAGATGGAATTGGGGAAGAAATAAGGTACCACCTCAAAAAGGAACCACAAAATGCACGGGATCACGGCAATCCGAGGAACAAAGCGGCCGTCCGGGAAGAGGTAAAAGAAGAGGGCGATCAGCCCCTGGCCGAGGGCTGCAGCAAATACCGTTGGAAAAGCCAGGAAGGGGAAGATGGAGGCCGCCGGCTTGACGCCGTCCGTGAAAGTCGCCAGGCCGAAGGTGATCAGGGCCAGCGAGACCAGTAGGGCCATCCAATCATCGGACTTGCGCCAGAAAATAACCAGGCCCACCAGCAGGTAAAAAGCAACCGAGATCCATTCCGTGACGGTATTCACGCCGTCGTAAAGGCTGCGCGAGGCCGCCGGGAGCTGGTTATACAGGTCGAGGGGGATATTCAACGGCTTGGGAGCGGTCTGGCTGAGCACGTACATGGCAGACGTGCCCAGGACGATGACGGCCCAGGCGGCGCGGGCGAGCCAGGTCCAGGCGCCGCGCAGACGAGTAGAGGGGATGGGCTGAGCCGGGGCAGTCTGCATGGTTACGTACGCTCCTGGCGGGCAGCCGACCGGATCCAGATCGAGCTGGTGGCAGGCTGAAAAGCCTTTTCGACCGCACCGATCACATTTTGCTGCAATTTCTCGACCTCCACCTCCTCCTGCAGCACAGGGCGCAAGTCGGCCAGGGTGCGCTCGGCGTCGAACTTCTGGCGGAAGAAGCGGCGGTCGATGACGTTTTGGATTCGCCGGCGCAGCGGCGTGAAAAGGGCGGCAATGACGAGAGTGGAAATGGCGTTGCCGAAATCCGAGCGGGGGCTGCCGGTGAAAGCCAGAAAGATCGACTGGAGCAGAACGATGCTGCCGAAGAAGACCAGCACCAGGCCAGTGGTGAGAAGGGTGTAAACCAGCGTTTTACGGATGACGACATCGATATCCCACAGGTGGTGGCGCAGGATGGCATTGGCTACGGTCAGGGGAAAGGCCAGGGAAAAAACCGTGTTCATACCCTGGCTGACCATGAAAACCAGGCTGCCTGACGGCGGCTCGTTGAGATCGAAGAACAGCCCCAGGATCAAGAAAACGGCCAGGGTATACAGCACCCATTTAAGCTGCTGGCGTTGGAGGGGCGTAGCCAGCCGGCGATAGCGGTAGATCTGCGAACCCAGCGCCAGGAACAGGATTCCCAGCCACAGAAAGGTATCGACGGCAGGGTAAAGCGCCGGGTTGAGCGGCGAATCCGGCCAAAGCCGGGGGACATTTACGATCGCCCAGGCCGCGAATACCCTGCCGATCCAGGCAGGTGCAAAACGGCCGTCCGGATAAAGCAGGAGGAAAAGAATCAGCAGGTAGGCCTGGAGAGATGTAAAAAAGAACAGGATATTGGATATGAAAGGGAGGGCAGATTGGCCATTGTCTACCCGGGAAGGGACGCCGGTGAGGATGAAGAGCAGCGAGGCAAGCAGCGCCATCCAATCCCTGGGCAGGCGCACGATGATCCACAGGCCAATCAGGATATTGCCGACGACCGTCACCAGATGGATGGCCTGCATGTAGCCGGCGTAGAACTCCAGGGTAAGATTCTGCTGGCGCAGAGTCTCGAGACCAGCCGGAGTCAATTGATCGTAGGGGCATTGGGGCGCGGCGCAAACCGTACGCACGAGCTGGTCGTACGGCTGGAGCGTGGCAATGAGCGTGACCACAACCAGAACGACCAGCACAAGCCACACGATGCGGGCGATTTTCAGCCAGGCAAACGCCAGGGGGAGCCCACGGGCGGCAGCCATATCAATCCGGCCTTTCCGAACGGGCAGCCGGACCCGGCTGAGCGGCCCTGAGCCAGATCGAGACCGATTCGGGCTGAAAGATCCGGCCTACGACGCCGACCACTTTTTCCTCCAGCTTCTCCACACCCACCTCCTCCTGTAGGACCGGCTGGAGACCCGCAAGCGTCTGCTCGGCGTCTAACTTCTGGCGGTAGAAGCGCCGGTCGATGGCGGCTTGAATGCGCCGGCGCAGGGGGGTGAAGAGTGAGGCTATGACGAGGGTGGAAATGGCGTTGCCGGCGTCCGAGCGGGTGCTGCCGGTGAGGGCCAGGAACACAGACTGGAGCAGGATGACGCTGCCGAAGAATACCAGCACCAGGCCGGTGGTGAGAAGGGTGTAGACCAGGGTCTTGCGGATGACGACGTCGATATCCCACAGGCGGTGGCGCAGGATAGCAATGCCGATAGAAGCCGGGATGAGCGACATTGCCAGGTAGACCAGCGGATTGGCAATCATCTGGACGACGATGTGGCGGTAGAAATCGGCCGGCAGCAGTTCGTTTAAGATGCCAAATAGGGTAAAGATAAAGATTGACACACTGATTCCGTAGACCACCCACTTGACCTGCTGGCGCTGAAGCTTATCGGGGTTGCGGCGGTAGCGGCCGATCTGGGCAATAACGCCAAGGACCAGAAAAACCAATTGGGGAATATATTGATACTCGACCTGGATCCAGACGCGGAAGGGCATCCAAATAGTCAGGTAGACCACAAAGGCCAGGTATGCATACCATGTCCATCGGGGCGCAAACCGGCCGTCCGGGAAAACAAAAAAGAAGAGGAGGATCAGCATGAGGGCGACGGAAGGCAGGACGTCGGCGGAAAGGATAAATAGCAGCCCCTGGTGGGGAAGAAGGTCGGTGGGAGCCACAAAGGCGTAACCGAACAAGGCCAGCATGTAGGCCACCAGCAGCTCCATCGTGCCGCTCGGGTGGTGCAGGAAGACCAGGAGGGCCGGCACCCACCAGACCAGGGTAAACAAGTACTCTTCGAGGATGTAGATCAGAGCATAAGCCTGGAGCGAAAGGCCAACCTGGCTCAGCTCGGCCAGGAGGGGCGGGGTGAGGGCCGGGCTGTCGCAGGCCAGGCAGGGCGTGGTGATGTAGCGGTATTCAAGCGGTGAAACTATGGTCATCAGCCCGACCATACCGAGAATCAGGGCCACCCAGCCGGCACGCGCCACCGGCAGCCAATTCCACTGCTTAACGCTAACGACGCCATTATTTAACATTAAAACCGCCGTAAATCGTTAACAAAAATTGTAATCAATTTATCCGGTTTTCCAATCCCCCTTCCGGGCGATTTAGGCAGCGGTCAGGGCTTTTGCAGAAAACCGAGCGCCAGGCCATATACCAGGTGGGCCAGGATGAAGTGCAGGGTGGGGATGGCGACCAGGGATGAGCCGATGCCGGGCAGGATCAGGTAAACGGCCAGCACCCAGGTGAGCAGGCCGTAGACCATGCCCACAAGCCAGCGCGGCAGGAGGTGGTTGTGGTCCAGGCCAACCCAATGGCGCACGGCGCCGTATATCACGCCGTAAATACCCGAAATGGCCAGGTGGAGAAGCAGGCCGGCCAGGGGAGATTGCGTCTTGCCCAGCCCAAAATAAGCCAGGTAGCCGGTGAGACCTTGGCCGTCCACCAGCCCAGCAAAAACCAGGTAAAAGCCCATGGCGATGCCGGCTAAAAGACCGTTGAACAGGCCGCTGACAGCCGCGTCGCCGGCAGAGGCAGGTTGGTTGGTCACGATCTTCGTCCTATCCATAGCTCACCCGCAGGAAACAAGCAAATACATGATAAATATTATCATTTTTATCTTCATAACGCAATTGTATCCGGCGAGCGTCTGCTCAACGTTACGAAATGCGCAAGTCATTGAGAAATAGGATAAAATATGTCCATGTCTTCAGTCAAGATTTACTTGCTGGGGTCCCCCCGCCTGGAACGCGACGTCCAGGTCGCCGAGATGGACACACGCAAGGCCATCGCCCTGCTGGCGTACCTGGCGTTGAGCGGCAAAGAACAGCAGCGGGATATGTTGGCGGGCTTGCTATGGCCGGATTACGACCAGGCGGGAGCGCGGGCGGCGTTGCGGCGCACGCTGTCGACCCTGCACAAGGCGCTGGGGCAGAGCGGGCTGGCAATCAGCCGCGAAGCCATCGGATTCAAGCCGGAGGCCGGTTTCTGGCTGGACGTGTCGGCTTTCCAGGCACTGGCGGCGGGGTGCGAACGGCACGCGCCGCAGGCCAGCCCGACGTGCGCTGAATGCCTGACGCGGCTGGAGCAAGCCAGCCAGGTGTACACGGCGGACTTCATGGAAGGCTTCAACCTGCGCGACAGCGCCCCGTTCGATGAGTGGCAGTTCACACAGCGCGAGGCGCTGCGCGGGGCGCTGGCCAAGGCGCTCGAAAAGCTGGCCCAGGGGCTGGCGGCGGGCGACCCGGCGGCAGCGATCGAACGCGCCCGGCGCTGGCTGGCGTTGGACCCGCTGATGGAGGAGCCGCAGCGAGTATTGATGAGACTCTACGCCCAGGCGGGCCAGCGCAGCGCGGCGGTCCGCCAGTATCGCGAATGCGTGCGCGTGCTCGAGGATGAGCTGGGGGTCGCTCCGCTGGAGGAGACCACCCGCCTTTACCAGGAAATCCTGAGCGGGAAATGGGACCCGGACCGGGCGCCAATCGAAACCCCGCCCTCCCAGCCAACAGCGGAAAAACCGCCGCCGCACATCTTCTCGCCATCCAGGCGTATCGTGGGTAGGGCACAGGAATGGGCCAGCCTGGTGGACGCTTTCGCCCGCCCCGGCTCGGATGGCCAATTCATCGCCATTGAAGGCGAGGCGGGAATCGGCAAGACCCGCCTGGCCGAGGAATACCTGGCAACCATGACCAGCCAGGGCGGAACGGTGATCCGGGGGCGGTGCTACGCTGGCGAGAGCGACCTGGCTTACGCGCCCTTTCTGACAAGCCTGGGCGAGGCGCTGGCGGCGCCCTGGGCAGCGGCCCGGCTGGCAGGTTTGCCTGCCACCAGTCTGAGCACAGCGGCGCGCCTGCTGCCTGGCCTGGCGGAACTGTATCCGGACCTGCCGCCGGCGCCGCCTTCGGAAGGCGCCGGGGCCCAAGCGCGTTTCTTCGAGGCGCTGCGCCAAATTATTTTTGGGCTGTTGGCCAGTGGCCCGCGCGGGGCATTGTTCTTCGATGACCTGCATTGGGCCGATTCGGCCTCGCTGGACCTGCTGGCCTTTCTGGCGCACCGCCTGCGGGGGTCGAGAGTGCAGTTACTCTGCGCCTGGCGGAGTGAAGCCAGTCCAAGCGTGGACCGGCTGAACCGAATCCTGGCCGAGGCCAGGCGGGATGGACTGGGACTGCGCCTGAGCCTGGCCCGATTCGGCCAAACAGAGATTGCAGAGCTGGCGCGCACGCTGGCGGAAGAACGCCCGGGATTGGCAGAGGGGCTCGAAGAACGGTTGTTTCAAGAGAGCGAGGGGCTGCCTTTCTTCGCCGTGGAATACTTGAACGCGATTGCAGCCGGCGCACGGAGCTGGAGCCCGCCGGCTGGCGTGCGCGAGCTGCTGCACCAGAGGCTGACGGCGCTGAGCGGGCCGGCCCACCAGCTTGCGGCCACCGGGGCGGTGATCGGGCGTTCCTTCGATTTCGACACGCTCCAGGCCGTGAGCGGGCGCAGCGAGCTGGAGACGGTCGAAGGGTTGGAAGATCTGATCGGTCGCGGTATCGTAGTCGAAATTCCAGGGAAGGAGGGGGCAGGCAGCAGCCGGTACGATTTCACCCACGAAAAGCTGCGCGCCCAGGCCTACGAAGAGGCCAGCCTGGCTCGCCGCAGGCTGCTCCACCAACGCACCGCCCAACATCTTGCAAGTCTCGCCATCCGGCAGAAGGACGGCGAGGCGCTGGCAGGGATCACGGCAACCCATTTCCAGGCCGCCGGAAAGGTAGCGCAGGCGGGCGAATATTTCCGGCGGGCCGGTGAGCACGAACGGCGCTTGCACGCCAATACAGAAGCCCTGGCACACTTCAACGCCGCCCTGGCTTCGCTCCCCCCAGGTGCGCCCGAGCTGCCGGGAATCCACGAGGCGATTGGAGACCTGCACACCTTGGGCGGGGACTACGCCGCGGCGATCGCCAGTTACCAGGCGGCGACGGCCTTCTGCAGCCCGGAGTGCCTGGCGCACCTGATGCACAAGCTGGGCGCAGTCTATCAGCGGCGGGGGGAATGGGAACAGGCCGAAGGTGCTTTCCGGGAGGCGGACGAAGCGGCTTTGGGCCGGTCCGAACCGGCCTGGCGGGCCATGCTGTACGCCGATTGGAGCCTGACAGCCCACCTGGGAGGCTTCGCCGCAAGAGCCGAGGACCTTGCCGGGCGCGCCCTGCAGCAGGCCGAGGCCAGCGGCGAACCGGGGGCGCAGGCCCAGGCGCTCAACGTGCTGGGAGTGTTGGCCCGGGCGAACGGGGATCTCGGCGCGGCGATCCACTTCCTGGAGCGCAGCCTGGAGGCAGCCAGCCGCCTGCCGGACGGCGGGCTGCGGGCAGCCGCGCTCAACAACCTGGGGCGCGTCTACCAGGAATGCGGGATGCTGGAGCCGGCCCTGCGGCACACGCGCCTGGCGCTGGACCTATGCGCTCAGATGGGCGACCGCCACCGCCAGGCGGCGCTGCACAACAGCCTGGCCGACCTGTACCACGCCAGCGGGCGGGAGGAAGAATCGATGGCCGAGCTGAAGCAGGCCGTCAGCCTGTTTGCCGAAATTGGGGGAAACCCGGAGCTGCCGGAAATCTGGAAGTTGACGGAGTGGTAATAGGGAATTTCTCCCATCCCCCCGGTCCCCTTCCCGCTGGGAAGGGGGA
>DBMK01000226.1 GCA_002298885.1 Anaerolineaceae bacterium UBA700
CCGCCCAAAACACCCAATAAAACTCCTTTTTTAATTCTAGAATCCTTCGAGCTTCGACAGGTCGGCGACGCCGTCGGCGAGGGCGGCGACCTGCTGCAGCAGGCCGAGGCGATTCTGGCGCACGGCAGGTTCTTCGACCATCACCATAACCTCGACGAAGAACTTGTTGATCGCCGGCATCATGGGCAGGAAGGCATTGAGGAAGTCGTCCACCGAGCCGGGTTTGCGCTGGGCGGCCTGGGCGCCCTGCAGCGCCGCGTACAGCTCGCCTTCCGCCGGCACGGCAAAAGCGGCCGGATCAAGCGCAAAGCGCTCCTTGAAGTCGCGGGTGATACGCACGCAGCGGGCGTAGGTGGGCAGGATGGCGCTCCAATCCGGGCGGGCCACCCAGGCGTTGAGCTGGGCTGCCGCCCGCAGCACGCCGGCCGGGTTGCGCTGCTGCGCAGCCAGCACAGCATCCACCACATCGTAGCGGTAATTCTCGGGCAGTTCCATCAGGTACGAGCGAAGGCGGCCGACGATGAAATCCAGGCAGGCGGCCAAAGACTCCGGCGACACCGGGATCGGCAGCCCCTCGCCGGCCAGCGCCAGGCCTTGCCGCAGGTCGAAGGCAATGTCCAGGCGGGCCAGAAGCTGCACCATGCCCAGGGCTGCCCGGCGCTGGGCGAAGGGGTCCTTGGTGCCGCTGGGCGCCAGCCCGGCGGCAAACAGGCCGGCCAGCGTATCCAGGCGGTCGGCCAGGCTGACCACAATCCCCGCCTGGCTGCGTGGCAGGACGTCGTCGGCGGAGCGCGGCAGGTAATGCTCAAAGATGGCCTGGGCCACTTCGGCCGGCTCACCCGAATTGAGGGCGTAATAGCGCCCCATGATGCCCTGTACAGAGGTCATTTCAACCACCATATGGCTCACCAGGTCGGCCTTGCACAGTTTCGCCGCCCGGCGCGCCGTCGCTGTCTCGTCTGCATTGAGCCCAAGCCGGGGGACGAGCTTTTCGACCAGCGTTTCGATGCGCTTACTCTTGTCCAGCATCGAGCCGAGCTTGGCCTGGAACATCAGCGTGCCCAGGCGCGGCAGCAAATCCTCCAACCGGTGTTTGAGATCTTCATTAATAAAGAACAGCGCATCCGCAAAGCGCGCCCGGATGACCTGCTCGTTGCCGTCGGCCACCAGGTCGACATGCTTGCCGTCGCCGTTACGCACCGCCACGAAGAACGGCAGCAGGCTGTCGTTGCCCAGGTAGGCGGGAAAATAGCGCTGATGTTTCTTCATCACCGAGATCAACACTTCGGGCGGCAGGCGCAAATGCGATTCCTCGAAGCGTCCACGCAGCGCCGTGGGCGCCTCCACCAGGTTGTTGACCTCGTCCAGCAGCCCTTCCTCCAGGCGCTCCGTCGCGCCCACCTCAGCCAGCAGCTCGCGGGCCTGGGCAGCGATGGCCGCCCGCCGCTCGCCCGGGTCCAGGATGATGCCCTGGCTGCTCAAAAAGCCGAAATAGGCTTCAGTACCCGCCACCAGCGTCTCGGCGGGCTCCAGGAAGCGCAGCCCGCGCGTGCGGTTGGAGGAAACCAGCCCGGCGTACTCGAAGGGAATGGTCCGTTCGCCCAGCAGGGCCAAAAACCAACGGATGGGTCGCGAGAAAGCCACGTTGGAAGCATTCCAGCGCATGCTCTTGTCGAAATGGATGCCGGCGACCAACCCGGGCAGGGCTTCGGCCAGCACCTGGACGGCTGGGCGCCCGGCTTCCTTCACCAGGGCCACGACGTACTTGCCGCCGTCCATCTCGCGCACCTTCAGGTCGCCCGGGGCGATGCCTTTGGACCGGGCAAATCCTTCGCTGGCCTTGGTGGGGTTACCCTGGGCGTCGAAGGCGCGCTCTGCCGGCGGCCCCTTGACCACCGACTCCCGGTCGGGTGTGCTGGCGGCCATAGCTTCAACCGATACCACCAGCCGCCGCGGCGTGCCCAGCACCTTGATTTCGCCGTGCTCCAGGCGTAGCTCGTCCAGCCACCCCGGCAGGCGTTCCCTGAGCTGCCCCAACGCCGCGTCCAAATCCCCCGCCGGCAGCTCCTCCGTGCCAATTTCGAAGAGGAAAGGAGAAAAGAGAGTAGAGAGTGGAGAGTCGAGAGTAGTAGCTGCTGCTGCCGAATTACCGGTTCTCTGTTCTCTACTCTCCACTCTCTGCTCTCCACTCTCTATTCTCTCTTCTCCATTCTCTTTCATCCACGGATACTCCAGCGCCTTGCGCTGCTCCAGGTAGGCTTCGGCCACGCGGCGCGACAGGTCGCGCATGCGGGCGAATAGGGCCTGGCGTTCGGTCACACCCACTGCCCCGCGCGTGTCCAGCACATTGAAAGTGTGTGAGCATTTTAAAATGTAATCGTGTGCCGGAAGCACCAATCCGTGTTTAAGCGCCGACTCAGCCTCGGCCTCGAACAGGGTGTACATCTGGCGCAGGCGCTCGACGTCGGCAATCTCAAAGTAATACTTGGAATGTTCGTATTCGCCCTGGAAATGGATATCGCCGTAAAGGATGCGCCCGTTCCACCTTAGCTGGCGGAAGTGGCGCACGCCCTGCAGGGTCATGGCGATGCGCTCCAGGCCGTAGGTGATCTCGACCGAAACCGGGTCGAGCACCATCCCCCCGGCCTGCTGGAAATAGGTGAACTGGGTGATCTCCTGCCCGTCCAGCCACACCTCCCAGCCCAGCCCCCAGGCCCCCAGGGCGGGCGATTCCCAGTTATCCTCGACGAAACGGATGTCGTGCTGGCGCGGGTCGATGCCCAGGGCTTCGAGTGACTTGAGGTAGATCTCCTGCGGGTTGCCCGGGTCGGGCTTAAGGATGACCTGGAACTGGGTGTGCTGCTGAAAACGGTTGGGGTTTTCGCCGTAGCGCCCGTCGTCGGGGCGCACCGAGGGCTCGACGTAGGCCACGTTCCACGGCTCGGGGCCGAGGACACGCAGCACCGTGGCGGGGTTCATGGTTCCTGCGCCAACCTGGGTATAGTACGGCTGCCAGATCAGGCAGCCCTGGTCGGCCCAGAATTTTTGCAGGGTCATAATGATGGTCTGGAAATCAAGCGGCTCGGTCATAAAGTCTCCCCGAATAAATTTGGTGGGGCCATTATACCATTGCAGACCCCTCCCCCTGCCCCTCCCCTTCAGGGGATGGGAGATAAAAGAATCTAGTTTTTTGGCGGATATATCCGCCAAAAAACTAGATATAGCACTTCTCCCCCTTCCCTTTTGAACTTTAACAAATTATTCTGACAATAATGTGGCCTTTCAGTTGCAACGCATGGGGCTGAAGCCCCATGCTTCAGAAATCAAGCCTGCTAAAACAGGCTAAAACGCTCTTCAGCCTGCTTCAGCAGGCTTGGGTATACTAGCCTGTGGCTTAAGCCACAGGCGGGAATAATCAAGCCGGTTTGTCAGGTTAATTTGTTAAAGTTCAACA
>DBMK01000119.1 GCA_002298885.1 Anaerolineaceae bacterium UBA700
TTTCACGTTTCACGTTTCACGTCTTCAAGTCTATTCGTCCTTCTTCTTCACCCTCAACTTCAACCCATCCATACCCACAACTTCCACCCGCGTCCCCTGCAGCAGGGGACCTTCGCCTTCCACGGGCCGGGCGGACCAGGCTTCGCCGCCTACCTGGACTTCGCCCTGCGGGTTGAGGTCCGAGCGCACCACACCCACCTGGCCCACCAGCAGCGGGCGGCCCATCAGCAGAGGGCGGCGCTGGGCGCGCAGAGCCACCGTGACGATGGCGAAGAAACCGCCGGCAATGAAGATGCCCGTGCCGACCACCAGGGGGATCGAGATGGTCGGAATGCCCGGGACACGCACCGAATTGAATAGCACCAGGGCGCCTACGACGAACGAAAGCGCCCCTGCCGCGGTAAGCAGACCGTGGGTGGGCGCTTTGATATCAACAATAAACAAGAGGAAAGCCAACCCCATGAAGAGCAGCCCGAACCAGTTGACCGGCAGGATGCCCAGCCCGTAGAAGGCCAGCAGCAGGAGCACGGCCCCGGCAAAGCCCGGGATCCATCCGCCGGGATTTGAAAGCTCGATCAGGATCGCCAGCGTGCCCATCGAAAGGAAAATGAAGACCACGTTGGGGTCGGTGAAGAGCTGAAGGGCCTGTTCGATCAAGGTCGGGCTAACTTCTTCGATGGGCAGTTGGCTGACGTTGAGCGTCACGCTGCGGTTCTGAACCTTCACCGTGCGCCCGTCCAACTGGACCAAAAGGTCGTGCAGGTCGGCGGCTTTAATGTCGATCAGGCCCACCTGCAGCGATTCGTCCACCGTGTAGGCCTTGGCGTTGTCGATAGCATCCTCGGCGGCCTGGATGGCTGCCGGAGGCCGGTTTTGGGCCATGGTCCTGACGTCGGCTTTGAAGGCTTCCTTGAGCTTGGCCTCCTCGGTGGTATCGAGATTCGTGCCCTGCGAGCCGACCGGGCTGGCCGCGCCGATAATGGTGTTCGGGGCCATGGCGGCCACGTCGGCAGCCAGGGTGATGATCGTGCCGGCGCTGGCGGCCATGGCACCAGGTGGGGTGACATAAACGACCACCGGCACCGGGCTCGCCTGGAAGTCCGAGCTGATTGTGGTCATCGAATTAACGTCCCCGCCGGGGGTGTTCAACTGCACTACCACCAGGGCTGCGTTGCGGTCGGCGGCATACTGCAGGCCGCGTTGCAGGTAAAGCTGCATGGCAGGTTCAACCGGCATGGCAGCCGTTAGCACGATGACCGGCTGCTGGCTGGACTGCGCCCGAACGGGGAAGGCCACCAGGCTGAAACTCGCCAGGATGATGGTAATTACGAGAATTGACCAGAGACGCCTAAACATTGTTGCCTCCAGGCGCACCTTATAAGAGGGTGCGTGAAACACCGATACACTACTGTATTATAGCGCGCGAATGGCAGCGATATAGACCTAACCCCACAGCCCCCTTCCCTTATAAACTTTAACAAAATAATTCCGTAACAGCTCATTTTAGCTTACACCAGCCTCACCCCCCTGCCCCCTCTCCTGACGGTTTTTTCGTCAGGAGAGGGACAGGAGGTGAGGAAAAAAGCACTGGGGTTACGGTAATTATTTGTAAATGTTTTTTAGTAAAGTAAACAGAGGGGGATAAGTCATTCATACACTTATTCCGAATTCACGCTATATTATGTACGCTTAATAGCGAAAATTGGTTTCTAGAAATCCCCTGAGCGATTCGGCCAGCAGGGCCGGCTTTTCGACGGTGATCATGTGGCCTGCCCCGGGGATGACCTCCAGCCGGGCATTGGGCAGGGTGGCGGCCAGATACCGGGCGTAGGCCAGGGGCGTCAGGCGGTCGTCGGCGCCGACCGCCACCCAGCTCGGGCAGGTGATGCGTTCGACCTGGCCGGTCAGGTCGAAGGCGGCGCAGGCCTGCCAGTCGCCGGCCAGCACGCTGCTGCGTTCCTCCTGCAGCAGGCGCATGGACTGCTCGACGAGGGCCGGCGCCGATTCCGGGCTGAAGGCGAGCTGCTGGAAACGGGCAAAGGCCTGTGGCAGGGTAAGCGGGTCGGCGAGGTTTTCGAGCATATCCGCCGGCACTCCCAGGTAGGCGCCGGTTGAAACCAGGCCCAGACCGGCTGCCATTGAGGGCTGGTCGAGCGCTACCTGCAGGGCAATCGCGCCCCCCATCGAGTGGCCGGCGAGGACGGTGTGGTACAGGCCCATGTGGGCCAGGAAATTGGTGAGCTGGTCGGCGTAGCGCTGGATGGACTGCTGTCCCGGGCCGGCGCTACGCCCGTGGCCGGGCAGGTCCACGGCAATCACGTTCCAGCCCGACAGGCGGCGCAGGTCGGCTGGCCAGGATAGATGGTTGCCTCCCGCCCCATGGATGAGCACCACCGACGGCCTGCTCTCCATGCCTCTGGCGGACATGGAATAGAAAAGGTCTGCAGCAACTGGCATAGAAACTCTTTACCTGGTGGCTACTTTACCGCGCTGGAGCAAATCGGCGGCCTTTTCGGTCAGAGGGATTAACACCCGCACCCGAGTGCCTTTGCCCAGCGCCGAATCGATATTCAAAAGCCCATTGACGAGGTCGGCCCGTTCCTGCAGGTTGATCATCCCCAGGCTGCCGCGTTTTTCGTAGCTGTCCATCACTTCTTTAACGTTGAACCCGACCCCGTTGTCGATAATCTCCAACATCGCCAGTTCGGGCTGCTTGGGGAAGAACTGCAGGCGCACCAGGATCTTGGTGGCCTGGGCATGTTTGCGGGCGTTGTTGACCGCTTCTTCGCTCAGGTAGAAGATCACGGTTTGCTTGCCCAATTCCAACTGGTCGATCACACTCTGGTTCAGGTCCAGTTGAACGTTTTGCTGGTACGTATCGCGCATTTTGTCGGCCATGGCCTGCAGGGCGGGGATCAGGCCTTCGCTTTCGAGGGCCAGCGGGCGCAGGGTGAACAGCATGTGGCGCAGCTCCTTGGTGGTGCGGCGGGCAAGGTCCTCAATCTTGGCCAGTTCTTCACTCGCCGTTGCCGGCTCGTCATCCAACAGGTGGGCGGCCACGTCGGCGCGCATGACGATGGCGGATACGGATTGGATCGGCCCATCGTGCAGGTCGCGGGCCAGCTTCTTGCGCGCCTCTTCCTGGGATTGGACGATGCGCTCCTTTTCCATCTCCAGCTCCTGGTAAAGCCGGGCGTTTTGGATGGCAAAGACCGCCTGGTGGCTGATCATTTCCAGCAGTTCGACGCGGTCGGGGTTGAAGTAGTCCGGGGAGGGATGGGCGAAGAGCATCATGCCGTAAGCGTTCACGCCGCGGCGCAGAGACAGGATGAACGCCGATTTGCAGCCCTCCAGGGTGGTAATCTTGCCCAGCTCGGGGTCGGTGTACGGGTTTGCGATCAATTTCGCCTCGGCGGATTGGAGCACCTCTTGCAGCACGCCGGCGGTGGCCGGGAAGGTGATCTGGGTGTCGCGCGGCGTGAAGCGCCGCGAAGAGGCCACATCCAGGTCGTGCTCGCCGAAGAGCAGCACCGCGCTGACCATTTGCTCGGACTGGCCATTGTCGGTATCGGCCGCCAGGGCGTTGGCGCTCAGGTCGAGGACGGTATCAATCACCTCGTGGTAGTTCAATGTGGCCGACATGGTCTCAATCATCTGGTAGAGGGTCTGCATGCGGGTGCGCTCGGCCAACTGCGCTTTACGTTCCGCTTCCTGGCGGGAGGAGACGGTGGCCTTGTACGAAGCGCGCAGCCGCCGCATCAAGAACATGCTCATGATGATGGTAAGAACACAGGCAATCAGGTTCGCTCCAACCGCCGGGATCAAGATTTGAGGCGTAAAAAATGGTCGGGTGCCCAGGTACGTCCAGCCGGCTTCCACCAGCGTGACGAATGCGGCGACGGCCAGGCTGCCGCGCCATTCGTAGTAAATGGCGGCAGTGGTAATCGCCAGGGCGCCGATCCAAAACAGCGGCCCATCGACTCCCAGGTTCACAATGAAAAGGGCGAAGCCGGCAATCGTGTCAAAGATCACGTTGATGGGGCGGTGGAATTTCAGCCGGCGGTAAAAGATTGCCAGGGCTGTGGTAAACAGGTTCCACAGCACGAAGAGCAGCAGCAGGATGCCGCTGGTGACTTTCAGGCTCTCCGCCCGCGTCAAGGCTACCGTGGCCCCTAACAACAGCACCCAGCGGAAGCTGCTCACCGCCCAATCTGCCAGGTAGGGAATATCGAAAGTACGCATTAAACGAATAATACTCGATTAACCCCAAAAGTTACAATTGGAACAGGTTCTTACTTTTGAAAGGTGTCCTCCCCCTTGAACTCCTCGATGGTCACCTGGCCGGGACTGTTGATGCCCTCGCGCTTCAGCACTTTCCAAGCGGTCAGGAAAAGGATCTTCACGTCCAGCCGCAGCGACCAGTGATCCACGTACCATGTATCCAGGCGGAATTTCTCCTCCCAGGTGAGGGCGTTACGCCCGTTGATCTGCGCCCAACCGGTGAGGCCGGGGACTACGGCGTGGCGGCGGGCTTGCTCGGGGGTGTAACGATCGAGGTACTGCACCAGCAGCGGGCGCGGACCGACCAGGCTCATCTCGCCTTTGAGGATGGAGAACAGCTCGGGCAGCTCGTCCAGGCTTGAGGAACGCAGAAACTGCCCTAGGCGGGAGAGGCGCTGCTCATCCGGCAGGGGGCGCCCTTTATGGTCGACGGCGTTGCGCATGGTGCGGAATTTCATCACCGTAAAGATGCGCCCGCGGTACCCCGGGCGGGGCTGGAAGAACAGCACCGGCGGCCCTTCGGCGATGAGAATGACCAGCGCCACCACCAGCATGACCGGCGCGGCGAGGATGGTAAGCGGAATGGCCAGGACCAGGTCGAAGAGGCGCTTGCGCAGGGGCATGCCGGGGGGGAGGAGTTGAAAGCCCATGCCTGCATTCTACCAGAATAGGGGAAGGTGTCGATGGGTTCGTGTTGTTTTGCG
>DBMK01000340.1 GCA_002298885.1 Anaerolineaceae bacterium UBA700
TCAGGGTACTACGTAAGGGTGCTACGCGAAGACCGCCTGTGAGCTTCTATAATAAGGGTTTTCTCTGTGCCTCCGTGTCTCTGTGGTGAAAAAGTCTTCGTTTTTATTTCCGCGGAGCGGTCCAATCGATCTGCCAGGGGCCGGCGACGGTGATCGTGGCCTGGGGAATGTGCAGGGTCAGCGGGCCAGCCGGCAAGGCCGGCAGGTCCAGTGCCAGGCGGAATTGGCCGCCCGGCAGCGTTTCGAGCGAGCTTCCGCCGGATTGAGACGAAAGCTGCAGGTTCACGTTCTGCAAGGCCAACCCATCCTGCGGGGTGGTCTGCACCAGCAGAATCAACTGGTATACATCCTTAGGGTTGGTATCCCCGAGGATCTTTTGAACCTTCTCTAGCGAGGCGCTCAGGATTTTGAATGGAATCCCCGCCACCGCCTGCTCCATCCCCGGGGTCTGCGAAAGGTCCCAGATCTGGCCTACCTGCGGGTTCCGGCCGGGATCGAAGGCAAAGCTGACGTCCTGCCTGACATTGAAAACAAGCTGATCGATAGTAAGCGTCAACTTGCCGGCCGAAGGCGCCTGGGCGGCAAAGCGCAGGGTGCGCAGCGCCAGCTCGGGCGCATTCGATCCTGGGTCTGGCGCAAAGGCATCCCCCAGGGGCGGGGTCAAAGCTACAAACTGCCGGCCCAGGTCGTCGCTCAGGCTGCCGGGATTGCCGCTGAGCTGAGTCCAGTCGGGATTCTGCCAGGTATATTGCACCTGCAGCCCCACCTCCTGGGCGGACTGGCCAACCTGCAAGACGCTCACGGTCACCCCGCGCCCCGAGGCGATGGCATTTTCAGGCGTGTAAGGCTGGACCAGGCCGGAGGGCTGGGTAGCGCCGGACGCCTGCGAGGGGGTGGCGCTGACCGGCTGAAGCGCCAGAGCAACCGACCAGTTCTCTGGGGCCATGCCGGCCGGGAATCCGGGCAGGCGCGGCAGGACGAGGGTGACCCTGTCCACACCCGCCGGCAGCGGCGGGAACTCGGCCGACGCCTGCAAAACCTCGCCGATCCCCACCGTGGACTCGGTCGAATCCAGGCGGACGCCGCCGGGCAGCAGCAGATACATGCCGGTCTGCGCCGCCGCCGGCGAGTCGAATTTAACCTGCGGCAGGCCTGTGACCGTGAAAATGATGCGCGTCGAGGTCTGGTCCACGACCACGCTACTCACGCGCAGGGTATAGCCCCCCTGGCGCGCCTCCACCGGCGCAGGCAGGTACAGCGATTGGCCCGGCTGGACGAAACCGACGCTGGGCTGATATCCCAGCAGGCGCTGCACTTCGGCGAGCACCTTCTGCGGCCCGATCAGGCCGATGGATACCAGCAGCAAGACCAAAACAGTCGCTATTCCAACCAGGACCGCCCGGCGGGTAAGAAGCGCGAAAAATCCAGGCCGGGCGGCAAGCCGTGCAGGTCGGGCCGGCTGGAGAACCGCTGCCCGAGCGATTAGCTGCTGCTCGAGGCGCGCCGCAAACAGCGGGTCGGGGGTTGGCGAGGAATAAACCCGGCCGAGCCTGCTTTCCAGCTCGGAGTACTCTTGCGGATAAGAATTTTCAGCCATGGTTTTCCTCCATTCGTTGTTGCAGGCGCTCCAACAGGCGGTAGATGGCCATTTTGAGCGAGCCCTCGCTGCGCCCGAGCACGGCGGCCATCTCGCCGAAATTCAGGCGGGCGGCAAAACGCAGGCGCAGGAGTTCAAGCTCATCCTCCCGCAAGCCGGCAAGCTGTGCTTTCAAGCCCTCCATTTCTTCTCCCCGAAGGGTCTCGGCGAGCGGGTCGGCGCCGGGCGCAGCCAGATCCGCTGCCAGGTCGAGCGACGCCTGGGGCCGCTGGCCGCGATAATGGTCGGCAATTTTGCGCCTGGCGATCGAGAACAGCCAGGCCGGGAAGCGTCCCCGTCCCTGGTAATGCGCCAGGCCCTCCAGCGCCGCCAGGAATACCTGCGAAGTCAGGTCTTCGGCGGCGGCATTGTTTCCGACCCGCGCAAAGGCGTAGCGGTAGAGTTGATCCAGGTAGCGGCGATAAAGCAGGCCGAAAGCGGCCGGGTCCGTGCGCGTCCTTTCGATCAGCTCATCATCCGTGGCATCTTGCGCGGTCATCTGTACTATTCTAAAGCGTGTTTGTTCAATCATGGTGCCCTTGAGAACGAGGTTTTGAAACGTTTTTCATCTACACAGATATAATCGGGGCTTTTGAAAAAAAGAAACAAAAACTTGTGAATTGCGTAATAGTTGAAGAATCAACCGAATGAAGTCTTGACATATACGAACAATTGTTCTATAATCAATCCAACTCAATCATTTTTCAGTTCGTGGGAGGGAAATATGTCGTACACGTGTGAAGCGTACCAGCAAACCGCACTGCCAACCCTGGTGGTGGCCTCGCAGACCCCGGTAGATGGCCTTCCGGCCAAATTGGGTGAGATCTACGGGAAAGTCTTTCAGTATCTGGCCAGCCTGGGCCAATCGCCTGCTGGAGCCCCCTTCGTGGCCTACTACAACATGGATATGCAGAACCTGACCATCGAGGCCGGGACGGTTGTAGCCACGTCCCTGCCCGGCGCAGGCGATATCCTCGCCAGCGCCTTACCCGACAAAATGGTGGCGGCCGTCACCTACACCGGCCCATACCCCGGCATGGGCGCAGCCTACGAAGAGCTGACCCGCTGGGTGCAGGAACACGGCTACCAGGCTAGCGGTGTGGTCTACGAGTTCTACCTCAACAGCCCCATCGACACCGCCCCCGAAGCGCTGCAGACACAGATCGTATTCGTATTAAATTAGGAGTTTTGTTGGGTGTTTTGGGCGGTTTCACCGCCCAAA
>DBMK01000310.1 GCA_002298885.1 Anaerolineaceae bacterium UBA700
AACAAGATAAATCAAGCACGATGAACCGCCCGGCCTGAAAGGCCGGGCGGTTCATCTTTTATTATGTTATAATCATTTATCCACAATAATTACCTTATATATCAAATCCAGAGTTCTGTTCAGGAGGGGATCGATGAAACTGCGCATTTTCGTTTATGTGCTCCTGGTTTTAGCGGCGCTCTCGGCCTGCCAGTCCACCAGCCCTACCCAGAATGGACCTGCCTCGCCGTCCGGTTCCACCCAGAACTACCAATACGTTTTCAACCCCGTCTCCAATGCTATCAGCCTTTCGGTAACCCTGGATTCGGCCCACGGCGCTCAGGCTGTCATTCCGCTGAAGGGCGGCCAGATCCAGGCCACCGGCTCGGACGGCACCCTGTACACCCTGGATATCCCGGCCGACGCCCTGGACAGCCAGACGAAGATCACAATCACGCCAGCCTCCGGCGTCTCCGGGCTGCCCTTTGGCAAGCAGCAGACCTACGCCGTACAGCTTTCCCCGGAGGGGCTGTTCTTATATAAAGATGCCATTCTCACCATCACTCCGCCTCAGCCGCTTGCCCCGGACCGGCAGATCCTTTTCGGCTTCAAGGCCGGCGGACAGGCGCCCTACCTTGCGCTGCCGGTGGTCGATTCAAAGGAGATCAAGATCCGGCTGATGCATTTCAGCGGGTATGGGGTGGCTGAGGGGAGCATGACCGAGGTTGCCCCGGTAGCGCAGCAGCTCGGCGGTGACCCCCAAAGCCGCCTGGAGAGTCTCACGGCCCAGGTACTGGTGGACGAGCGCCAGCGCCAGCAGAGCGGCGCCAGCCCGGATAATTCGTTGGGTCAGACTGTCCTCGGTCTGATGGACCAGTACGAGCAGCAGGTGGTTAAGCCTGCCCTCGAGGCCGCCCAAAGCTCCTGCGCATCCGGCAAGGAGGCCATCAACCAGGTGATCGGCCTGGAAAGGATGCGCCAGTTATTGGGCGTAAAAAGCAAGGACAGCCTCGGCGCGGATATCACGTCATTATTGAGCGCTGTCGGCAAAGTGTGCGTGCAGGAAGAATACAAGCGCTGCGTAGACCAGCACGTCATCCACCGCATGATCCCGCTCTGGCTGGGGCTTCTGCGTGAGTACCAACTGTTGGGCGGAGCCGAGAGCGGCCCCGAGCCGGAAGAAGTCAAGCTGGCCGAAGTACTGACTCGCCAGTGCCTGACGTTCGAGCTGCAGTTCGATTCGAAAGGCAAGTTCGATGCCGGCGGCGGGGGTTACGATGCAGCGGTCAAGTCAGTCCTCCGGCTTCAATTTGACTCGAACGACTTTAAAATAAAAGGCGACGCCCCGCTGGAAAGTGTGTCGTTCAACTTTAATCCCCCCAAGGGTTGCACTGCTAACGGTAAGACCGGCGGCGGCACCTTCCAGGTCAGTTCGCTCGAATACATCCAGGATGCGCACTCGGATACGGACACGGTGGGCTATGTGCGCGATTTTAAGCTCGTCTATTGGACAGGCGTCTCCAGTGAAAGTTATACAGTGGATTGCCCGCCCAAGAAAAAGGGCGACCAACCCGCTCACTACACCAGCCCGCCCACCGGCTACTGGAGCGGTATGTACTTCACGCTACACGGGCCCGAATTAAATGCGGCTGGTCCGGGCGGCTCGGGCGCCCCGGCCAACCCCGGCGGGTTGCCTTCCATGCCGGACCTTTCGGCCATGCTCGGCGCGGCGCAGGCGGGAGCCATGCCGGCCTTCCCGGCCCCCTCTGTGCCCGAAGGCAGCGGCTTTGTCCTCGACAACTGGAACGTTTCCGGCGGCGCCCTGTTTGCCTCCAAAGAATGGATCAAGGACAGCGGCGGATTGGGAGTCACCGAAAGCGGCACGTTCAAGCTGTATCACAGACCAGGCAACTAAAATGGACCCTTCTTTGACCGCAATCATCGGGCGCCAGTTCGAGGCGTCCATCGAAATGCTTGGAAACGCCCTGCGCGCCTGCCCCGACGACCTATGGCATGCCTACCTGTGGGAGGATCGCTCCCACCCCGAATTCACCCAGTTCTGGTACGTGGCCTATCACGCCCTTTTCTGGCTCGACCTCTACCTGTCCGGGGCGGTGGAAGGCTTCACGCCCCCGCCGCCCTTCTCGCTGGAGGAGCTGGACCCGGCGGGGGTGCTCCCCGAGCGGCCGTTCACCCGGGCCGAGCTCCTGGCCTACCTCGACCACGGCCTGCGCAAGTGTCGGGAGACACTCGAAGCCCTGACCGACGCGCAGGCCAGCCGGGTGTGCCGCTTCCCCTGGGGCGAGCTCACCTTCCTCGAGCTGATTCTGGATAACATGCGCCACGTCCAGGAACACGCCGCGCAGTTGAACATGCTCCTCGGCCAGAAATCCGCCCTGACCTCGCGCTGGGTGGCCAGGGTTAAGAAATCCTCCTAAAAAAACAAATAATTCTATGCCCGACTCTACCGATCTCTTGCTCCAGCGTGTCCGCTCCCTCATGCCGGACCTGGCCATCGAAACCTTCGAGCGCAACCAGGAAGGCCTGATCAATGACGTCGTTATCGTCAACCGCAGCTTTGTGTTCCGCTTCGCCCGCACGGAGGGGTACGCCCGGCTGCTGGAGGTGGAGCAGAAGATCCTCGACCTCATCCGCCCCCGGCTTGCCGTGCGCGTTCCCGAGCCGCGGTTGGCGGCCCCGGGCTGCATGGTCTATCCGCTGCTCGACGGGCAGCCGCTTTCCAACCGGACCCTGCTGGCGTTCGACGCAAACGCCCGGAGCTCTCTCGCCCAGGGTGTCGGGATGTTCCTGCGCCAGCTGCACGCCGCCCCCACCACCGCCGCGGGCTGGGAGGTTCCGCCCACCCGCGCCTACGTCACCCGCCCGGATTACGTGGATCTGTATCACAAAGTCAAAGAAAAGATTTTTCCGCTGTTCCAGAACTACCAGGTCGAGTGGGCCGAGGACCTGTTCGACCGCCCGCTGAACGATCCTCAATTTTTCGGCTACGTCCCTGCATTGATCCACGGCGATCTGGCCTCTTATCACATCCTGTTCGACCCGGTCGGGCCCAAAGTGACCGCCATCATCGACTTCGGCATGGCCGGCCTGGGCGACCCTGCCTCCGACTTCGGCAATTTGATCAGTATCTACGGCGAATCGTTCGTCGGCACGATGGCCGAGTCCTATCCAGGACTCGAGAAATTGATGCCCCGGGCGCGCTTCTACGCCCAGACCCTCGAGCTGGAATGGGTCCTGCGCGGCCTCGAATCGGGGGAAACCTTCTGGTTCACCGCCCACCTGGGCGGCGCAAGAGATATTAAAGCTTAAGGAATTGCCTTCTCCCCGGAATTGCCTTCTCCCCGGGAATTGCAGTCTCCCCCTCTCCATTCCATGGAGAGGGG
Organism: Anaerolineaceae bacterium UBA700; assembly: GCA_002298885.1. The sequence goes on from DBMK01000310.1 coordinate 3,384, forward strand.
GCCGGGGGGTGAGGTCTCTCTGCCTGCAAGCAAGCCTTCTAACCTAATCCCAGGCCTTGATAATTACGATTATTTTGGTAGAATATATCCATGTAAGTCTCTGGATGCCTGGGGCGTTTATTTCGCCGGCGCGGCCGTCGGAATTAAACCCTTCCGGACGTTTCGAATTGGAGTGTTCTATGTTCGACTGCTCGTGTCTGAGGCGGGGTTCGTAACCACCGTCTCGACCGCATAAAAAGGTACACTGGACCGGCTGAAGACGGTGGCGGGACTCCGCATGCTCGGATTTTGCATGCCAGGCGTTCGCTCGCCGTCTTTTTTATTTTCGGATCGATTGTTGCTTACTTAATGGAATGAATATATGGCGTTAGTCAACCTTAAAAATCGTCCCGACATCGGATACCAGCTCGGCGCCCTGGGGGCGCTGGTGGGCAATACCCCGCTCCTGCCGCTCTCCCAGGTGACCGCCGGGCTTTCGCCGCGGGTGAAGGTGTTTGCCAAGGCGGAGTGGTTCAACCCCGGTGGCTCGGTCAAGGACCGCCCGGCGCTGAACATCATCCGCGCCGCCCTCGAATCCGGCGAGCTGGCCCCCGGAAAGCGCCTGCTCGATTCGACCTCGGGCAACATGGGCATTTCATACGCCACTTTCGGCGCCTCGCTGGGCATCCCGGTGACCCTCACCCTGCCCGCCAATGCCAGCCCGGAACGCATCACCCTGCTGCGCGCCCTGGGCGTCGAGCTCATCCTCACCGACCCGCTCGAAGGCTCCGACGGCGCCCTGCTGGCGGCGCGCGACCTCGCGGCCCGCTACCCCTCCCGCTACTTTTACGCCAACCAGTACGACAACCCGGCCAACTGGCAGGCCCACTACCTCACCACCGGCCCGGAGATCCTCTCCCAGACAGGCGGCAAGGTCACCCATTTCGTCGCCGGGCTGGGCACCTCGGGCACCCTCACCGGCGCCGGGCGCGCCTTGCACGCGGCTGATCCCGGCATCCGCCTGGTTGCCGTCCAGCCCAAGGCCGCCTTCCACGGGTTGGAGGGGCTCAAGCACATGGCTACCGCCATCCGGCCCAAGATTTACGACCCGGCCCTGGCGGATGAAATCGTCGAGGTCGAGACCGAAGCTGCTCACGCCATGGTCCGCCGCCTGGCGCGCGAGGAAGGTTTATTTACCGGCATTTCCTCCGGCGCCGCGGCCGTCGCCGCCCTCCAGGTTGCCGAGAAGCTGGACCACGGCCTGGTAGTGACCGTTTTCCCCGACTCGGGTTACAAATACCTGAGCGACCGCAACTTGTGGGAGGGCGCATGACGATTAACATCCCCGCCAGCCTGCTCGCCAGGATCTGCGCCAGCCTGGAACAGGCCTACCCTGACGAAGGCGCCGGCTTCCTGCTCGGCTCGGACGGCGAGGCTCGCCGTGTGGTCGATTTCTATCCCCTCGCCAACACCCGTGAGGACGCCGCTCGCCCCACCCGCTACCTGATCTCCCCGCAGGATTACCTCAAAGGCGAGCAGCAGGCCGAAGCCCTCGGCCTGGACATCGTCGGTGTGTTCCATTCGCACCCCGACCACCCCAACCGTCCTTCGGAGTACGACCGCGAGTGGGCCCAGCCTTATTTCTCGTACCTGATCACCAGCGTCCAATCCGGCCGGGCCGTCGAAAGCCGCTCCTGGCGCCTGAGCGAGGACCGGACTAAATTTATCGAAGAGGATATTGTTACCACTTGATCTGATGTGAGTATCGAAACGCACAATTTACCTCAAACTTCGGGTTAAAATTATCTGTACTATATGTTACCTTTGCCTATAACATACCTTGAACCGGACCTCTCCCCCAGCCCCTCCCCTGAAGGGGAGGGGAGCAGCGCTTTAGTCGTTGTTTTTGGCGATACGTCGCCAAAAACAACGACATTAAGTTCTTCTCCCCCTTCCCTTCAGGGAAGGGGGCAGGGGGGTTAGGTCCAAACAAGATAGCCACTTAGAAAAATGTAGGAGTTTTCAATGCCTGTTTTACGCATCCCCACCCCTTTGCGGGCCTACACCAACGGCCAGAGCGAAATCCCGGTCGCCGGGGCCACCGTCTCGGACGTGCTCACCGACCTGACCGCCCATTATCCGGCCATCCGGCCGCATATCCTCAAAGAGAACGGCGATTTGCGCCCCTTCGTAAACCTGTTTAAAAACGAAGATAACGTGTCCGACTTGCAGGGTCTGCAGACGAAGCTCGGCGAGAACGACCGCCTGCGCATCATTCCCAGTATCGCCGGAGGATGAGCCATGTTACCCCAACTTTCGCACGAAGAGATCCTGCGCTACTCGCGCCACCTGCTCATCCCCGAGGTGGGCCTGGAAGGGCAGCGTAAATTAAAAGCCTCCTCCGCCCTGGTCATCGGAACCGGCGGCCTGGGCTCGCCCGTAGCCCTCTACCTGGCAGCCGCCGGCATCGGCTGCATCGGCCTGGTGGATTACGACGTGGTCGATTTCACCAACCTGCAGCGCCAGGTCATCCACGGCACGTCTACCGTCGGCCATTTGAAGGTGGACAGCGCCCGCCGGCGCCTGCTGGATTTGAACCCCGAGATCCAGGTGGATACGTTCAACGAGCCCTTCACCAGCGAAAACGCCCTCCAGATCGCCCGCAACTACGACATCCTCATTGATGGCACCGACAACTTCCCCACCCGCTACCTGACCAACGACGTATGCGTGTTTCTGGGCAAGCCCAACGTCTACGGCTCCATTTACCGCTTCGAAGGCCAGGCCAGCGTCTTTTACGCCAAAGAGGGCCCGTGCTACCGCTGCCTGTTCCCCGAGCCGCCCCCGCCGGGGTTGGTGCCCTCCTGCGCCGAGGGCGGCGTGCTGGGTGTGCTGCCTGGCACCGTCGGCACCATCCAGGCCACCGAGGCGCTCAAGATGCTGCTCGGCATCGGCTCGAGCCTGGTCGGCCGGCTACTTATCTACGACGCCCTGGATATGTCGGTTGACTTCGTCAAGCTGCGCAAGAACCCCCACTGCCGGGTGTGCAGCCCTGAAGCGGACATCAAAGAGCTGATCGACTACGACGCCTTCTGCGGCGTGCCGGGGCGCGACCACGATGAGGGCTCCGCTGGCGAAGGTTGGGACATCGACGCCGGCCAGTTGGCCCAGCGCCTGGCCGACCCGCTGCCGCCCATGCTGCTGGATGTGCGCGAGCCGCACGAGCTGGAGATCTCCCGCCTGCCCAACGCCGTCAACATTCCTCTGGGTACGCTGGCGGCGCACCTCTCTGAGCTGGATTCGGCCCGCGACATGGTCGTTTTCTGCAAGGCCGGCACCCGCTCGGCCCGCGCCCTCGAGCTGCTGGTCAGCGCCGGGTTCAAAAAGGTCAAGAACCTGCACGGCGGCATCAACGCCTGGGCCCGCGACGTGGACCCCAAGATGCCGATTTATTGATGCCGCGCTACATTGCCTTCCTGCGTGCCATAAACGTTGGCGGCCACACCGTCAAGATGGAAGCTCTGCGCAAGCTCTTCGAATCGATGGGCTTTACAGGTGTCGAAACATTCATTGCCAGCGGCAATGTCGTGTTCGAGGCTGCTTCGATTGACGCGCCTGCGCTTGAACGGCAGATCGCAGATGGTTTGTGTGCCGCCTTAGGCTATGACGTTGCCACGTTTCTCAGGACCGGCCCCGAATTGGCTGCCATTGCCGGTTACCTGCCCTTCCCGCAGACCGCCATCGACGCCGCCACCGCTTTCAACATCGCCTTCCTGGGCAGCGAGCTCGACGCCGCCGCCATCCAAAAGCTCATGGCCCTGCGCTCGGACATCGACGATTTCCACGTCCACGGCCGCGAGGTCTATTGGCTGAGCCATGTGCTGCAAAGCAAATCTACGTTTTCCAATGCCGTTCTGGAAAAGGCCGTTGGCCGTCCCTCCACCCTGCGCGGCGCCAACACCGTCAAGCGCATGGCCGCCCAATACGCAGATCCCGGAGGTTAGGGGCAAGAGTGTGGCCCTTTTTTTTAAAAGTCAAACTCCAGGAAGCAGCCGAATTTAATAGATCGCCTCCCCCTCTCCTGGAGCGCCCTGGCACCGCCCGCCAGGGCAGGCGTGTCTCATCGCTCCAGGAGAGGGGGCAGGGGGGTGAGGCTGTAATGGGCCACCTTAAGAGTGTCCGCATTCCACTTTTCGGCCGCAGAATACCGCTTCCCCTTTCCCATATGACAACCCCAATCTAACACTACTGAAAGGGACTTTCCCGGCCGGGAAAGTCCCTTTCAGTATAGAATGACCTCGCAATGGTCACTCGCTGGCTCCTCCTTTGCCTGATTGTCCTCGCGCTCCTCACCGGCTGCGCCCCTCAGGCTCGCTGCAGCCAATCTCCGGCCAACACGCTGCGCGTCCTGTTCATCGGCAACAGCTACACCCAGGTCAACGACCTGCCGGCCACGTTTGCCCGGCTGGCCTGCGCCGGCGGGCACAACGTGGAAACGGCCATGGCCGCCGAGGGCGGCTGGACCCTGGCGGACCACGCCGCTTCGAGCCGCACCCTGGAGTTGCTGGCCGGCCAGAAGTGGGACGTTGTCGTCCTGCAGGAGCAGAGCGAAATCCCCGCCGTCCCGACCGCACGCGCCCAGGTCATGTTCCCGGCTGCCCGCCAGTTGGTTGCTAAAATAAGCGCGGTTGGTGCCAAACCGCTGTTCTTTATGACCTGGGGCCACCGCGATGGCCTGCCGGCCTACGGCTCCCCGGACTACAGCGACATGCAGGCCCGCTTGTACGCAGGCTACATGAGCGTCGCCGGCGATCTGCACGCCCCGGTGGCCCCCGTGGGCTACGCCTGGCAGAAGGCGGTGCTGCAGTACCGTCTCGACCTCTGGCAGGCGGACGGCAGCCACCCGTCCGAGGCCGGCACCTACCTGGCCGCCTGCGTCTTCTACGCAGCAATTTTTCAACAGTCCCCCCAGGGGTTGGCCTACCAGGCGGGCATTTCGCCGGGCACGGCCCAAATTTTGCAGGCCCTGGCCGCGGATACCGTACTAAAAGGAAAATGGTAAATCACTACTAACTTACGTATTTCTATTAATTTGTACGTTATGCTATAGTGTATTTCAATGTTTGAAGAGACCCTTCAACCCCTCGTTCAACGCTGGAAACAAGCCTTCGGCCAATACCCCGCACTGCATGCGGATGCCGAGCAGGCTGTTTCGCGCTGGGAATGGACGACCGGCGAGCGTTACAGCCTGCTGCCTGATTATTTCCGGCGTTTCCCCGTCCGCGGCCGCGTTCTCAAGGTAGCCCCGGCCGACGTAGGCCTTTTTATTCGCTATGGTTTTGACGCGCAGGGCCGCCTGCGCCTGCACCAGACCTATCAATTTCGCGGTCTGGAACGCCAGGGATTCCTGCACCAGCTCCTCATCCGGCAGACCGGCTATGAGGACCTGTTCAGCGAGACCTTTTACGCCTATTCCGCTGACGGGGTTGAGATGGTTACGTTTTCCGCCCCTCCGCACATCCCTCTGCAAGTCCAGCGCATCTCCTACACCGGCGGCCAGGTTGGTCTGCATTCCAGTTTTAAACTGAATGGGTACACTCCCCTTTATGCCGAAAAGGGCAAAGATCCGGACGGCTTGTATGCCTGGCTCGGCTACAACGGGCGGTTTAAAACGGTCGAGCAGTATACATACACAGAAGCCCGGCTGACAGAGATCCTGGCCTACTATGAAGCCCCCGGCGCTCAGCCGCAATCCGCCCGCGAAATTTTCACCTATGGCGAGGACGGCAAACTATTTCGTATCGAAAGGCTGTGGGAGGGGGGACAAAGACAGATCCTCTACCAAAAACGCCGCAAGGGCCAGACTTTCCAGGATATGCGCCAGGTCGCTGTTCAAAGGCTGGTCGGGGCCATTATCGAGCGTCTGCGCACGGCGGAAATCCGCGAAAGGCTGTACTGCGTTGAGTTGAACTATCAAAGCGCGCTCGCCCATTTCCCGCCGGTCGTCGTCCCCGTCCCCGAAAGCTACCGCCAGGAGCTGATCCGTACCGCGAGTGGGAAGGTTCACCCGGATATCTTCTTGCCCGTGATTATGGAGAAAGAGCGCTATCTGGAGATCAGCGACCCGCAAACCCTGGAAGCCTGTCAGGCCCTGGAGCAGGAAATCCAGGCCGGGCAGAAGTGGAACACCGCCACGCGCATCCTGCGTGAGGTGGCCGCGACCCTCACCCGTTACGATTGGAGCAGGATTCTTGACGTAACGCCTGATTTTGTCGTTTTTGCGCTCGATCCCGAACTGGAAGCGGACAACCTGACCGCAGTCTTGCGCAGCAGCGTTTCCAAAGAACAGATCCGTGAATGGAAGAATAAAGGCTGGCTGGATTAATTAACCGTGAACCTCTACCCCTTCCTGGCCTACGTCTTCGTCACCACCTTCACGCCTGGTCCCAACAACGTCATGTCCATGTCCAACGCCATGCGTTTTGGCTACCGGGGGACGCTGAGGTTCCTGGCCGGCATCACCTGCGGCTTTCTGGTGGTGATGCTGATTTGCGGCCTGTTGGATTTTGGCCTGGTCAGCCTGGCGCCGCAGGTAAAGCTCTGGCTCAACATCCTGGGGGCGGTGTATATGGTTTACCTGGCTGTCCACATCGTCCGTTCCAAACCGGTTGATGGCGACCCGGCCGGCGCCGGCTTGAACTCCTTCCGGGCCGGCTTCATGATGCAGTTTCTCAACGTCAAGGTCATCCTCTACGGCGTCACCGTTTTTTCCACGTTTATCGTCCAGGCATACCACGACCCGCTGACCGTGAGCCTGTTTGCGCCAATCCTGGCGGGGATCGGCTTCATATCTATTTCCTGCTGGGCCATCGGGGGCAATCTATTCCGCAGCCTGCTGTTTAAATATTATCGCCTGTTCAACCTGGCCATGGGGGCGCTTCTGGTTTATACCGCCGTAGCCAGCTTTATTTAAATTTCGTCATCCCAAAGTATTCCCCGCCGCTGGACACAATTAAAAATTGGACGATACTTAAACCAGGAGTATTGCTGAAAGCGAATTATTCGGGAGGTTAAAGCAATGGCAGGGTTGGATTCCAGGTTTTATCATGTTTCACAGACCGGTAAGTTGGATAGGGTAGCTTCCCCGCAAGAGGCGCTGACCTCGCTCAGCCAGGGGGGGTACGTATGGCTGAACTATTGCCAGCCGTCCAAAGAGGACCTCTCGGCCCTCATCGATCCGCTTGGGCTCCATCCCCTTTCCATTGAGGACTGTCTTGACGACAACCAGATCCCCAAGATTGAAGATTACCCTCGCAATACATTTATCCTGTTCAATTCCTTCACATATTTCGACGAATCTCTCAGCTCGTACGAAGTGGATTTATTCATCGGTGAGAACTTCCTGGTCACGGTTAGCGGCCTCGACCAGGATGGAAAGCAGATATTGAGGGGTATCGAGCGTAAGGTCGAGCTGGAATTTGAGAACGCGCGCCAGGGGCCGGCGTTCCTGGCCCACATCGTTCTGGATCAGATCGTGGACCAGAAGTTCGTGGCCATTGAAGCCTTGGAGGATGAGCTCGACAATGCCGAGGATGTAATCCTGGCGGATCATGCCAGTTTTAGCCCTTCCGAGCTGGTCCGGTTGCGGCGTGAGCTGTTGGCTGTGCGCAAGAGTCTTTTCCACGAGCGTGAAATCCTGGTAAAGATTTGCCGTAATGACTGTATCTACATTACGGATAAAGCCATCCTGATGTATCGCGACATCTACGACCACTTGACCAAGTTTTACGAGCTGACCGAGTCTTCGCGCGACCTGGTCACCAGCCTGATGGAAATGTATTTGTCCATGATAAACAACCAGATGACCCGGGCTGCCAACGATACCAATGTAACCGTCCGCCGCCTGACCTTCATTACAACCATCTTTATGCCGCTGACCCTCCTGGCCGGGATCGGCGGGATGTCCGAGTGGTCCATGATGACTGGCCCGGAAAACTGGCGCATAGCCTACCCGCTCTTCCTGCTGGCAATGGTCGTCCTTGGCGTGGTGGACTACTTCCTGCTCAAATGGATCGAAAAGAGACGTCCGAAGTCAGGTTGAATAGTTTGCCAAACAAATCAACCAGAAAATCAAACTGATAGATAAAAAAAGGTGGATTTTTGTTATAATTTTTTTAATGTCTTTCTAATGCAAGCAGACGCCCTTCCCAAAGTTCACCTTTCTGAACAACACAACTGAACACATTCCACTAGGTGATCGTTCCTAATTTCATTTCTCGCAAAGGAGTGAGAACAATGACACCTATTCTGGAAGTGGATCAGCTCGCCAAGAAATTCGGCGAACATCAGGCGGTTAAGGGCATTGGTTTTACCGTGGACGAGGGGGAGGTTTTTGGCCTGCTCGGGCCGAATGGCGCCGGGAAGACCACCACCATCTCGATGCTCACCGGCGTCCTGGCTCCCACCTCGGGCACGGCGCGCATTGGGGGCTGTGATATCGTCACGGACCAGATGCAGGTCAAGCGCATGATCGGCCTGGTCCCGCAGGACCTGGCGCTCTACCCGACTCTGAGCGCTCGCGCCAATCTCAACTTTTTCGGCAGCATCTACGGCCTGCGAGGCAAAGAGCTTCAGGCCCGCGTCGACGATGTGCTCGAGGTGGTGGCGCTCACCGAACGGCAGAAGGAGCCGGTTGAGAAATTTTCAGGGGGCATGAAGCGGCGTGTCAACATCGCTGCCGGGTTGGTCCACCAGCCGCGCCTGCTATTCCTGGACGAGCCCACGGTGGGTGTGGATCCGCAGAGCCGCAATCACATTTTTGAGAGCGTGCTCAAGCTCAACCGCGAGCGTGGCATGACCATTATTTATACCAGCCACTACATGGAAGAGGTCGAGACTCTCTGCAGCCGGGTGGGGATTATCGATCAGGGCCAGATCATTGCCCTGGATACCATCAAGAACCTCGTCGCCATGCTGGGCGGAGGCGTCATCCAGGTGGGATTGCGGCGGGTGGATGATGCCTTGCTCGCCCGCATCTCCGCCCTTCCGGCAGTGAAAAGCGCCACCCTTGCCCCGCTTCCTCCGTCGCCGGCCCAAAAGAACGGCGGCGCATCCCAACCCGCAGCCACACCCGATTCCCGGATTGTGAAGGTCGAAGCCGTAAACGGCCAAAACGCGTTGATCAACGTAATCGCCTTCCTCAACGAATGCGGCCTTCAGATGACTTCTCTGGAGATCCTCGAGCCGAACCTGGAGAGCGTCTTCCTGCACCTGACGGGCAAGAAGCTCAGGGAGTGATCGCCATGAATATCTGGAATTTGACCAAAAAAGATCTGGCGGTCTTCTTTAAAGACCGCGCTTCTCTGTTATGGTTGTTCATCCTGCCCCTGGTCTTCCTGCTGATCTTTGCAGGCCTGGCCAGCCTGGCTTACGGAGCTCCTTCCACTGCGAATACAGCCGACGATCGCACCCCTCTGGCGGTGGTGAACCTGGATAAAGATGGTCCGGTCTCCCGCCAGTTGCTCGCCGATCTGAACCGCGGGGACAGTTATCGCGTGGAGCTTTACGACCTCAAGGATGCCGAACAGCTTTTGAATAAGGTCAAGCTATCCCGCTACCTGGTGATCCCCGCCGGTTTCAGCGCCGCCCTGGCTGCCGCCAAACCGGTAGCCATAACTCTGGTCACCCATCCCGATGCGGACGGCGAAACGAACCAGACCGTGCTCAAGGTGATTGCCGGGGTGGCAAACGATAACTCGTTGGAGCTGCAGATCCTGGATGGCATCCGCCAGATGGGCGCCATGCAGGCTGCCAACCCCCAGGTCCAGGAAATCTTCACCGCCGACCGCATGATCGCCCAGGCTGAAAGCCAGTTCGCCCGCAGCCGCCAGGTTCCCCTGGTGGCAGTCTCCCAAACCGTACCCAAGGCCGTCTCCCAAACCAACCAACCTAAATTTGATCTTAACCAGAGCATCGTGCCGGGTATAGCTGTTCTGTTTGTTTTCCTGGCAGCCACAACCGTGGCGCGCAGCATTTTCGAGGAGCGGAAAAACGGCAGCCTGCGCCGGCTGCTGGCGGCTCCCCTGGGGCGCGGCGAGCTGCTGCTCGGAAAGATGGTGCCGATCTTCATCTTGACCCTGATCCAGATCGCATTCATGTTTGCAGTTGGAGCGTTAATCCTGCCTCTCCTGGGTTTTGGCCGCCTGGCAATTGGCAATGACCCGTTAGCCTGGGCCGTTACCTCAATTTGTATCGCCCTTTGCGCGACCTGCCTGGGCATTTTAATCTCCAGCCTGGCGCGCACGGAGGGACAGGTCAGTGGACTGGGCAACGCCTTGTTGTGGGTAGCCGGTTTCCTCGGCGGAGCCCTCGTTCCGTCTTTCATGATCCAATCCATCCCTGTTTTAAACATCGTCTCTCGGTTCATGCCCCAATCTTGGGCTACCTCGGCCTATTATGATATTCTGGCGCGGGGGAAGGGCCTGGTCGATATCCTGCCCTCTGCAGGCGTCCTGCTGATCTTCTCGGCGGTCTTTTTCTTCATCGGATCGCGCCGCTTCCGGTTCGAGTGAGGGTACGACAATGAAACCGACAAACATTGTTCGAATTGTCCTTTCGTTAGCCTGGAAGGATCTGCAGGTCATCTTCAAAGATCGCGGACTGCTGGTCATTATCATCGGTTTGCCGATGGTGATTGCAATGCTTAACGGCGTTGTGAACCAGCGTATGTCACAAAGCGGTAGCGAGGGCCTGACCTTTCCGGTGATCGTGGTAAATGAAGATGATGGCACCTACGGCACTCAGATGGTTGAAGTGCTCAAGGGCATCAGCGTCCTGAAGGTAACCGAGCTCGAATCGGTGGCTGTCGCCGAACAACAGGTACGCGATAGCAAAGCGCTGGCTGCCATCCTGATTCCGCCGAGCTTAACCAAGAACCTGGCAGCGTATCAGCCATCCGAAATCCAGGTGATGATCGACCCCACTCAGCAGCAGATTGCCCGTATCATCCCCGGAATAATGAATGAAGTGGTCGGTCCGTTTGTCGTCCAGGGAGAAGTCTCGCACGCCATCCAGACCGTGCTGTCTGAAGCCCCGGGCTACCAGCAACTTTCGGAAACGGCCAGGCAGGGCCTCGTCTCCCAAAACGTAGCCGTACAGATGTCGCAGGTTCAAAAGATGATCACCGATCCCTGGATAAAGGTGGACATGCGCACCCAGACCGGCCAGGAAATGGTGACCATTCCAAGTAACTTGTTTGTTCTCTTCGTGCCCAGTTTCACGGTGATGTTCGCCTTTTTCATCGTCGGTGCCATGGCCTCCGAGCTGCTGCAGGAGAAGCAGCAAGGGTCAATGCGCCGCCTGCTGGCTGCCCCTATCGCCCCTTGGACGATCATCGCCGGTAAAATGCTGGCTTATATTGGGTTGGTCGTCGTCCAGGTGATTCTAATTTTCGCCGTGGCAAACCTGGCATTCGATATGCCGCTGGGACGTTCGCTTGCCGGCCTCCTGGCAGTGACTCTGGCCATGGGCCTGGCCTCCACCGGGCTGGGCATGGTGGTGGCAGCCCTTGCCCGGACGGACCGCCAGGCTGATTCGATCGGCATCCTGTTGGGGTTTGTGCTTGGAGCATTGGGTGGATGTTTTGTCATCGGCAGCCCCGTTCCGCTGTATAAAAGCGGGGGGCTCATCGAAACCATTGCCAGGCTCACCCCGCAGGCGCATGCTCTGGAGGGATTCGACAAACTGCTCAACCAGGGAGCCGGATTGGCCAGTGTGCTGCCCCAGGTGGGCATCCTGTGCCTTTTTGCGTTTGTGTTTTTCCTGGTTGCCGTCTGGCGGTTTAAATACGAGTGAGTAATCATAGACATTGGGGTGTTTCGGGCTGCAAAGCAGCCAGAAACACCCCAAAAAGGATGTTATTATCGAGCCATGCGTTGGCTGTCGAAG
>DBMK01000038.1 GCA_002298885.1 Anaerolineaceae bacterium UBA700
TCCCCCGCCCTGGGGCGGGGGTTTTTAAGGGCTTTTCTTACAAAGGTGCTTCTCGAGCCTTTACGGCTTGAGAAGCAGCGGATCGGAGATCAGGTGGAGCAGACCGCCGTCGCGGGGGGAGGTGAAATAGACCGCCACGCGGGCGTTGACCGGTTGCTTGACCCTGTAAATGAGAGTCGCGCTGAACGTACCAGGCTGCCCGGCATCCGGGGCATTGACGATGACAGTCGATTTAGCCAGGATATTGTCCGCCGTACCACAGAAGGGCTCTTTTTTTCCGGTCCCGCCCTCGCCGCACAAGATAACGATGATGGTATTCTCGAACACCGGGGCCGACCAGCCCTGGAGCACCAGTTTTCCTCCGCTGATCTGGGTGTTGGGCGCCGGCCGGGTGATGGCCAGCGGTTCGAACTGCTCTTTTTCAGCCGTGATGCTGGCCGTGCCGTTCATCTTCAACTGCACGTTTTGGCTGGTGAAATGGATCAGGCCGCCGTCCTTAGCACTGGTATCCCATACCGCCACCCGGCCCGGCTGGTCCTTGGCGACTTTAAAGCTGATCGAAACGCTGTAAGGCCCGCGTTTGCCGGCATCGGCCTGAATGGTGGTTGCCTTGCTGGCTATCGCCAGCCCGTTCTCGCCGGTCACCTTCGCCACCAGGTTTTGTTCGAAGGTTGGATCGGCCTGCCCGGAAATTTTGACCGGCGAAACGATGACCGAATCAGGTCCTGGCGATAAGATCAAAATCGCTTCTGGCACCTGCGGGAATCCGCTGGCGGCGGTGGCGCTGGGCGCCGAAGTGGGCGCTTTGGTTGGGGCTTTCGTTGGCGCCAGGGTTGGTGCTTTCGTAGGCGCCGGGGTTGGGGGTTTGGCGGTTGGGCTGGAGGTGGGGGCCTTGGTGGGCACCTGGGTGGGGAGGGAGGTTGCCGTCTGGACGGGGGGTGGGGTCAGCGTGGCCGGCGCCGCAGAGGGAACGGCCTCAGACGTCGCCGGCAGGGTGGGGAATGGAATCTGGGTTGCGGGAGTAGCTCCGGGTGGTGTAAATGTGGCTGCCGAGGGGGCGGTTAAATTACAGGCTGCCAATGCCAAAAGGCAGAGGATCGATAAGAGCGCGCGCACGAATTTCATGGGACACCTTTCCTGGCGGTGAATCAAGGTTTGTGAAACCATTCTCGGCCGATTGCGCCGATTCAGACGATAAGAATGGGAATATAACTGCCGATTAATATTATAGGCCTGTTTTAAAGACGGAGTGAGCAGGATAATGTTCCCGCTCACTCTCTATAAAACCGTGGGTGGCTGTTTTATTCCCCTCGGAACGCAGCCGCACCCCGGTCCCTATTGATACAGGCTTAAAAACGCTTCGACGATCCAGGGGTCAAAATACGTCCCTGAACAATTTTTAATCTCATCCGCTGCCTCATTGTGAGAGAAGGCAGGATGGTAAGAGCGCCCATCCGTCATGGCCGAATAGGCGTCGGCGATGGCCAGGATGCGCGCTCCCATTGGGATTTGCAGACCGCTCAGGCGGCGCGGGTAGCCCGAGCCGTCGTAGCGCTCGTGGTGCGCCCGGATCAGGTCGGCCACGCTGGCCAGGTTCGAAACCATGAGCACGATATCCGCTCCGACGTCCGGGTGGCGGCGCACGACTGCCCATTCGGCATCGTCCAGCGGCCCGGGTTTGTGCAGGATGCTGTCGGGGATGCCGATTTTGCCAATGTCATGAAGCTGCCCGGCCCAACGGATGACCTGGATTTCATCATCAGAGCAGTGGCAGGCCGCGGCAATCCGTTCTGCAAGCTGGGTCATGCGGGTGCTGTGGCCTCCGGTATCGTCGTCGCGCATCTCGATGGTTTTTGAAAGCGCCTGGACGGTTTCAGCCCGATTCTCCTGCAGGCGGTGAGCCGTGATTGCGCGGTAAACCGCCCCCGCCGATTGCTCGGCGATGAACGTGCCTAACTGCTTTTTCTCTTCTTCGAAGGCCTTAAAGCTGCTTTTTCCGTTCTGTCCAAGTACCAGCATTCCGATGCGCTCGTTTCTGAAGATCATCGGAATCAGGCACAGGCCAGAAAGCCGCCGGGAGTGGGTGAATGGGCTTTCGAGCCCGGCCCAGGAAGAGCTGCCGCGCTGGATAAACGTCAGGCCATTTTTCTCGGCAGCCTGGTGGTAAATTGAGCTTGCCGGAACTGGCTCGGCCGTTTTTTTGGCCGCAGTGGGATGGGGAAGCGCCGGGTATTCCGCCTCGCAAATCCATTCCCCCCCGTCCGCTGCCAGGAGCAAACGGCACGAATCAACCTCCAGGATGTCGGTCGTTTCACGCACAATTTCCTGGTAAAGCGCCTCCAACGAATTTGCTGCAGCCAGTTGGTGGCTGAACCGGTAAATTTCGGCCATTTTTGCCTGGAACCACGGATTTTGAGCGCGTAAAAAAACCTGCAATCCGCTGTCCCCCAGGCGATCTTCAGCCAATAATCTCTCGTAATCTCCCCGGCTGCGGGGAGGCAAGAAGCTCCCTCTGGATACCGTCATTGATAAACCCTTAATCTAGATATTCTCCCCGCCTTTCTGGGGATAACCCCGCCGAAGCCCGGCCGCTGTCATTCTCGGTCCGTGATCGGCAGGTGTTCTTGCTAGGGGATCTGCGCCGCGAAATCGGTGAGCGATGTGGCGTGGATGGATGCGATCCGGCTGCGCTCTTCTTTGGAAAGGTGGAACGATTCGCCCTTGTAGCCTTTGGAGAGGGCCATTTCTGGGTTTGCCAGCAGCATCTTGCGGAAGCCCGCATTGACTACTGCCGCAGTCAGCAGCCGGCTTATCTCTCCGTGACTTCGTGCGCTTGAATTCTCGCCAGTCTTCATATTTCTACCTCCTTTCGTGTTTCTTGTTTTTGTTTACCGCCTAAAGACCATAACAGCCAGATGGTGCCGGCTGAAATCACCACATCTCCCAGGCTAAAGGCAACCCGGTAAGGAATCCATTCCGGAAGGGTAAACCGGTCCGATAGGAAATACAACTGGGTCTGGTCGATCGGCAGTACCACGTCCTTCCCAACACCTAACTGCATTCCTACCTGCCAAAAACCGGGCGGCGCTTCGGGTAAGAGCCGGGTTACCAATTCCGGGCTGATTGGCATCATCCCGCCGTTAAGGACGATCACCAGGAAGTTGAGCGCCAGCCCAAGTCCCAGCAGCCAGAACCCCGCCCGGCGCCAATTGAGCCAGACGAACACGAAGAGCGGGATCTGGGATAAAACCAGTGCCCATGCAACCAGCTCCCGGGGCAGGCGGGAGCTGGACGGCAGAAAGTTAAAGACCAGGAGTTGCGGTATGAATGCCAGGAAAACTAGCCAAATTCCCTTCAAGTGGGTTGCCTGGTAGGTGCGGTGGTTGATCCTTGCCCGAATAGCACCTGCCGCAAGGCCTACCAGAACGGCGAATAATAGAATCAACGCGTGATCGAGCGCAAGCCGATGCCACCCGTGGCGTCAGGAGCGCCAGCCGAGAGAATGAACAAAGCCAGGGTGAACAGGAAGAAAACGGTGCGGGTCTTGGGGCTGTGCGCGTTGCGGACGATCCACAGGTTCAGGTCACGGGTCATTTTTTTCATGGTAGCTCTCCTTAGAAGAATATGAATGGATTTTTGATTGCGGCTCAGGCCGTTATATCCTCTGTTGCCTCTTGAGCGGATGGCGGTGTTTGCTTTCTCACCGGCCCCCCGTCCGCCGAGGTGTTTATATTATTGCAAAGGGGAGGCTCCAAAGTAGGCTTCAGTAAACGTGTTTAAGGCCTGAATTCCCAACGATTTTTGGCATTTAACCTTACAAATCCGTTAGGTTCTTATAACCAATTCATTACCATGCTGAAGTTGGCCTGGTATTTCGATAGTTTACCGGCTGGCAGTCGCCAACCGGTAATAGCCAATGCTTTCCCGCAGGGTTCTAACGAATACGGGTCAGCGGGTGAGGATAATATACAGTTGTTCGGTTTGAGGGGAGGGGGCTGCGTCGAATTGATCCTTGAGGGCCCCTTTGCAAAGCTCGTATTGGCGTTCCAGGGCAGCGCGATTGCCCATTGCGGCGTGGGTGCGCATGGCAATGCGGTGGGCGCCTTCCATGCACGGATCGTCTCGCAGGATCACCTGGCAGGTCTCGAGCGCGGATTCGTACTGGCGTGTTTCCAGGTAATAGCCTGCCAGGCGCGCCTGGGTCTCGATGTAAAGCTGGTAAAGCCGCTCGCGTTCGGTCACCACCCAGGTTTCGGCTACCTCGGGGAGATAGGTTCCCTTGTAAGCGCGCACCGCGGCTTTGCAATGGGCGATCTTTTGATGGATGTCTTCGGCTTTTTGGATCAGATCGATTTCTTTCAAGAACGATTCGACATCATACTCGTAATCCATGTTCGTATTGAAGCGGTAGATTTCGTCCTGGAAGACGATCACATCCCGCCCGGCGGCGTGACGCAGGCGGTAAACGGTGTTCTTGAAGCGCAGCTTGAGCTCGGCCGGGCTCGAATCGGGCCAGAAGGTCAGCCCAATGGCTTCCTTTGTAAGCCCTTCCGGGTGGGCCAGGATGAAGAAGAACAGGTCGCGCGCTGTGTAGGTCTGCCATTCGGCGCTGGTAATCGGTTTTTCGTCCATCTTGACTTCAATTTTGCCAAAAGCGCGGATGACCATGCGCGGCGGGGCGAAAGGAACCACTGAGGCGCGCCGCCGCACCTGGTTGCGCAGCGCCGGCAGCTCCCGGTCGAAATCTTCAATCTCGTTCAGCAGCGTATTTACGCTCGGAGCCAGTCCGGCCTCGCGCCGCAGGTCGCACAGCAAAGTGTAGAATTCGCGCGCTGAAGTCACCAGGTGGGCGCGTTGTTCCGACGACTCCAGCAGGCTGTTGAGCTGGCTGAAATATTGAGCCGAATTGGCGCAGTCCTTCTGGGTGCCGCACACCAGGGCCAGGTAGAGGCTGGCGCGGGCAGCCTCGGCCTGCTGGCCTTCCTGCTTGAAATACATCAGGGCCGATTCGAGGCTGCTCAGCGCCGGTTGGTAATCTTTAGCCACCAGGTCCAGCACGGCCGTTTCCAGGCGACACAGGTTCTGCTCGCCCTGCGAGCCACTTTCACCGGCCAGCTCGCGCGCCGAATTCAGCAATCCACGCGCCCGGTCCAGTTGCTTGAGCTTGCGCGCCAGCACGCCGTCCGCCAGGTCCAGGTAATACAACAGGAAGCGATCTTTAATCCGCTGGCCGATCTGGCGCGCCTGCTGGTAGGCCTCCTGCGATTCCTGCGGGGCATCCAGGTCGCGGTACAGGTCGCCGATGCTGGTGAGGGCAAAAGCCTCCAGGCGTGGGTAGCTGCTGATCTTGGAGTGCTGAATGGCGCGCTCGAAATTGGCCGCCGCGGTTACGTAGTCCCCGCGCATGTGCTGGAGCACGCCCAGGTTATTGAGCAGGTTGGCCTGCCAGACCGAGTTGTTGGTCTTCTCCCAGTGTTCCAGGGCGCGTGTGTAGGCTTGTTCGGCAGCTACCAGGTTACCCGAGGCCTTATTGACGATGCCGATCTCCAGCAGCAGCTTCGCCGAATTGTTGCCGTCCTCCAGGGCGCGGTAAGAAGCCTCGGACTGCGTCAGCCAGTTGAGCGCTTCTTTGAGCTGTCCCTGCTGGTAGAGCGTCACGCCCTTGGCGCGGCAGGCCTCCGCCCGGATCAGGCCCAGGGATGGATTTTGCCCGGTGAGCCACAGCGCCTCTTCGGCGTCGCCCAGCGCCTCGGTGTATTCTCCCAGCAGGCGGTGCGCCCCGGAGCGGCGCACCAGCGCCAGCGCCATCTGGTTGGTGATGCCGGCCTGCGACAGGTTCTCGATCGCCTGGTCGAAAAGCGCCAGCCCGCGGCGGGTGTCGCCGCGCATGACTGCCACGCTGCCCTGGATCGAGAGCAGCGCCGGGCGCTCGGCGATCACTTTTTCCGGCAGGGCCACCAGCCAGGTGGAAAGCGTGTTCAGACGCCCACCGGATACCATGAACAACCCGGCTTCCTCGATCAGGTTGGCAATGGCGTCCAGTTTTCCCAGGCGCTGGTATAAACGATAGACCTGCTCCCACTGGCTGCGGTGAGCGTAGACCTCAGCCAGGCGCAGTTGGATCTTCTCGGCCTCCTCGGGACGGTCGCGCATGATCCGGTTCTGCAGGAATTCGCTGAACAGGTGGTGGTAGCGCAGCCACAGGCGTTCGTCCTCTACTGGCAGGATGAACAGGTTATTTTGCATGGCCGTGGCCATCAGTTCATCCCAATCCTCGCTGGTCCCCAGCGCCGGGTCGATCACCTCGGCGCAGAATTCGGCGTCGAACTCCTCCAGGAGCGAGGTGCGCAGCAGGAAATCCTGGATCGATTGCGGCTGGCGGCTGAAGACTTGTTGGGTCAGGTACTCGTACAGGCCCACTCCGGAAACCCGGCTGATCGTCTGGCGTTCGACGATCTTTTGCCCGAGCATCTGGGTGGAAAGCAGCAGCCCGGTGATCCAGCCCTCCGTTTGTTTGGCCAGGTCGCGCGCCGCCGAATCGGAGATCGTCATGTGCTGATTTTGCAGCAGCAGCTCCTGGATCTCCTCCGGCTGAAAGGCCAGCTCTTCGAAGCTCAGGCCGCCGACCTGTGACCGCGCCACCAGCAGGGGCATATCCGGCAGGCTGATCAGGATGCGCGAAGCAATAATCAGGTGGCAGTTCTCGTCGACGTCCTGGATGAAGCGGCTGACGAACTGGTTGACGATTTTACTTTCGTTCACCAGGTGATAATCGTCAAGCACGACCACGAAATGCTCGGGGATATTCTCGTAGGCGTCGTTGATTACTGTAGCCAGGAGCAGGTCCAGGTTGAGGTGCTCCTGGGCCATCGACTGCAGCGCCGCCAGAGAGGTCAGGCCAAACCTGGGGAAACGCAGGTTGAGGGCGGCGATGAAATGGGCGATAAAGCGCACCGGGTCCTGGTCAAGCGCATCCAGTGCATACCAACACACCGGCCATTCAACGTGATGGACTACGTCGATCAGCAGCGAGGTCTTCCCATACCCGGCAGGCGCCGCCACGATGATCAGCTTATTATCGAGTAGCTCGAACATCCAATCCAGCAGGCGCGTCCTGGAAAGCAGCTCCGGGCGCCGGCGCGGCACCAGGATTCTGGTTCGGGTAATCAGGAGATTATTATCCACGGATACATTTCCGCTGACCATACTATTCCTGTCTGGGGGCGTGTATGCTTTATTTGTGTATTGAGTGGGGGAGCCGGCGAATCATACGCAAATAAACATACAAACTGGGGCAATAATGCACCATTATTACTATACTTTAAGTTTATTTAAATGAATAGTGATTTAAATATACCATTTATCAATTAAAAACATAATATATTTTATGGAATTGGAAATTATAGTTTTGCAGAGTATTTGTCCCGTAGCAGGACAAATACTCTGCATTTTATTATTTGACGCTTTTCCAGACCTCATCGATGGTCTGGAGGGCGGTCAGGTTGCGCACCGGCCATCCCAGCTTCATCGAGGAATCTTTTTCGAAAAAGTTGGGGCCGTTGGTCAGATGGAAGCGATCTTCCAGCAGGCCGTTATCAGGCAGCGGGTGGGCGGCCGCCCAGAAATTCCATAATGGGATGTCGTAATCGTGGGCCACTTTGGCCACGATCAGGTTGATCGAATTGTCGCCTTCCAGGTTGTCAGCCTTGGTAGCCACAATCGGCAGCACGTTTCTTGATATGGCGTATTCGACGATCTGGCGCAGGTATTTTTCGTATAAATTTGTCGGCCGGCCCGCCGTCCAGGTTTCCATGCTGATGATTACGATCGAGGGGTTCCAGAGGCGGATCTCGCAGGCCAGCGGGCTTTCGCCCGCCTTGCAGTCCTTTGGGTTGGCGTACAGCGGCGTGAGCACCGACGCCACATTGAACCCGGTGCGCACCGATTCGCTCAACCGCACCCAACTTCCTGAGAACTGGTCGATGGTGCCTTTCAGATTCTTGTACTTATCTCCCAACGAATACGTGGTGGGGGTGTCGAACATGCCCAGGAAGTACTGGCGGATGTTCTGGCAGTCGCCCACCTTTGAAAAGTGCGTCGGGTCGTTCCCGTTGGCGATGCCGGATCGATATATCTGCCGGGCACGGTTGCTCACCGCCGGGATCACCGGCCACTGCTGCCATTGTTCCGGAGGCAGCGTCTCGCCGCCGTCTCCGCTCGGGCGGACGTAAGGCGTTGCGGTTTCCCCTGCCTGCGGCGTCGGCCAGAACAGGGTGGGCGTGGGCGCTTTGGTGGGTGTCTCAGTGGGCAATTGCGCCGGTGTATCGCTGGGCACAATGCCGGAAGGAGCAGGGACCTGCGTATCGGCGGGGGCAACCGTCGCAATCTCGGTACCCGAGGTGGTTGGATAATCAGGCGAATCGGGTTTGGGGGTTACGGCCGAGGCCTGAGACGGCATTGCGCCTTGTTTTTCGACGTGCGGGACGAAGATGGAATTGGCCCCGGTTGGGGGGATTGGGTAAGGCTCAGCCTGGGGCTGAGGCGAGGATTTGGACGGGGAAATTGAAGCAGATTCGGTGGGAGAGGTGGATGGAACTGGCGAATTGGTGAAAATGCTTTCGTCGAGGGTACAGCCTGAAAGGGCCAGTGTTAATACAATGGCCGCTCCGGCGAGTACCGGGGTGAAACTAATTTTCATGATGATTTACTCCTGGCGGTGCAGCCGCGCCCGGCTGCACAAACCTCCTGCGTGTAATGGTTTTTTTAGCGGGCCGTCCCAGCTATCTGACGACCCGCCAAAAGTATACCATTATTTCGTGACTGCCTTGCGTACTACGTCGAGTGCTTGCAAGGCCGTCAAGTTTCGCCAGGGCCAGGCTGCTTTCATCCTGTTCTTATCGTCAAAGAAATTTGGGGCATTGGTCAGGTGGAATTTGTCCGAGGTCAGGCCATTATTTGGCAGGGGCCAGGCGGCGCTGAAGAAATTCCAGAGCGGGATGTCGTATTCCGCCGCCAATTTGGCGATGATCAGGTTGATCGAATAATCGCCTTCGAGGTTGTCGGCCTTGGTTGCCAGGATGGGCACTGTGCCTTTGGAGATGGCAAATTCAACAATTTGCCTCAGGTAACCCTCGTACGAGTCCGTCGGCCGGTCTTTGGTCCAGGTCTCCATGCTGATGATCACGTAGGCTGGCTTCCAGGCGCGGAACTCGCATTCCAGGGGCGTTTCGCCGGGCTTGCACGTCTTGGGGTTGGCGTTCATGGCGGTCAGCACCGAGGCCACGTTGAAACCGGAGCGCACGGCTTCACTCAGGCGGCCCCAGCTCCCGGAGAAATAGGTGATGGTAGGGTTCAAGTATTCATATTTTGCGCCCAGTCCGTAGGTGCCGGGAGTGTCGAACATCCCCAGGAAGTATTGCTTGATGTTCTGGCAGTCGCCCACCTTGGAGAAGTGGGTGGGGATGTTGCCCATCGCCAATCCTTGCTCGTAGATCTGTTTGGCGCGCTGTGATACCACCGGCAGCACGGGCCAATCGTGCCATTTTTCGGGTGGGAGTGTTTCGCCGGTTCCCTTAGGGAAGGGGGTTGGCGCCAGCGAGATCTGTTCGGGCAGCAGGCGCAGCTCGACCAGTTTGTTGACCACATAGCGCGCCAGGCGGCCCGAATCCAGGGCGGCCTGGCCGAGCACGGCCGTTTCTTCCCTTGCGGCACTTGGATTTGCCGCCGCCTGGGCGGGTCTGGCCCACAAAAATCCGGGCAGTAAAAATGAGAGAATCAACAGAGCGCTTATTTTCCGCATCTGAGCGTTTCCCCAATTCATAAGAAATTTAAAGGTATCGTTACAAGAATTATACCGATCTCAATCCCCCAAATTCCTTTCACCTCTGCAAGCTCTATGGTTTATTTTGGGGGTTCAATTTGGGCAGC
>DBMK01000142.1 GCA_002298885.1 Anaerolineaceae bacterium UBA700
TATCCGGTTTGGTTTTGCGAGGCTTTGCCTCGCAAAACCAAACCGGATATATCTGTTCAAATAAAACGGCACTCCGGCTGCGGAGTTCCCTTGCGAGTGAAGACGATCTGCCACAACTGCTGGGCCCGGGCGCGGAAGGCGCCGGCGCTGTTCAGCAGGTAGAAGCGCCACATGCGGTAGAAACGGTCGCCGTACTTGGCCCTCAGGCCCGGCCAGGCCTTCTCGAAGTTGGCGTACCACGCCAGCAGGGTCGGCACGTAGTGTGGGGCGAAGTTGTGCCAGTCCTCCATCACGAACGTGGGCGCCAGCGCCTCACCGATCTGGGCGATCGAGGGCAGCATGCCGTTGGGGAAGATATACTTCGCCGCCCAGGGCTCGCCCATCGTCGTACTCTCGTTGCTGCCAATGCAGTGCACCAGGGCGATCCCATCGTCTTTCAGGCAGCGGTCCACCACCCGCATGTACTCCGGGTAATTTTTGTACCCCACGTGCTCCACCATGCCGATCGAGATCACCGCATCGAACTTGCCCTGCACCTCGCGGTAGTCCTGGAAGCGCAGCTCCACCGGCAGCCCCTTGCACACCTCCTGGGCAAAACTCAACTGCTCTTTGGAGATGGTCACCCCCACCACATGAGCGCCGTATTTTTCGGCCGCGTAGCTGGCAAAGCTGCCCCAGCCGCAGCCAAACTCGAGCACGTCCATGCCCGGTTTGAGGCCGATCTTCCGGCACACCAGGTCGAGCTTGGCGTCCTGGGCTTCATCCAGGGTGGCGGCATCCTTCCAGTAGCCGCAGGTGTAATTGAGGCGTTTGTCGAGCATGGCGCAGTATAAATCGTTGCCCAAGTCGTAGGTGTACTCGCCGACTTTGAGCGCCCGCGAGCGGGTCTGCAAGTTGAACAATCTGGCCTGCAGAAAATGCAGGGCGATCTTCCAGTTCCCCCTCACCTTTGTATCCAGCCTGGCTTTCAGCACCCGGTAGATCAGCTCGTCCAGGGCTTCGCAATCCCACCAGCCATCCATGTAGGATTCACCCAGCCCCAACGAAGCTTCGTTCAACACCCGGCTGTATAAATTTGGGTTGTGCACCTGGATATCCCAGGGGTTCTTGCCGTTCAATTCAACCTCGGCAAGCTCAAGCAGCTCACGTACGATCCTCTCAGAGTTCTGCGGCGCCATTTTTTCGTTCCTTTAACCCAATTTCTATCTTATTAGATAATTTTTATTATTGAATTATAAGACAGAGGCGAAGGGATTTCTACACTGAGTTTGGGAGAGGGTTGGAAAGACATCCGAAGTCTGCCAGACTTCGGATGTCTGGTTCCTGCCATTGCCCACGCGGAGGGGTGGGTCTGTGCGCGCCCGAAAAACCATCATCAACAGACCAGACCCACCCCAGCGTCGCCGGAGTGGTAACATGGCCGATTCCGGCCGCCCTGAGTGAGAAAGACCGGGGATTCTACTCCCCATTGCGTCTCGAATCGGGAAACCAGCGCAAGTATCAGGCAGTGAGCATTCAAGGGTGCTACCCTACGAGTTCTTACAAGGACGCCCGACCTACGCGTCGCAAATGGTAGATGCTGTCTTGAAAGTCAAGAAGGGACTTGACTTTCAAGACAGCCCCTACAGAATCCGGGGGTTCAGGCAGTAAAATATATGCGGAAAATAGCATTTATGCATAAATGAGGAGTTCCTCTATGAAAGCCATGCTGATCCACAAAATTACCCATCTCCCCGAGGACCCGGCGCCGCTGGAGCTGGTTGACCTGCCAAAACCCGTGCCGGGGGAGCGCCAGGTGCTGGTCCGGGTGGCGGCGTGCGCGGTGTGCCATACCGAGCTGGATGAGATCGAGGGACGAACGCCCCCGCCGCGATTGCCGGTGATCCCGGGGCACCAGGTGGTCGGGCGGGTGGAGGCGTCCGGGGCGGGGGCCAAGCGCTTCCAGCCCGGCGACCGGGTGGGCGTGGGCTGGATCTTCTCCTCCTGCGGCGACTGCGACGCCTGCAAGGCCGGCAACGAGAACCTGTGCCCCGAGTTCCGCGCCACCGGCCGCGACGCTAACGGGGGTTACGCTGAGTACATGCTGGTGGACGAGGACTACGCCGCCCCCATCCCGCCGATCTTCTCGGACGTGGAGGCTGCGCCGCTGCTGTGCGCCGGGGCGGTGGGCTACCGGGCCCTGCACCTGGCCGGGCTGCGAGATGGGCAGCACCTGGGCCTGACCGGGTTTGGCGGCTCCAACCACCAGGTGCTGCAGATGGCCCGGTTCCTGTACCCCAAGAGCCGCATTTTCGTGTTTGCGCGCAGCCCCGCCGAGCAGGAATTCGCCCGCAGCCTGGGGGCGGCCTGGGCGGGCGACCCGGCCGAGCGCGCCCCGCGGCGGATGAGCGCCATCATCGACACGACGCCGGTGTGGGGCACGGTGGTGGATGCGCTGCGCAGCCTGGCCCCCGGCGGGCGCCTGGTGATCAACGCCATCCGCAAGGAGGAAACGGATAAGGACCGCCTGCTCGGCCTGGATTACGCCCAGCACCTGTGGATGGAGAAAGAGATCAAGTCCGTCGCCAACGTCACCCGACGGGACATTGCCGAATTTCTGGACCTGGCGGCCAGAATCCCGCTGCGGCCTGAAGTGCAGGTCTACGCCCTCGAAGCGGCCAACCAGGCCCTGGTGGAGCTGAAACAGCGCCAGATCCGCGGTGCAAAAGTGCTGTCCCTCCTGGGATGAAAAGACACGCGATCTAAATATAATTAACCCAAGTTACACATGTGTGTTGACCTCACCCCCCGGCCCCTCTCCATGGAATGGAGAGGGGGAGAAACCTATCTTTTCCTGAGCTTTTGGCGGAATTTTCCGCCAAAAACTCAGGAAAAGGGTCTTTCTCCCCTCCCCTTCGCGAAGCACCCT
>DBMK01000189.1 GCA_002298885.1 Anaerolineaceae bacterium UBA700
ACCACAAAACAAAAACCAATCAAGTATTCTTCGTGACCATTCGTCAAAATTCGTGCCATTCGTGGAAAAAGCTTTTTATTCACTCACCGCTACTTTGCACACCAGCGCGCCGGCGATGATCATGCCCGCTGCCAGCCACAGCTCGGGGCCGGGGGTCACGCCCAGGCGGAGCGAGGAGATGACGGTGGAGAACAGGGGGATGAAGTACGACAGCGACACTACCAGGATCATCTGCCCCTTGCGCATGGCCGCATCCCAGAAAATATAGGCCAGGATGGTGGGGAAGAGCACCATGTAGGCCATCTCGAACGGCGTGGTGGCCGAGATGGTGGATTGCTCGGGGAAGGCCAGGCGCAGGGCGCCCAGCAGCAGGCCGGTGCACAGCAGGAAGAGCGGCACCGAGCCGCGGTCCTGGTCGCCGGCCCACTTTTTGCTCAGGTTGGAATACAGCCCCCAGGTCACCGCCGCCAGGGTGGCGAAGCCGTAGGCCACCAGCGTGCCCGGCTGGGTGAGCACCTCGGCCGGGTTGAGCACCGCGCCCTGGGTGGAGGCCAGGTACATGCCCCCGAAGGCCAGCGCCAGGCCCACCGGCAGGAACCAGCGCACCTTCTTCTTCAAGAACACCGGGGCCAACACCAGGCTGAGCGCCGGCCACAGGTAGTTGATCAGCCCCACCACCAGGGTCTGGGTGCGGTTGGTGGCCAGCCCGATCGCCAGCTCCAGCGAGGAGGCGTTGGCCACGAAGATCAGCCCGCAGCCGAACAGGTACTTGCGCGACGAATGGGCCAGAAAGCCCAGCCCCTTGGCCTGCCAGGCCTGGTACGCCAGGGAGAGCGCGCCCCCCACCAGGAACATGAACGCCCCGGCGGTCAGCACCCCCAACTGCTCCGCCAGGCTGCGCGAAAAGGCCACGTTGGTGCTCCAGAATAAAATAGCCAGGACGCCGGCAACCGTGTTTTTATTCATGGGCTGTATTGTACTGGGAAATGCGGTGTTTTTGGGCCGCTCAGTGTAAAGTCTTGCTTATTGTTACTCCCTTGCTTCGGCTGCCTCACCCCCTGGCCCCCTCTCCTGGAGTATGCTTGACCGCTCCAGGAGAGGGGGGACAGTCTTATTGAGGTTTTTGCCTCTCCCTTGCAGGGAAAAACGCACAGGCCCTGGCTTTTCTCCCCTCTCCTGAAGCGGTTTTTGCTTCAGGGGAGGGGCCGGGGGTGAGGCAGTTTTGATACGGGACTCGCACCTTAGAAGGCCAAAATCCAGTCTGTACTTGAGTACAATATATTTCATGAAAATCGACCGGCTTACCCTTTTCCACGTCCGCCTGCCCTACGTCACACCCTTCCAAACCTCGCGCTGGACCGAGACGGGGCGCGAGTGCGTGCTGGTGCGCCTGGAATGCCAGGGCCTGACGGCCTGGGGCGAGTGCGGCGCCAACCAGCAGAGCGCCTACTCTTACGAGACCACCCGCACCAACTGGCTCATGCTCGAAGATTTCCTCGTCCCGGCCGTGCTGGCTGCCGATTTTGAGGCCGAATCCGGCCTGGCCGAACGTGCGTCCGCAGCCGGCCGCGCCCTTCCCGCCGAGGTGCGGGCTTATCGCAGGGCGGTCGAAGGCGTCACCGGGCACCCCATGGCCAAGGCCGGGCTGGAGATGGCCCTGTGGGACCTGGCGGGCCAGCGCCAGGGCCGCTCGCTGCAGCAGCTCATCGGCGGCGTCCTGCAGGAGGTGCGCGTGGGCGTCTCGGTGAGCATCCAGCCTACCCCGCAGAAGCTGCTGGAAGTGGTGGAAGGCTACCTGGCCCAGGGCTACACCCGCATCAAGCTCAAGATCCGCCCCGGGCGCGACCTGGACGAGACGGCAGCCGTGCGCCGGACGCACCCCGGCCTGCTGCTGCAGGTGGACGGCAACTCGGCTTACACCCTGGAGGACGCCCCGCGCCTGCGCCGGCTGGACGAATACAACCTGCTGCTGATCGAGCAGCCGCTCGGCGCGGATGACATCTTCGACCATTCCCGGCTCCAGCCGCAGCTCGCCACGCCGCTGTGCCTGGACGAATCGATCCTCTCGCTGAACCACGCCCGCTGGGCGCTGGAGCTGGGCGCCTGCCGCATCATCAACATCAAGCCGGCCCGCGTCGGCGGCATCGCCGGGGCGCTGGCCCTGCACGATTACTGCCTGGAGCGGGGCGTGCCGGTGTGGATGGGCGGCATGCTCGAGACCGGCATCGGGCGGGCGGCCAACGTGGCGGTGGCCTCGTTGCCCGGCTTCAGCCTGCCCGGCGACATTTCCGCCTCGTCCCGCTACTTCACCGAGGACCTGGTGGAGCAGCCGTTCATGCTCAACGCGAACAGCACGCTGAGCGTGCCGAGCGGCCCAGGGTTGGGGATAAAATTACGCCAGGATATATTAGAGCGGTGTCTCGTGCGAAAAGAGATTTTTGGAAGAGAATGAAAAAGAAATTTCGATTTTAGATTTTAGATTTTCGATTTCTAACTCGCTTCGATTTAGATTCACCACACACCTGCCCTGGCGGGCGGTGAAAAGATAAAATTTCCTCCGTGTTCTCCGTGACTCCGTGGTTAAATATACCCTATGAAAATTACCCCTGTCACCCTGGAAGGCAGCGTGGTGCGGCTGGAGCCGCTGAGCGAGGCGCACGTCGCGGGGCTGGCGCAGGCCGGGCGCGACCCGGCCATCTGGCAGTACATGCGCTACGGCTACGTCGACACGGAGCAGAAGATGGCTGACCTGGTGCATTCCCTGTTGGGCCTGCAGGCTCGCGGCACCGACCTGCCCTTCGCCGTCATCCACAAGGCCGACCGGCGTCCGGTGGGCATGACCCGTTACATGGACATCCAGCCCGAGAACCGCGCCCTGGAGATCGGCGGGACGTGGTACGCCACGGCCTACCAGCGCACGGCGGTCAACACTGAGTGCAAATACCTGCTCCTGCGCCATGCCTTCGAGGCGCTGGACTGCGTGCGGGTGCAGATCAAGACCGACCTGCGCAACGAGCGCTCGCAGCGCGCCATCGAGCGCATCGGCGGCGTGCGCGAGGGCGTGCTGCGCAACCACATGATCCTCCCCGACGGCACCCTGCGCTCGTCGGTGTACTATTCGATTTTGCCCGACGAGTGGCCGGTGGTGAAGGCCCGGTTGGAGGGATTTTTGGGCGTGAAACGTGAAACGTGAAAATCACGCTGAGAGCTGGAAAAGCTTATCCACGAATTACACCAATGGAAACGAATAAACACGAATGAAATCTCTATAAAAACCATTTGTGTCATTCGTTATCATTCGTGCAATTCGTGGTTACGCTTTGAACTGTAAGCTGTGAGCTAAACTTATTTCACGTTTCACGTCAAATTATACGGAGCTATATTGTCTACCTATGACACTATTTATCGATGACTTCACCCCCCTTCAAGACGAAATGGTTGCACTGCTCGTGCGGCTGGCGGGGATCGAATCACCATCCACCGACAAGCTGGCGGTCGACCGCTTTGGGGCCGCCCTGGCCGAAGAGCTGCGCGCCCTGGAGGCCGAGATCGACGTCCTGCCCCAGGCTACAGCCGGCGACCACCTGGCTGCGAAATGGGCCGTTGATCCGCCGGACGCGGACCGGCAGCCCATTTTAATTCTGTGCCACATGGACACAGTCTACGAGCCGGGCACGCTGGCCCGCTTCCCGCTGTTCAGCGAGGCAGGGGTGGTGCACGGGCCGGGCGTATTCGACATGAAGGGCGGCATCGTGGCGGCCCTCTTCGCCCTGCGCCTGCTGCGCCAGGGCGGCCTGCTGAATCGCCCGGTCAGCGCCCTGTTCACCTCGGACGAAGAGACCGGCAGCCTGACCTCGCGCCCGCTGATCGAGGCCCTGGCGCGCCGCTCGGCTGCCGTGTTCTGCCTGGAGCCGGCCCTGCCGGACGGCGCGCTCAAGACCGCCCGCAAGGGCACCGGCGATATCGAGATCGTGGCCCGCGGCCGGGCCGCCCACGCCGGCAGCGACCACGCCCTGGGCAGCAACGCCATCGCCGAGCTGGCCCACCACATTATCAGCCTCCAGGCGCTCACCGATTACAGCCGCGGCACCACCACCAACGTCGGCCTGGTCAGCGGCGGAACGCGCACCAACGTGGTCCCCGACGAGGCCCGCGCCCAGGCCGATTTCCGCGTAGCCGAGGCGGGCGAGGTGGTCCGCCTGGAGACCTGGGCCGCCGGCCTGCGCCCGGCCGTGGAGGGCTGCACGGTGGAGGCCCGCGTCACGCTCAACCGCCCGCCCATGCCGCGCGACCGGGTGATGGCGGCGGCCTTTGCCCAAGCCCAGGCCATCGCCCGCCCGCTGGGGCTGGAGCTGAGCGAGGGCTCCACCGGCGGTGGCTCGGACGCCAATTTCGTCGCCCCGCTGGGCGTGCCCGTGCTGGACGGGCTGGGCGTGCGCGGCGGCGGGGCCCATTCCGAGCGCGAGCACATGCTTGCCGCCTCCCTCCCCGAGCGCGCCGCCCTGCTGGCCAGCTTGATTTTAGAGTGGAAGTAGGAATCCACGAATTACACGGATGTAAACGAATGAGCGCGAATTCTTTATAAAAAGAATTCGCGCTCATTCGTTT
>DBMK01000188.1 GCA_002298885.1 Anaerolineaceae bacterium UBA700
TTCCCTTCAGGGAAGGGGGCCGGGGGGTTAGGTCAATGAAAACTGTCAATTCGGATTTTGAGAGGAAATAATGAAAAAAATCATTGCCATAATCATCGTTGCTATCTTGTTGGCATCCTGCGCCCCGCAGGCCGCCTCGCCGACTGCGGTGGGGCTGACCAAGATCCGCCTGCCGGCCGGCTACATCCCCGACGTGCAGTTTGCCCCCATCTATGTGGCCCTGGAGAAGGGCTTTTTCAAGCAGGCCGGGCTGGACGTGACCCTGGATTACAGCCAGGAGACCGATGGGGTGGCCCTGGTGGGGGCTGGTACGCTGCAGTTCGCCCTGGCCTCCGGCGAGCAGGTGCTGCTGGCGCGCGCCCAGGGGCTGCCGGTGGTCTACGCCATGGATTGGTTCCAGGAGTACCCGGTGGGCGTCACCGCCAGCGCCGACCAGCAGATCCATTCCCCGGCGGACCTGAAGGGTAAGAAGATCGGCCTGCCGGTGATGGCCGGCGCCAGCTACGTTGGCTTGCGCGCCCTGCTGCAGGCCGGCGGGCTCAAGGAGAGCGACGTGTCGCTCGAAGCCATCGGCTACAACCAGGTCGAGGCGCTGGTCAGTGGGCGGGTGCAGGCTGCGGTCACTTACGTTAACAACGAGCCGCTCAAGCTCGCCTCCCAGGGCTATAAGGCCGACACGCTGCGCGTGGCCGATTATCTCCAGCTCGTTGGCAACGGCCTGATCACCAACGAGGACACCATCCGCAAGAACCCGGAGCTGGTGCGCAGCATGGTGGGCGCCCTGGTCAAGGGCCTGGATGCGGCCCTGGCCAACCCCGACGAAGCCTACACTATCTGCCTGAAGTACGTTGAAAACCTGGCCCAGGCTGACCAGGCGCTGCAGAAGCAGGTGCTCGCCAGCTCGATGCAGCTCTGGAAAGCCCCTCGCCTGGGCTATTCCGATCCCAAGGCCTGGGACAACATGCAGTCGATCATGCTCCAGATGGGCCAATATAAGAGTGAATTGGACGTGAGCAAAGCGTTCACGAACGAGTTTGTGCCATGAAGTAGAGAATAGAGAGCAGAGAGTAGAGAATCGTATCGCTGCTGCCAATAGTCATCTTGTGCGAGTAAAAATCGAAAATCGAAAAATTGAAATCGAAAATCTCATGGATGCGCCTTTTGAAATCGAAAATCTAAAATCGAAAATCGAAAATTCTTTTCTTATGCCCCCTCCCGCCTCGTCATTCCTGGAAATAAAAGACCTCAACATTACCTTTCCAAATGGAAATGGAGGCCTGACGGCCTTGGACGGGGTCAGCCTGACCGTGGCGCGGCAGGAATTCGTCAGCGTGCTGGGGCCATCGGGCAGCGGCAAGACCACCCTCTTGCGGGCCATCGCCGGGCTGCTTAAGCCCACCCGCGGCAGCATTACCTTTAACGACGGCCAGCCCTGCCTGGGGATGGTCTTCCAGCAGGCCAACTTGATGCCCTGGCGCACCGCCCTGGAGAATATCACCCTGCCGCTGGAGCTGCAGGGGGTGCCCGCCGCACAGGCGCGCGAACGGGCTCAGGAGCTGATCCGCCTGGTGGGGCTGGAGGGGTTTGAAACCTCCTGGCCGTGCCACCTTTCGGGCGGCATGGCCCAGCGCGTGGCCCTGGCGCGGGCGCTCATCCTCGACCCCGACCTGCTGCTACTCGACGAGCCGTTCGGCTCGCTGGACGCCCTGACCCGCGAGCGCATGGGCGCCGAGCTGCTCAACCTGTGGCAGTCCCGCCGCACCACCGTGCTGATGGTGACCCATTCGATCTCCGAGGCGCTGCTGCTATCGGACCGCGTCCTGGTCTTCACCCCCCGCCCCGGCCAGGTCTTCCTGGACCTGCCCGTGCCCCTGCCCCGCCCGCGCACCGAAGAAGTGCGCTACACCGCCGAATTCGGCTCGCTTTCCCGTAATCTGCGCGCTGCTATCCGCGAGTAAGATTTCACCACAGAGACACAGAGGCACAGAGAAAACCTTAAGAAATCAAATAAGGTTTTTCTCTGTGCCTCTGTGTCTCTGTGGTGAAAGTCCCTTAAATTCTAGGCCAGTCCAACAATAACACTTCTGCAAGCAAACGTGAATTAACGTTGGCATCCAGGCGCTGGAGGGCGCGTTCGAGATCGGAGAGGCGGGCCCGGGCATAGGGCAGGTCGAAGCGCTGCGCCAGGTCCTGTGCCTCCTGGGCCCGGTCGACGTTGGTCAACGGCGTATCCGAGCCGGCGGCGCACAGCAGCACGTCGCGCCAGAACGACAGCCACACCTGAAACACCTTGCGCGCCGACTCGCGGTCCTTCAGCTCCTGCTCCACGTAGGCAAAGCGCTGGCGGCGGTTGGCTTTCAGTAGGTGCAGCAGGTCCTCCAGGCGGCTCTGGCGCGTTTCCAGCTCGGCCGGGTCGCGCAGCAGGCGCAGAGCGTAGCCGGTCCGCCCGCCGGCGAGGTGCGCCAGCAAGCGCGCCTGGGCCACGTCCACGTCCCAGCGGGCCTGCAGCGCCGTTTCGAGCTGCTCCACCGCCAGCGGGCGCAGGCGCAGCACCTCGCAGCGCGAGGAAATGGTCGGCAGCAGGCTTTCGTCCGAATTGGCGGTCAACAGCAGGATGGCCTTCTCGGGCGGCTCTTCCAGCGTCTTGAGGAAGGCGTTCTGGGCGTTGGCGTTGGCCTCCTGGAAGCGCAGCACCAGCGCCACCCGGTAGCGCGCCTCGTAGGGCGCCAGCGCCAGGCTGTGCTGGATGTCGCGGATCTGGTCGATCTTGAGGTTTCCGCCTTCTTTGGGATTGCCGTCCTCGTCCAGCGCCTGGACGACAGTCAGGTCGGCCTGCTGCATGGCGGCGATGCGCGTGCACATGCGGCAGGCGCCACACGGCTGGCCCGGCTCGGGCGGGTTGAGGCAGTTGAGCGCCTGGGCGAAGCGCAGTGCCAGGCTGCGCCGCCCAATCCCCGGCGCGCCGGTCAGCAGGTAAGCGTGGCGCACCTCCTGCCGGGCAATATGCTGCTCCAGCAGCTCCGCCGCCCATTCGTGTCCTAAAATATCCCAATCCATCGGATTGATTTTACAATGAAAAAGAAAAATGATTCACCCCGGAGGCACAGAGAACACAGAGAAGAACTTGATCCGCGAATTATACGAATAGAAACGAATGACGCGAAATAATTCTACAAAGAAGAACTTGGTCCGCTAATTACACAAATGAAAACGAATGACGCGAATATTATGGTTTAATTATGCGACATGATCCTGCCTAAAGTTCGCTACCCTCGCTTCATCACCATCCGCCGCGGCGGGACGCTGATGGATTCAGACCATCGTCTTCTCGCCGCGTGGGCGGCGGCGTGTGCGGAGCACGTCCTCCCGCTATTCGAATCGGTGCGGCCAGATGATCCACGCCCAAGTCAGGCGATCGAAGCAGCTCGGGCGTGGACACGAGGGGAACTCAAAATGATGGAAACACGCGCATTAGGCGGTCATGCAATGGGTGCAGCGAGAGATTTACGTGGAGCGGCGCGTTTTGCAGCGTATGCTGCCGGTCAGGCGGCGGTGGTGGCGCACGTCGCCGCGCACGAGCTTGGCGCCGCAGCATATGCCATCAAGGCCGCCCGCGCGGCTGCGCCCGAAGGCGAGGGCGATCGCGCCGGCCGGCTCGAGTGCCGCTGGCAGCGCGACCAACTGCCAGATGCGATTCGCGAGCTTGTCCTGGACGATCAGCGGCTGCGAAACGACATCTGCTGGTTTGTATTCGACTGCTGATGGGCTAACCGGCCAGGACCGTGGTTTACCCCATGCCCGGGTAAAACCTTGTCAAGGCGGCGAAATTAGGTATAATACACTCGCTTTCCTCGATAGCTCAATTCGGCAGAGCGGGCGGCTGTTAACCGCTAGGTTCCAGGTTCGAGTCCTGGTCGAGGAGCCTTGTATTTAATCCATTGTTCTCATAGGGCCGAGGCATGCCTCGGCCCTATGAGAACAATGGATTATTTTTGGCTTTTTCTATTTTTTACAGGAGTAGATGAAATTGAATGATATCGTTTACGTTATAGTCGTCTTTATTGCCGCGCTTGGTTTTACAGCCGGTGTAGCATATCTAATCCAGAAACGCAGAAAACCTATCTTGAAACTAATGGGAGAGGAAGTATTCCTTTCCAAACCGCGAACCGGTCGTAGTTTATGGATTTACCGCGGTTTTGTAATTTTGTTGGTTGTTGTTACACTTGCAGGAATATTATTCCAAAATTGGACATTGCTTTGGATAAGCCTGGGGTTATTGGTCCTGGGCTTTATAATCGGCGCTGTATTGAAAATCCTCTTCTATGTGCGCCTTGTTCTGGACGACATAAAGGCCAACCAAAAGCCTGGATCTGGTTCATGACTCGATAGTTAAGAGTTTGTAGTTTGTAGGGTGGGTTCGCTTTTGAACCCACCAATCATTGCCGGGTAATGGGCGCTCAAAAGCGACAGCACCCTGCTTACTGGTAGACTGCAGCGCAAACACTGAGTAAAACCGCTCCCCCCTTTTTCCAAAAGAATGGAGTCGAAAAATGCAAAAACGAATACTTGGAAACAGCAACCTGGAAGTATCGGCGCTCGGGCTCGGCTGTATGAGAATGAGCCATGATGAAGACCCGCTTCCCGACCGGCAGGAGATGGTCTCTTTTCTGCATGCCGCAGTCGACCGCGGCATCACCTTCTTCGATACGGCTGAAGTCTACGGTCCATTCATCAACGAAGAACTCCTGGGTGAAGCGCTTTCTCCTTTCCGCGGGCAGGTGGTGATTGCCACGAAGTTCGGTTTCAAACACGATCCCCAAAAGGGGCCCAGCCCGAGTGTTGGCCTGGACAGCCGGCCAGAGCAAATCAAGCGTGTGGCTGAGGCTTCGCTCAAGCGCCTGCGGGTTGAGGCCATCGACCTGTTTTACCAGCACCGGGTTGACCCCGAGGTGCCCATCGAAGACGTGGCGGGAGCAGTCAAGGAACTGATTCAGGAGGGCAAGGTCAAGCACTTCGGCATTTCTGAAGCAGGAGCCGAAACTATCCGCCGTGCCCACGCGGTCCAGCCAATCACGGCAGTCCAGAGCGAATACTCGCTGTGGTGGAGAATCGTTGAGGAGGAAGTCCTGCCCGTCTGCGAGGAGCTCGGGATCGGCTATGTGCCATTCAGCCCCCTGGGCAGGGGCTATCTCACGGGAAAGTTCGACGAAAACACAACCTTCGCCAGCGCGGATATCCGCAGCCGCCTCCCTCGCTATACGCCGGAGGCCATGAAAGCAAACCGGGTAGTCGTTGATCTGCTTGCCAGGATCGGAGAACAGAAGGGAGCGACGCCGGCTCAGATCGCGCTCGCCTGGCTGCTCGCTCAGAAGCCGTGGATTGTTCCTATCCCGGGCAGCCGCAAGCTCCATCGCCTGGATGAGAACATCGGCGCGCTGGCTGTCGAACTTACGCCCGGCGACCTGCAGGAGATCGAAAGTGCCATTTCAAAGATCACGGTACAAGGGGACCGGTATCCCGATAGCCTGAAGCAGTTGACAGGTCGCTGATTGATCCACTGAGCTACGGAATGCGGAACACGCCGAGCTCTTTGGTCTCTTCTTCGGTCACGTTCGACATTTCTAGGATGGCTTCGACGTCGGTGTAGCTATGCGGGCGGCGCAGGGTCGAGGCATGCCTCGACCCTGT
>DBMK01000258.1 GCA_002298885.1 Anaerolineaceae bacterium UBA700
GCCTGGCGATTGCCGCCGGCGTGCTGGCGGCGCTGATTCTGTCCGCCGCCTGGCTGGCCGCCCAGGGCCTGCCCCTGGCGCTGGCCTGCTCTGCGGCCGCTCTGCTGGCCCTGCTGGCCGCCTGGGGCCTGCTGAGCCTCGCCGAGGGGCAGCTCAAGGGAATAAAATAAAATGCAGTCCGAAAACAAAAAGTTTTTGGCGATTTCATCGCCAAAAACTTTTTATTTTCGGACTGATTAATTGGGTTACCGCGCCGGCTTGATATTCTGGTTGACGTGGAAGATGTTTTGCGGGTCGTATTTGGCCTTGACCTGCGCCAGGCGGGTGTAATTCTCACCGTAGGCTGCCCTCACCCGCTCCTCGCCTTCATCCATGATCATGTTGACGTAGCCGCCCCCGGCCGAGAACGGGTGCAGCGCCAGCCAGTAATCCTTGGCCCACTGTATCATGCGCTCGTTATTGTTGGGGTCGGGATCGACCCCCACGATGACCTGGGCAAACTTGGCATCGCGGTAGCCCCAGGCAGTATCCTGTTTGCCGACCCGCCCGGCCGCGCCGTTGATCGGGTAGATGTGCATGGTCGATTGCATGGTCGGCAGCTGGGCGGCATATTTGACGTGCAGGGCGATGGACTTCTCGTCGTAATGGTCGAAGAAATCTGCCCGCCAGTACCACTGCAGGCCGGCCGGGTACAGTCCGTCGAACAAGCTCTGCAGCACCGGGAACGGAATCGGGCCGGCCAGGTCGATCGCCGGGGGACTGAACTTGCGGAACGGCTCGATCGCCGCCGCGCCGTCCGCCAGGTCGCCGGTATAGCACCATACGATGGCGCACATCTTCTGCAGGTGGTACTGCTCGGGGAAGGGCGGCGCCGGGGGCACGGTTACAAATGCAAACCAGCCATTCACGTTCTCAGGCGCCGCAAGAATAAACTCCTGCCAGAAGCGCAGCAGCTCGGCGGCCTTATCGAGCGGCCAAAACATGGGCCCGCCGTAGACGGTGTGTACCGGGTTCCCTTTGAACAGGAACGACGTCACAACCCCATAGTTGCCGCCGCCCCCGCGCACCGCCCAGAGGAGATCGGCGTTTTCGCTGGCGCTGGCGGTGACGAATCGCCCGTCCGCCAAAACCATGTCCACACTGAGCAGGTTATCGATGGTCAGGCCATATTTGCGGGCAAGATAGCCGATGCCTCCGCCGAGGGTCAATCCGCCGACGCCGGTGCTCGAAACAAAGCCGGTGGGCACGGCCAGGCTGAAGGGATGAGTGGCGTGATCGACGTCGCCCCAAACGGCGCCGCCTTCAACGCGCACCGTCTTGCTCGCCGGGTCGACGCGGATGCCGCGCATGCGCCGCAGGTCGATCACCAGCCCGTCGTCGACGGACCCGAAACCCGGCCCGTTGTGCCCGCCGCCGCGCACGGCGATGGGCAGGCCATGCTCGCGCCCGAAATTGACCGCCGCGATCACGTCCGCCGTATCCACGCACTGGACGATGAGCGCCGGGCGCCTGTCGATCATGCCGTTATACACTTTGCGGGCCTCGTCGTAACTCTTGTCGCCGGGCTGGAGCAATTCACCGCGTAACTGGGAGCGGAATGCGCTCACGACCTCTTCAGAGAGCTGGGGCGCAGTTTTTAATAAGGGTTGTGCTGTCATTGTTCCTCCTATAAGAAAAGACAACCAGTATATTTCAGCAGGCAGGTTCGCTAAGCGTTGGTTCCGCCGTACTGTGGATACCACTTTAGCACACGCGGTGTTATGAAAGCGTTAGTTAAGGCGTTAGTGGAAAGGAGAGCGCGCTGTGAGATTTTGTGGGCAGAGCGGCTTCCTGAAGCAATTAGCCTCTCCCCCTCTCCATTCCATGGAAAGGAAAGCGCGCCGTGAAATGATGTGAGCAGAGCGGCTTCCTGAAGCAATTAGCCTCTCCCCCTCTCCATTCCATGGAAAGGAAAGCGCACCGTGAAATGATGTGAGCAGAGCGGCTTCCTAAAGCAATTAGCCTCTCCCCCTCTCCATTCCATGGAGAGGGGGCCGGGGGGTGAGGTATTCGCGCGCCTTCCTCAAATCAGGGCTGTTCGCGCCTTCGCTGAAATTTTCGACCAGCGGAGCCAGGAGCTGCCTGGCTTCAAGGACCCGCGCCCCGGCCTGCCAAAGCCGCGCCAGGCTGAGGGCGGCGCGCAGCTCGAGCGCTTTCGACCCCTGCTGGCGGGCAATTTGCAGGGCGTGCTGGAACGCCGCTTCTGCCTCGCCGGGGGTGGCGCCCTGGGCGGCCAACAATTCACCCCGCAAGCGGTGCAGCTCTGGGTCCCACCAGCGCTCGCTGTTGTGCAGGGCCTCGGTCAGCCCCAGCTCGACCGCCTCCAGGGCTTCCTCGATCCGTCCGGCGCGCTGCAGGGCCCGCCCCAGCAGTGAATAGAAAACCGGCAGGCGTAGATGCGCGCCCATCTCGATAAAGATGCGAATGGCTTCACGCAGCTTCGCCAGGTTTTGGCCATCGGGCTGCTGCCAGGCCAGGCCGAACTGCAGCAGGACGCTTGCCCAGGAGTGGTAATAGGTCACCTGGTATTCGCGGGTAAAATCGTAAGCCTTTTTGGCATGGGCGAGGAAGGTTTCCGGGTCCGCGCACCATTCCTGGAGGGAGGCCATGTAGGTGAGCGCCAGGCCCTGGTTGAAAGGCTGCTCGAATTCCTGCGCGAAAGCGATCGCATTTTGGGCGCTCTCCAGGGCGGCATCCGCCTGGCCCAGGCACCACAAGCCGTGCGCGCCCCAGGCCAGGCCCAGCACCATGTAATTCACGCCCTGCGATTCCTGCAAATCGCGGATGTGCCGGCTGTCGCGCACCTTGACGATCGCCCCAAGCTGCTCGGTCGCCTCAACCACCTGGCCCATGTGCAGCCTCGACCCGCCGTACATCAGCCCGGCGAAGGGCGGCGAGCTGCCCTGCAACTGCTCGAACAGCCGGCTCATCTCGGGATAGGTGGACTGCACCTTCTCCAGCCGGGCTGCCACCACGTTGAACGACTGAAAGCCGTATAAAGTCTGGGCACGTTGCCAGTCGTTGCCCACCGTGTTGCTCAGGATAAGCGCCCGGTTGAGGACCTGCTCCACCTCGGGCGACGCCCAGCCTCGGGTAATGCGGTAAAGCGGCGCCAGGGCCAGGCAAAAGTTAAGCTCAATTTCATCGCGCTTCGTGCCGGCGGGCAGCTGCGGGAGCAGCCCGCGGCCGTGCTCGAACAGGTCGATGGCATCAGCATTTGCATACACGCCGGCGGCGACGGAGCCGGCGCGCTGGTAATATGGCAGCGCCTGCTCGAACATGCCCGCCAGCTCGTACTGAGTCGCCAGGCGCGGGCTAATCGAGTCGAGGTTTTCCTGGTTGAGCGTTTCCAGGGCTTGGGCAATGCGGCGGTGGAGCAGGCGGCGCTGGGGGGCGCTGATTTCAGCGTAGGCCACCTCGCGCAGTTTGTCGTGGGTAAAATCGTAAACATTGGCGCTCTGCTCGCGGATAATGCGCTTCTGCCACAGCTCGTCCAGGGCGCCGGCGATCGCCTCTTCATCCTGGCGGCCCGCCTGCGCCAGCAAATCAAAGGAGAATGCCTGCCCGATGGCCGCCCCCACTTCCGCTGCCCGGCGGGCCGCGGGCGAGAGCTGGGACAGGCGCCCGGCGATCACCGCCTGGACGCGGGGCGGCAGGGCGTACGCCGCATCCGGATCGGGGACCGGCGCCGTTCTTTCCGCAACGGGCGAGCCGGCCATTCCGGCGCGGGTGGTTTCGATGACAAAGAGCGGGTTGCCCTCCGTTTGGTGGAACAGGCTGATCGTTTCGAAGGTGTCGAAATCCTTCCCCCGCACCTGCGAGGCCAGCTTTGCCGTTTCCGCCGCATCCAGCGAAGATAATTCGACCGGCGTGATTCTGTCCTCGGCCTGCAGCTGCCGGGCCATCACCGCCAGGGGGTGCTCGGGCGGCATTTCTTCACTGCGCGCCGTCCCCAGGATCAGCAGGGAATGGCGGGGCTCGAAGCGCAGCAGGAAATGCAGCCAGTCCAGCGTTTCTTGATCGCACCAATGCAGGTCGTCGATCCACAGCAAGAGGGGCTGCGGCGCTGCCAGGACCGCCCGCGCCAGGGCCTCGAAGAAACGCCGGCGCTGCCCATATTCGCTGATGGGTTCGGGGCGGCTGAGCCCGCGGTGCTCGCTGAGCAGCTCGGGAAGCAGGCGGGTGATCTCTGCCAGCCATACCTTATTCAGCGAAGCCAGGTTGGGGCGCAAAGCCTCGCTGCGCAGCAATTCGATCACCGGCGCAAGCGACAGGCGGCCTTCGGCGCCGTACGAACGCGTTTGAGCCGCCGGGTAACCCTGGCGTTTAACCCAGTGGAACAATTCTTCGGCCAGGCGCGACTTGCCGATCCCCGCTTCGCCGGTGACCAGGGCAAAATGCGCCGCTCCTTCGCCGGCCAGTTTCCAGGCCGACTGCAATTTTTGCCATTCGGGCAGGCGGCCCACCAGGCGGAAGGTCATGGCATCGTCGTCGGGCCTGGGGGCAAACGTTGGCGGCAAATGCTGCAGGCGTTCGTACATCGAGCGCAGCGTTTCGCCCGGCTCGACTCCCAATTCACGCTCCAGCACTTCGGCGGCCTCCCGATACACCCTCCGCGCCCCGGCGCGGTCGTCGTTCAACGTGTGCAGCCGCATCAGCGCGGCGTAGGTCTCCTCGTTGGGCGGGTCGAGGCGCAGCAGTTGCTCCGCGGCCAGGATGGCTGCGGCGTACTCGCGCTGCGCCTCGAGCATGGCGGCCAGTTTCTGACAGGCGTCCTGGCACTGCCGGCGCAGGGCTTCGCGCTCGGGCGCGATCCATTCGTCGTAACAATCGGGGACGAGGTCGCCTTGATACAGGGAGACGGCCTGCTCCAGCAGCTTTCGCACGGTCGCCTGGTCGCCGCTGTGCTCGGCGGCCTCTGCTTCCTGCAGGGCCTGCCTGAAGCGCTGGACGTCGATCTGCTGCCCTTCGTCCGTCTTCCAACAAATGGTGTGCGTATCCGCGCTCAGAAAGCGGTCCGGTTCGGGCAGCGCCTGGCGCAGTTGAAAGAAGAACTGGCGCAGATTGTTGCGCGCCTGGGCCTCGGGCGAGTCGGGCCAGATGAGAAAAGCCACCCGCTGGCGCGGCTGGGGAGAATCGGCGTGGAGGATGAGGTAAATGAGGAGGGACTGCAGCCGGGCCGCATGGACGCCCAGGATCGCCGTATCATTGTAGGCGATGTGGAATCCCCCCAGCAAGTTGACCAGCAAAACCGGGTGCGCCATGCGGAAGCCCTAATTAACGATATATATAATAGATATTATCATATTAAACGGGCATAAAACATACTTTATCCACGAAATACGCGAATTTAG
>DBMK01000035.1 GCA_002298885.1 Anaerolineaceae bacterium UBA700
GGGGGCTTTTATTTTCCCCCGCCCGATTTTGGGGCGGGGGGCAGGGGGGTGGGGCTTTTTTTGTGGCCTTTTGGGAAAAGGCCAAACTCCAGGGGAGGGGCCGGGGGAGAGGTCCGATTCCTATCCTAGGCTTCTTTGCGGCGGGTGCGGAGATAGGCGATTAATATGGGGACGATGAGCACGACGCCGGTGAGGGCGAGGGCGGCGAAGAACTGCCAGGAGGCGGGCTGGCGGGCGGCGGCGCCGAGCAGGGCCAGGCAGATGGTCATGGGGGCGCTGCCGAGCAGCGTAGCGGCCATGTAGGTGGGTACAGCCACACGGGTGACACCGGCGACGTAGTTCTGCAGCTCCCAGGGCAGGACGGGCACCAGGCGCAGAAGCAGGATGAAGGTGAACCCGTTGCCGCGGTCGAGGCGCAGGATAAAGGCCTGCAGGCGCGACCCATTCAGCTTGCCCTGGACCCACTCGCGCCCCAACCGGCGGGCGATGGTGAAGGGGATGAGCGAGGTGACGGCGGCGCTGAGGATAGCGAGCAGGGTGCCAAGCAGCGGGCCGAACAATAGGCCGCCGGTGGCCGCCAGGATGGGGGCCAGGAAGGGGATGGGCGAGCTGAGGGTGTAGGCCAGGAAGAAAACCGCCAGGGCCCAGGGCCCGAAGCCGCGGATGAAGCTGTCGAGGTTTTCGCTGGTGAGGGTGGGGTACTGCGAAAAATAAGCCCGGGCGGCCAGGCCCAAGATGGCCAGAAAACCCAGCCCAAACAATACCGACACCCAATTGGAAAGTTTTTTCATCAACCCGAAACTTTTCTAACCCGGCGGCGTGCCCGGCGGGGGCGGAGGGTGAGGCCGCGCTCGACCTTTTCGATGAAGACGCGCAGGTAAACAGGCGAGGTATCCAGGGAAACCGGGAAGCGCCTGCGGAAATCCAGCAAGCCCAACAGGACCAGGAACTGGAAAGCGACGGGCAGGATGGTCGAAAACTGGTCGAAATAGAAGACGGCAATGTCCAGTGCCAGCAGGGTGAGGAAGAGGGACAGGTAGCCCAGCCCCACGCCCAGATTGGTGCGCTTCAGCGCCAGCAGGACGGCCGAGACCAGGCATAAAACCCCCACCAGGGCTTCGAGAACGACGCGGAAGGCGAACAATCCCGAGGCGCTGTAGGAAGGGAGCGAGTCACCCAAGAGGGATATCTGCAGGGCGGCGGAAACGTTCGAAGGGGTCCAGGGGGCGACCTGGACCAGGTATTTGAAGGCCAGCAGACTCAATATGACCAGCCCCAACACAAGCAGGGTCCGCAGGCGGCTCTCCTTGAGCCAGCGGCGGGCGGCCTCGCGGGCGCGCTGCCACCAGCGCAGGCCGGCGGGAATTAGGGGCGGACGGCTCTCGCGGTGCAGGTAATCCAGCAAAACGCTGGCAAGCTTCGTCTTGCGGTCCGCGGGATCGCCGTTGGCCACGTCCTCGAGGCGCCAGTTGAGCTCGTTCCATTCCTCCGGGGCCAGCGGCCGGCCAAGGTCGTCCTCGATCAGCTCCAGGGCCTGGATCATTTGGTCCAGGTCGTTGTGCAGGTCCGGGCGGCGGATGCGCAAGTAGACGTACAGGGTGAGCAGGAAAAAGACGTAGATGATGGGAGCGGCGGCCGGATAGAAGTAGTTGTAGTCCTTGGTGATGAATTTGCCGACCTCATCGATGAACAACCCGATGCCGACCCCGGACAGGATGGCGCT
Source organism: Anaerolineaceae bacterium UBA700 (assembly GCA_002298885.1). The sequence goes on from DBMK01000035.1 coordinate 1,724, forward strand.
GCCGGTATATACCCAGGGGTGGTCCACCACCAGCACGGCCAGCACGGCGATGAAGAGGAGCAGCCCGCCCCACAAGACGTGCGAAATATGCAGATCGCCGCCGCCGATCTGGGGGAAGCCGGTGAGGGTGAGGAAAAAGCGCACCAGAGCCACCGAAAGGGCAAAGCTGACGTTTGAAATCAACAAATATTGAGCGGCGTCCTCGCGTTCGAGGACAGACCAGGCCATCTGTGCTTTAGAATATTTGGCCATTAGATATTTAGGGAAAATCCGGCTCGCGCATGATGTCGTCCAGTACCAGCACGGCCGCACCCACCAGGCAGCCGTCCGGCCCGTAGGCAGATACGGCGATCTTCACGTCCTCGGCCGGGATGCGCATGGCGTTGGAGGCCACCACTTTCTCGATCACCGGCAGGAGGATATCGCTGGCGTAAGCCAGGGCGCCGCCCAGGACGACCATCTGGGGGTTAAATATATTGATCAGGTTGGCGATGCCGAAGCCGAGGTTGCCCCCCACTTCATGCATGGCCTCCAAAGCAGCCGCGTCGCCCTGGAGGGCGGCGTTGGCCACGTTCTCAAAGGTGATACTATCCAGGTCGTTCTCAGCCAGGTGCATAACTGTGCTGGGAACGCCCTGGCGCAGGGTCTGGCGGAAACGGCGGATGACGGCGCGCGGCCCCACCAGCGTTTCCCAGCAGCCGCGCTTGCCGCAGCCGCACTGCTCGCCGTTGGGGTCTATGATCATGTGGCCGACCTCGGAGGCGTAGCCGTGGCTGCCGCGGAAAAGCTTGCCGTCGATCATAATACCGGCCCCCAGACCTACCCCGGCATTAAGATAGATAAAATTATCGATGCCGCGGGCTACACCGAAATAGTATTCTCCCAGGGCGGAGGCCTTGGCGTCGTTTTCTACAAACACCGGCAGGTTGAAGCGCTGGCGCCAATATTGGCGGATGGGGATGTTGTTCCAACCCAGGTTGGGGGCTACCATCAGCTCGCCCTGGCGCAGGTCCACCAGGCCTGGCACGCCCAGGCCGATGCCCAGCGGGCGCAGGCCGCGGCCAGAGCCTTCGGTGAGGGCGGTCTCGGTCATGGCGTAGGCGCGGGACAGGATAGCGTCCTGCCCGTCGGTGGGGTTTGAACGGGTGCGCTGGCGCCAGAGCACGTTGGCGACGAAATCGGTCACCACCAGCGAGATAAAATCGACTCCCAATTCGATGCCCACGGCAAAGCCGCCGGAGGGGTTGAGCTCCAGCAGCATCCCCGGCCGGCCGACCCGGTCGGATTGAAAGGTGGTCTCCTGGACCAGGCCAATGGCCAGCAGCTCGTTGATGATAGAGGATATGGTGGAGCGGTTGAGCCCGGTGCAGGCTGCCAGCTCGGCTCGCGAAAGCGGAGCCCGGTGGCGCAAGGCATTGATGGCTACCGCGGTATTGAATTTTCGAACCAGGTTCTGATCGGCTGTAGTGACCATGAACGGGCCTGAATCATCTATTTGAACGAACAATTGCCTGGCTTTTAAGCCAGAGCCGGGTTATCCTGTCCCACTGGACAACCCGGCTCGATTCCGGCATGCAGCGGGAGGAAAGGCCAGAGTTAACGAGCTTGCCGGCGGGTGACCACGTCGAAGATCACTGCCAGGGCCAACACAGCCGCGCGGATCAAGTATTGGACGGATTGGTCGACGCCCATCAGGGCCATACCGTTCACCAGCGAGGCCATCACCAGTGCGCCGATGAGCGAACCGAATACCTTGCCAACGCCGCCAGCCGGCGAAGCGCCGCCCACGAAAGCTGCGGCAATGGCGTCCAATTCAAGGCCCGTGCCAGCGATAGGGGTGGCGGAGCGGAAGCGAGAAGCGATCATGACGCCGCCGATGGCAGTCAGTATGCCCATCGATATGAAAACGATGTACGTAATCCGTTTGACGTTGATACCGCTTAATGCCGCCGCCTCCGGATTTCCGCCAACTGCATAGATGTGCCTGCCGAGCACCGTCCGGTTGGTGATGAAATTATAGATAAAAACCACCACCAGCACCACAACTGCCGACCAGGATAGGCCCTGATAGCTGGCCAGGATCCAGGTAATGCCGGCGACGAGGAGCGAAACAAATATCATCTCGAGGATGAACATATCGGTCGGCAGCACTTCGAAATTGTATGCCCGCTTGGTCCGACGATCGTTGATGAAGCTGAAAATCAATAAAACAATCGCCGCCAATCCCAGGAGTAAGGTTAACATATGGACGTGGGTGCCAAAAAGAACAAGGTTTACGCCCGGGATATCCGGAATAAAACCGTTGCTGATGGCATTGAAGGTGGGATCTGAGATGATAATTGTGCCCGTGCTGGCCAAAACGCCTTGCTCCAGCCCCCGGTAGCCCAGCCAGCCGGCCAGGGTGGCCACAAACGCCGGAATACCCACCGAAGCCACCAGAAAACCGTTGAGCAGCCCGGCGAGAATACCGCAAATCAACACAGCCAGAATCGATACGTACCACGGCATATTAAAGTTAACCATGACGATAGCAGAAATTGCGCCCAGGAAACCCGCCAGGTAGCCAATCGACAGGTCGATGTGACGGATGATGATCACCAGGGTCACGCCGACCGCCAACACCGCGATGTAACCCATCTGGTTGATCAGGTCACTGATATTGCGCGGGGAGAAGAACTTTCCGCCCGTTGCAACGGTAAAGTACCCCATGATCACCGCCAGGGCAATATACATGCCGTACTCGCGCACGTTTTGGCGTAATACTTTGCCTAAATTTCCTACAAATGTTGTTTCCATTACAGCCTCCCTAGTAGTTAACGGCCAGCTTCATAATTGCTTCTTGCGACGCTTCCTCGATCGGCAACTCACCCGCAATCTTGCCGCCAGACACCACGTACACCCGATCGCTCATGCCCAAAATTTCGGGTAATTCCGACGATATCATGATGATGCTCATGCCTTGCGCAACAAGCCGGTTCATAATCGTATAAATTTCGTATTTTGCGCCGACGTCGATGCCGCGGGTAGGCTCGTCCAGAATTAAAACGTCAGGTTGAACGAATAGCCATTTACCCAGGGACACTTTTTGCTGGTTGCCGCCGCTTAGATTTCCAACCTTCTGATCAACGCTCGGTGTCTTGATATTGAGAGAGGACTTGTATTCGTTGGCAACTTTTACCTCTTCATTGTTATTAACAACGCCTCGCTCGGCGATTGCTCGTAGATTTGCCAGGGTAATGTTCTGTTTTACATCCTGGATGAGGATCAAACCGTCGCCTTTCCGGTCTTCGGTTACATAAGCCAGGCCCGATCCAATGGCATCTTCCGGAAGATTGAAATGCTTCTTTACGCCTTTAATGATCAGCTCGCCATTGACTCGATAACCATCGGGGTTCCCGAAGATGCTCAAGGCAAGCTCCGTGCGCCCGGCTCCCATCAACCCGGAAAAGCCGACGATTTCACCCTTCTTTACGTTGAAATTAATATCCTTGAGGATATCTCTTCCGAGGACCGGATTATAGGCGCTCCAATTCTTAACCTCAAGCACGATTTCACCGCTGCCTTGCGGGCAGATGATTAATACTTTGATGCCCTTGGCCAGCAGGCTTTCGATGTTCGCTCTCTCCTTGGCGGGATCACTCTGGCTGAAGAGAATTTCAAAGTCGTAGCCCGCAGCCGTGAGCGCAGCCTGGAAACGAGCCTGATCCTGGATCCAGCGCGGTTCATCTCGGGTTGGAAGAACGACCCCAACGTCTACCCTGGCCTTGGGCGCAGACCCATTGGAGGATGCAGGTGCATCGCTGGCCTGGAAATAGCCCGAGTCGATCAGAGTGGCCTTGACATTCGCCCGATCGAGGGTGAAAACTGGAGACTGCAGCATCGGCACGTCGATCGCGCCGTTATTGTAGGTGCCATGGGCTGCGGGAGGCTGGCCTTTCAGCAGGGCTACCGCACAATCAATAGTCGTCTGTACCAGGGTACGGACATCCTTGAAGACGGTCATAGACTGCTTACCCTCCAGGATGTACTGGACGGAAGCCGCCTCAGCATCCTGGCCGGTAATAACATAGCTGGTAATATCCTTGTCGGCCGTGAAGACATCGGCAATGGCGCGGGCGGTGCCGTCGTTGGGGGCAAGAATAAATACATTTCCCTTGTCGGCCGCGCTTACGGCAGTCAAATTAAATTCTGCCAGGTTCCTGGCGATCTTGAAGTCCCAGTTAGTGGCGACCTGGTTAAAGATCTTGCTTTCCTGGTCACGTGTCAGGGTGGCATTTGCCTGGAGACTGACGGCCTGGCTTGAATTCTTGACGACAAAAGTGCCATCCGCGATCTTGGGCTGTAAAACACCCCAGGCGCCCCGGAAGAAAATGAAGGCATTCGGGTCGGTTGCGGCGCCGGTGTACAGGTACAACGGGTTGCCTTTGCCGGTGGCGTGGTCAACCAGGTATTGGGCCTGCTGCGCGCCAACGGAGATGCTGTCAAAGGTCACATAATAATCCACTGCGTTGGTGTTGGTGATCAGCCGGTCATACGAAATGATCTTTACGCCAGCCGCTTTCGCTTTTTGTACGGCGTCACCCGCGGCCTTGAACAGTGTGCGTTGTCTTTCCGGATAAATATTATTAATCTCCCGGCCCACCATGTTCTTGATCAGCACACCTTCAGTCACTTCGCCTTTATGGGCATCCAGGGTGCAAATCGTCTGGCCATCGCGCAGAACCGTGACCGTGTCGGCAATCTCGATCACCTCTTTCAACTTATGCGAGATCATGATGCAAGTAACGCCATGGGTCCTGAGTTCTCGTAGTAAACTCAACAGGTTTTCGCTGTCGCTCTCGTTCAGGGCAGAAGTAGGCTCATCCAGGATCAATAATTTAACATTTTTGCTCAGCGCCTTGGCGATTTCAATCAACTGCTGTTTACCCACACCCAAATCCTTAATTTTTGTGGTTGGGTTCACATCCAGCCTTACTTTTTTGAGCATCTCACCTGCCTGGCGGATCGTTTCGTTCCAGTTGATCACGCCGCGGCTCATAATCTCATGGCCAAGGTAAATATTTTCATAAACTGTCATCTCAGGGATCAGCGCCAACTCCTGGTAAATAATGGCAATCCCGACCTCTTCACTGTCGTTAATGCCAGCGAATTTCTGCACCTGTCCCTCAAAAATGATATCTCCGGTATATTGGCCGTGCGGGTACACCCCACTTAGCACTTTCATCAAGGTAGATTTCCCGGCTCCATTTTCACCAACCAGGCAGTGAATTTCGCCTTCGGCAACGCGAAAGCTGACATCGCTCAGTGCTTTCACGCCTGGGAATACCTTGGTAATGTTTTTCATCTCTAATATGGGAGTGCTCATAGTAGCTCCGGCTTAGAAATCAAAAAATTTGCAAGGATAGTGAGGACAGAAACCTCACTATCCTTGCATTGACTATGGGTGAATCTTACTGCAACCCGGTGAAGTCACTGAGCTTGTAGTAGCCAGAGTCGATCAGAGCAGCTTTGACGTTGCTCTTATCAACCGTGACCACGGGAGACTGCAGGGCGGGCACATCGATGGTGCCGTTGTTGTAGGAACCCTTGGCGGCGGGAGCCTGACCCTTGAGCAGGGCCACGGAAGCATCGATTGCGGTCTGGACCAGGGTGCGGACATCCTTGAAGACCGTCATGGACTGCTTGCCATCGATGATGTACTGGACGGAGGCCTTCTCAGCATCCTGCCCGGTCACCACGTAGCTCTTGACATCCTTATCGGCAGCGAAGGAATCGGCGATCGAGCGGGCGGTGCCATCGTTCGGGGCCAGGATGAATACGTTGCCCTTGTCGGCGGCCGAGGCAGCCGTCAGGTTGGCTTCGGCCAGGGTCTTGGCGACGGTGAAGTCCCAGTTGGTCGTGATCTGGCCGATGATCTGGCTTTCTT
>DBMK01000256.1 GCA_002298885.1 Anaerolineaceae bacterium UBA700
GGCCGGGGGTGAGGTCAGGTTTTGAATCCTGGAATGTAGGTTACCCGATTAATTTGTTAAAATCATAAGCAGGCTTAGATCGAATAAATAACTTGCCAGTCGACTTCAACCGACTTGTGTTTTTTTTCTAGCCTGGGGATTCATCCCCAGGCGGGCGAGATCCGTGATTCTCGGCGATTACTACCGCCTATTCCTCCGGGCTGTTTCCATGCGGGCGTAGAGCAAAACCAGCAAGACCACCAGGCCGGCCAGCCCGCCGACAAAAAGCCAGGTCACGGGGTTGGCGGGCTGGAAATCTCCCCAGGCCCGGGCCGCGGCGACCAGGATCATCAGGATCGAGAAGCATTGGGCCTCGAGGATGATGCGGGCTGCGCTCCACCTGGGCTCAAAGGCGATCCCCAACCCTACGATCCCCGGCAGGGCAAACATGGCGCCCAGCACGCGGGCGGTCAACGGCGTGAGCGTCCAGGGCCAGGTCTGGATCATCATTTGCGGGGACAAGAACAGCAGAAGGCTCACCAGCAAGGTTGCCGCCCCTACCATACCGATGAGAATCCGCGCGGTGAGCGGAATGAGGATATCCCCCGGTTCAGCGCGGTGGTTATCGTGAGCCCGGTTCGCCAGCCAAACGAGAATGACCAGGAAGGGGGTGGTGAAATAAAGGGCCGTCCAGGTGAAAAAAGAAATATGGCTGTGGTTGAAGCGGTCCCAGTGCAGAATCGTGGCAATGCCCAGCAGGGAGGCAAACGCAGTGACCGGCAGGAAGCCGGCCTTAATCGTGTGCCAGCGGCGCGCCGTGGCAACGCGAGCGAAGAAGTAGATGCCGCCCATATAGGCAGCCGCCAGCATCATCGGCGTCATGGAGGGCTTGATCGTCCAGGCGAAGGTCTGGTCGGTGTTGTTTGGCCAGATATACAGGAGGGCGGAAGCGACGACCAGGAAGGGAATGATGATCAGGGCCAGCCAACGAGTTACGGGAAGGACGGCATCGTCCTGGGCGCTGGCTGCGCCAGGCCGCTTAATCTCGTCCATGTTTGATGGAATCGTTCTATTGGCCATTGGCAATTCTCCTTATAAAAAGAGTGAACGAAAACCCTCGCCAGGAACGCACTTATCTCTTGACGCTTCCGAACAGCACCCGCAGGAGGATGTTGGGGCGGAAAAGGCTGGCCGGCGGCTCGATCAGGTTGGTCACTTTCTGAAAAGCAAGATTCAGGCTGGAATCCTGGCGGCCCACTTCCAGCAACCGGGTCAGGTACAGGCCCACCAGTCGCCCGGAGGGGGCTCGTTTGCCCTCCACCTGGGGATAGGCCAGGTCGCCGCCGGCGGCGATGGTCCAGGGCGCATCGAGCAGGCGGCTGGCCCGGTTGAAGAAGCGTCGGGCAATGCCTGGCAGGCCAGCCCGCAGGCAATCATCCAACAGGGCGGCCTCGCTGGAGGCAGTGGTCATGCCCTGCCCATAGATCGGGTTGAAACTGCACACGGCATCCCCGCACACCAGGTAGCCTTCCGGAAAGCGGCTGAGCTTTTCAAAATGGCGGCGCTGGCTGGCGGGATATTTGTACTGGCTGGCTTCCCCCAGCGGCTCGGCCGTCTTCATGGCTTCGTAACAGTCCGGCGCCTCCAGGCTGCGGGCGTATTCGAGATACCCATCCATATCCGTTGGGGCGGCATCGCCCAGGTAACCCGCCAGGGTGGCAAGCCAGCGATCGCCTTCTACGGCCAGCATGGTCCCGCCGCGCATATTCTTCAGGGTGGGTAAAATCACGATCGGGCTGTGGCCCCCGGCGTCTCCGGGCCGGCGGCGGAACACGCGGGTGGTATAGCACAGGTTCACCTTGATATGCTCTTCTTCCGGCCGGGCGAACCCCAGGCCCTCCAGCCAGGCCAGGCAGCGCGAGCCGCGCCCGCCGGCATCCACCACCAGGTCCGCCTTGAGCGACGTCTCCACCGGCGCCGGGCCGGAGCGGTCCTCCACCTTCACGCCGGTAACCCGCACCTCCGCGCCCGGGCCGGCTGGCGCCGTGAGCAGCTCCAGCGCATCGTGATTCTCCAGCAGGGTAACATTGGGCATGGCGCGCAGCCGCCGGGCGATGACGCCCTCGAGCATCGGCCGGCTGGCCTGCACCGAGACCAACCCAGAATGGAAGTTGCGCGTGTAGGCCCCGTTGGAAAACACGCGCACCGTCTCGGACAGATCGCCCACCATGGCCCCCGCGGATTCCAGCTCGTGGGTCAGCCCCGGAAAGAAGCCCTCCAGCACGTCGCGTCCGTGGGCCAGCAGAACGTGGGCGTGGCGTCCCTGCGGCACCCCCTTGCGCGGCTCGCCTGGGGGCGGCAAGGCGTCGCGCTCAATGATCGTCACCTGGGAAAAATGGTTCGCCAATGCCCGGGCGGCCATCAGCCCGCTGATGCTGGCGCCAATCACGATCGCTTTCTCCATTCGGGAAGGCCGGCTTTCCATAAGTCATTATCCCCTTGTAAAATTCCTGACAACCGTTCGAACGTTGATAAATGGACGATTAACTATACCATAATATATAAGTAAATTGATCTGATTGATCTATATTTTGTTTCGCAGGCTCGCCGGCCGCCTGGGGATGAATCCCAAGGCTAGAAAATCACAAGTCGGCTGATGGTTTTTGAAAACTTAAAAGGATAATCAGAGTCTAGATGGGCCTACTAGCCTCACCCCCGGCCCCTCTCCCAGAACGGTGAAGCACGTTCTGGGAGAGGGGAGAATACCAAATTCAGTGCATTTCTCGCCTCTCCTGAGAATGGTTTTTTTTCAGGAGAGGGGCCGGGGGTGAGGCTCTGGTTGATCGCAAGGTAATTACATTACCCGTTTAAGTTGTCAAAAACCATAAGCCGACTGGCAAGACAGTTATTCGGCCTGCGTCTGCTAAAGCGGGCGTGAGTTCGGATGGTGGGTTTCGCTTGATCTGTTGAAGATAAGTATTTATTATGGCATCGCTCAACCCACCCTACGCGATTTATCCTGATGACTAATGGCTTACCCCCTCCCAACCTCCTATTTTCAAAAAACGAAAATGGGGGGGTTGGGAGGGGGTAAGGTTTCTGATTTGCATTTGCCCCTCAACGGGCGTATACTCCTTATTCCAAATAGCTTACCTACTTTCTTCTCTCTATTCTATACTCTCTTTCTCTAATCTTTTCTCTCGAGGCTTCAATGGGTTTTCATGGCGGTTGGATGAGTTTCATGAGTTCGAGCGAGCAAAAGCCGAAGGTGACCTGGGGGTTGCTGCGGCGGGTGATGACCTACGCCAACCCGTACCGCTGGGCCATCCTGGGCATGCTGCTGCTGATCCTGGCGGACACCGGAATGACCCTGCTCATGCCGCTGGTGGTGCGCGACCTGATCGACCACACCATTCCCTCCGGCGACGTGAACCGGCTGGTGCTGCTGGCGCTGGCCCTGCTGCTCATCCCGGGGCTGCGCGGCGGCATCTCGGTGGTGCAGCGGCGCTTGAACTCGCGCGTGGGCGAGGGCGTGATTTACGACCTGCGCGTGGCGCTGTATTCGCGCCTGCAGCGTATGTCGCTGCGCTTCTTCACCAACACCCGCGTCGGCGAGCTGATGAGCCGCATGAACAACGATGTGGTCGGGGCCCAAAACGCCATCAGCAACACGGTGGTCAGCATCATTACCAACATCGTTGAGGCGGCGGCGCTGATGGCGGTGATGCTTTCGCTGGAGTGGCGCCTGACCCTGGTGAGCATCATCATCCTTCCGCTGTTCGTGCTGGCGGCGCGCCGCCTGGGCTTCCAACTGCGCGACCTAGCGCGCCAGCAGATGGACGCCAACGCCTCCATGAACGCCATGATGCACGAGACGCTCAACATCGGCGGGGCGTTGCTGGTCAAGCTCTTTGGGCGGAGCCAGACCGAGGTGGGCCGCTTTGGCGAGCGGGCGGCCCAGGTGCGCGACCTGGGCATCCGGCGGGCCGTGGTGGGCACGGCTTTCTTCGTCATCATCGGCGGGCTGAGCGCCGCCGGCACGGCCCTGATCTACGGGCTGGGCGGCTATTTCGTGATGGAGAAAGCCTTCACCATCGGCACCATCGTGGCCTTCGGCTCGTATCTGGCCAGCCTGTACGGCGCCCTGCAGAACCTGACCACCGCCCCGGTCGATTTTGCCACATCGGTGGTCAGCTTCGAGCGCGTGTTTGAGATCATCGACCTGCCGGTGGATATCCCCGAGCAGCCGCAGCCGCTGGTGTTGAAGGATACCAAAGGCGAGCTGACCTTCGAGGGCGTGGACTTTCGCTACGAGATCGACGAGAGCCGCCTGTTGAGCGAAGTGCGCCGCTACGGGCAGATGGACAACGTGAAGACCGTGCTTTCCGGCGCCAAGACCGACGGAGACGAGGAAGAGAGCCTGGCCCCGGTGCATTCGCAGGCCCGCGAGACGGCCCTGGTGGGCATCGATTTCCAGGCTAAGGCCGGGCAGCTAGTGGCACTGGTGGGGCCCTCCGGAGCCGGCAAGACCACCATCACCTACCTCATCCCGCGCCTGTACGACCCGACCAAGGGACGCATCCTGCTGGACGGGCACGACCTGCGCGATGTGACCCTTGATTCACTCAGCGCCCAGATCGGCATGGTGACCCAGGAGACCTACCTGTTCCACGACACCATCCGCACCAACCTGCTCTACGCCCGCCTGGACGCCACTCAGGCCGAGCTGGAGGAGGCCTGCCGGGCCGCCAACATCCACGATTTCATCATGGACCTGCCGCAGCGCTACGAGACGGTGGTGGGCGAACGGGGCTATCGCCTGAGCGGTGGTGAAAAACAGCGCATCGCCCTGGCCCGGGTGATCCTCAAGGACCCGCGCCTGCTGGTGCTGGACGAAGCCACCAGCAGCCTGGACAGCGAGTCGGAGATGCTCATCCAGGATGCGCTCAAGCGGGTGATGGCCGGGCGCACCAGCATCGTGATCGCCCACCGCCTGAGCACCATCCTGGCGGCCGACCTGATCCTGGTGCTGGACCGCGGCCGCATCGTGGAGCGCGGCACGCACGGGCAGCTATTGGCCCAGGGCGGGGTGTACGCCCACCTGTACGAAACCCAATTCAGCCGGGGCATGGCCGAATCGACCTAACCCCCCTGCCCCCTTCCCTGAAAGGAAGGGGGAGCATCAATTATTTCGAGGTTTTTGGCGGATATATCCGCCAAAAACTTTTTAAAAACGCGTTTATGGTTTAATTAAGGCATGGCCAAGAAAGTTTTGATTCTTGCAGACAGCCCGGAGAGTATCAACAAAGCCGGCTTGAGCGAGAGCGTGGCCCCGTGGGAAGACGGTCTGCGCTGCGACACCGGGCCTGGCTTTTTCGAATGGTGGTATTTCGACGCCAATTTCGACGACGGCACCACGGCGGTGATCGTATTCACCACCAAGCTGATCACAGAGCACGGCGGCCCGCTCAAGCCGGGCGTGCGCCTGGCGATCACTCTGCCCGACGGGCGCGAGTTCAGCAGCTTCCCCTTGTTCAGCCCGGCCCAGTTCTCGGCTTCGAAATCCCAATGCGACGTGAAGATCAGCCACAACTGGGCGCGCGGCGACCTGCACCGCTACGAGCTGCACGCCGAAAACGGCGACCTGGCAGCCGACCTGACGTTCAGCGGGGTGGTGCCGCCCTGGCGCCCCGGCTCAGGCATCACGTTCTACGACGAGGGACTGACTCGTTTCTTCGGCTGGCTGCCCTCTATCCCCTATGGCAAGGTAGAAGGCACGCTGACCTACGACGGCAAGATCCACAAAGTCAGCGGCAGCGGCTATCACGACCACAATTGGGGCAATGTAGACCTGGGAGAGGTCATGTCGCACTGGTATTGGGGGCGGGCGCACGTGGCCGGCTACACCATGATCTTCGTGGAGATGACCAGCGCGCCGGGGTACGGCGGGCAAAAACTGCCGGTGTTCATGCTGGCCAAGCACGACAAGATCCTCACCGGCAACGGGGCGCCGCTGGTGCTGGAGGCGCGCGAGTTCGAGCGCCATCCCGGCGGGCGCCAGATCCCGCAGAAGCTCGACTTCGTATGGAAAACGGCCGAGGGCGAGATCCGCATTGCGCTGCGCCACCCTCAGGTAATCGAGGCCACCAGCTTTTTGGCCTTCCTGCCGCAGTGGCAGCAGCGGCTGATCCGGCTGTTGCACAACCCATACTATTTCCGTTTCAACGCCGACCTTAAGCTGCATGTCGACCTCCCTGACGAAAAAGCCACCGAAAAAGGCCAGGCCTTATTTGAGATCATGATGTTGAGGTAGCAAGATTCACCACACACCTGCCCTNNGGGCAGGTGTGTGGTGAAATTTACAGTAATGTGCAACTAACCTAAATAATTATCGTATACTCTAATAGAATCTGCAAAAAAAGGAGAGTATTCAATGCCAGATGAAAAAGTAACTTACGAGGAGTTCCGCGTGAACGGCGAGGCGCTGGTTTCCAAGGTGCGCGAAATCATCCACGAGGGCAACATCCGCCGCATGACGATCAAAAATGACAAGGGCGAGACCCTAATCGAGATCCCCCTGACGGTGGGCGTGGTGGGTGTGGTGCTCCTGCCGGTGTGGGCGGCCATCGGCGCCCTGGCGGCGCTGGCGGCCAACCTGACCATCGTGGTCGAAAAGGTGAACACAGGCCCAGCCGAGCCCAAGCCGGAGGACAAGGAAGTCAAGATCGACGTCAAACCCGAGTAATTTTTTTTATTTTTATTTTGGGCTGCTTCGCAGCCCAAAATAAAAATAAGGCTTGAATAACTGCGCACTGCCGTTTGGCAGTGCGCAGTTATATTAGAAGACACTAACGCGGCCTTATTGCGAGGGACGGGGGTGGCGAGGTATACTATTGGTATTGCAGCCTGGAAAAAGGATTAACTAAGGAGAAAATGATGACGGACGACGGGAATGGGAATGGCATTGTTTCATTCGGGCCAATTTTTGATAAGGTGGTGGCGTTTTTTCAGGACGACGGGTGGGAATTCACCCAGCTCGAGGATGAGCCGATCATTCGCATGGAATACGAAGGTGAGCATGGCAAGTGGCGCTGCTACGCGCACGTGATCGACGAACGGCAGCGCTTCGTGTTCCTGTCGTCGCTGGCGAATTTCGTGCCCAAGCTGATGCGCCTGGAGGCAGCCGAGTACCTGACCCGGGCCAATTTCGGGATGGAAGTGGGAAATTTCGAGATGGATTTCAGCGACGGCACCGTGCGCTACCGCACCAGTGTGGACATCGAGGGTGGGGACCTGACGACGATGATGATCAAAAACCTGGCCTACGTGAATATTGCGGTGATGGACCAGTACCTGCCCGGCCTGCGCAAGGTGGTAAACGACGGGATGGAGCCGGAAAAAGCCATCGAAGAGGTGGAATCTGACGAGGGCGAAGAGGAGAGCGACGAAGAAAAGAGCGAATAATTTTTGAGCGGGTTGGATCGAAAGGCGATCCAATCCGCTCAAAAAAAGTAGGGCAAACAGGAGGTGTTTAATGTCCTTCAAGATTACGTGGTACGGTCATGCCACCCTGGGATTCGAGACGGGCGGCTATCGGGTGTTGGTGGATCCATTCTTTACCGGTAATCCGGCAGCCAGCACGAAAGCGGAATCGGTCGCGGCGGATTTCATCCTGCTCAGCCACGGCCACAGCGATCACGTGGGCGACACGGTGCCGATTGCCAAACGGACTGGGGCGCTGGTGATCAGCAATGCCGAGATCGCCACCTGGATCAGTGATAAGGGGGTCAAGGCGCACGGGCAGCATATCGGCGGCGGCTACAAGCACCCCTTCGGCTACCTGAAGCTGACCATGGCGCTGCACGGCTCGGCCATGCCAGACGGCGCCAACGGCGGCAACCCAGCCGGTTTCCTGCTCACCACCGCGGAGGGCAAAAAGATCTACATGGCGGGCGATACCGGGCTGTTCGGCGACATGCGCCTTATCGGCGAGGAAGGCATAGACCTGGCGGTGATCCCCATCGGCGATAATTACACCATGGGCCCCGACGACGCCCTGCGGGCGGTCAAGCTGCTGCAGCCGAAGCACGTCATCCCTATCCATTTCAGCACCTTTGAGCTGCTCGCCCAGGATGCCAAGGCCTGGGCGGCGCGGGTGGAGAAGGAGACCAACACCAAAGTGCACGTGCTAAAACCCGGCGAGAGTTTCGAGTTATAGTTCCCCAGCAATAGCCCCTCAAGAGGCAATCAAAACGGATTTTGAGCCTTAAAATGGCCCAAAATCCGTTTTTGATAGTTTTTGCCAGTACTAGGCGAATAAGATTGCATGAATAACGGTTGAGAATAGAGAGTGGAGAATGGTGGGGCTTTTCCACGAATTACACGAATGGGAACGGAGGAGCACGAATGGTTAATAAATATGGTTTTTATTTGTGTCAATTCGTCTTCATTAGCGTAATTCGCGGACACGTTTTTAAACTGCCCGCTTGCGGGCTGTGAACTTACATGACTGATCCTACTGGCAAACCCCGTTTCTACGACCTGAGCCTGGCCGAGCGCTTGCAGCGCATCGGCGAGCAGGCAGGGCTGACCGCAGAGGAGCTTGATCGGCTGAGCGGCGCGGCCGGCCTGCAGGCGGAACAGGCCGACTCGATGATCGAAAACGTGGTGGGGGTGTACGCCCTGCCGCTGGGCATCGCCCAGAACTTCGTGGTCAATGGGCGCGAGGTGCTGGTGCCGATGGTCATCGAGGAGCCCTCGGTGGTGGCGGGCGCCTCGTTCATGGCACGCCTGGCGCGGCCGGGCGGCGGGTTCTTCGCCAGCAGCATGCAGCCCGAGATGATCGGCCAACTGCAGGTCCTGGACTGCGCCGACTTGCCCGAAGCACGCCTGCGCCTGCTAGAAAAAAAGGACGAGCTGCTGGCCGAGGCAAGCGAGATCGACCCCGTGCTCAAGCGCCTGGGCGGCGGGCCGCGCGACCTGGAAGTGAGACTGATCGAGCAGTCACCCATCGGGCCGTTCCTGGCGCTGCACCTGATCTACGACGTGCGCGACGCCATGGGCGCCAACGTGATCAACACGGTACTGGAGCGCCTGGCGCAGCGCGTGGCCTCGATCAGCGGCGGGCGGGTGCTCCTGCGCATCCTGAGCAACCTGGCCGACCGGCGCCTGGCGCGCGTGCGCTGCACGATCAACCTTTCTGAGCTTAAATTTGCCGATTATGCAGCCGAAACCCTGCGGGATAACATCATCGCCGCCTGGGCTTTTGCCGCCGCCGACCCGTACCGGGCGGCAACGCACAACAAGGGCCTTATGAACGGCGTAGACGCGGTGGTGATGGCCACCGGCAACGACTGGCGCGCCATCGAGGCCGGCGCCCACGCCTACGCCGCCCGCAGCGGGCGCTATACCAGCCTGAGCACCTGGGGCAAGGATGCCGCCGGTAACCTGGTGGGGACGCTGGAGATGCCCATGGCGGTGGGCATCGTGGGCGGCGCCACGCGGGTCCACCCGGCGGCGCGGGCGGCACTGAAGCTGATGGGGATCAAGACCGCGGCCGACCTGGCCGAGATCGTGGTGTCGGTGGGGCTGGCGCAGAACCTGGCGGCTCTGCGCGCCCTGGCCAGCGAAGGCATCCAGCGCGGCCACATGTCGCTGCATGCCCGCCAGGTGGCCATCGCCGCCGGCGCCACCGGCGAGCAAATCGCCCAGATCGCCGACCAGATGGTCGCCGAAGGCCGCGTGCACATCACGCGGGCAGAAGAGTTGATGAAGGAAAAATTTGGGTGATTTTCACAACAGAGACAGAGAAAGGCCTTATCTGCTAATTGCGCGAATAGATACCAATTACGCAAAAAATATTTATTGATCTTTAATAATTAAAAAGGGTAATCCGGGGTATTGAAGGTCGTTCCTTTACCTCACACCCCAGCCCCCTCTCCATGGAATGGAGAGGGGGAGAAGGCAATTCCTATCGGGTAAGAACGTCTCATGTAATCTTACCCAGCGCGCTCCCCTTTCCATTCTATTGAGAGGGGGAGAAGGCAATTCCTACCGGGTAAGAACGTCTCATGTAATCTTACCCAGCGCGCTCCCCTCTCCATTCCATGGAGAGGGGCCGGGGGTGAGGTGGTTTTTTACACCCCCAAAATGTGGATTACCTGATTAATATCTTGAATTCATCAATAAGTGGTGGCATCTTGTTTTTCAATTCGTGAAATTAGTGGATAAAGGATATCTTCATGCCACCGTGGTTAAAGATACAAGGAGTAAAAATGGAACAAACATCGGAAAATAAACTACCGTTTGCGTTGAAGCCGGCGAGGCCGGTGGGGATTGTGGGGTATGGGGCGTACGTGCCCAGGTACCGCCTGCCGGCGGTGGAAGTGGCGCGAGTGTGGGCCGGCGGCAAGGCCGGCGGACTGCCCGTTAAGGAAAAAGCGGTCGCCGGGCTAGACGAGGATGTGATTACCATGTCCATCGAAGCGGCGCGCAACGCCCTGGCCCGCGCCGGCATCCATGCCCACCAACTGCGGGCGGTGTGGGTCGGCTCGGAATCGCATCCCTACGCGGTCAAGCCGTCCGGCACGGTGGTGGCTGAAGCGATTGGCGCTACGCCGGCCGTGCAGACAGCGGATTACCAGTTCGCCTGCAAGGCCGGCACCGAGGCGCTTGTCTCGGCCATGGCGCTGGTCGGCTCATGCATGGCTGATTACGCCCTGGCGATCGGGATGGACACCGCCCAGGGGCGCCCCGGCGACCAGCTTGAATACACAGCAGCCTCCGGCGGTGCGGCCTACATCGTGGGCCCGCAGGACGACGCTCTAGCCATGATCGAGGCCTCGTATTCGTACGTCACGGATACGCCGGATTTCTGGCGCCGGGCCGAGCAGAAATACCCCGAGCACGGCGGCCGTTTCACCGGCGAGCCGGCATACTTCAAGCACATCACCGAAGCCGGAAAGGCGCTGATGAAGTCTACCGGCACCACCCCGGCCGATTACACCTACGCCGTTTTCCACCAGCCCAACGCCAAGTTCCCGCAGCGGGCGGCGAGCCTGCTGGGCTTCAGCGACGAACAGATCAGGCCCGGCCTGCTCTCGCCGGTGATCGGCAATACGTACGCCGGGGCGGCCCTGATTGGGCTGACCGCCATTCTGGACGTGGCCAAACCCGGCGACCGCATCCTGATGGTTTCGTTCGGCTCGGGCGCCGGCTCGGACGCCTTTGCCCTGCGCGTGACCGACAAGATCGAAGAGCGCCGCGACAAGGCGCTCAAGACCCAGGACTACATCGCCCGCCGCACGCAGGTGGATTACGCCACGTACACACGCCTGCGGGGAAAGATCGATATGGGATAAATCACGGGGGATTTGTGTGTTTTTGGGG
>DBMK01000306.1 GCA_002298885.1 Anaerolineaceae bacterium UBA700
GCAAAAATAAGGTGTCAGGTCTAATTCTTGGCTTATACAGTAAAATAGAAATTGGAGGTGAAATATGGCACATCAAAATACACCCGCAGAACGTCAAATACTACACTTCATCGAAAAGCTGCCCCTGCCGGCCGATGTGAAAACTCCGTGGAGCGAACAGGTCCGGGCGACCGGGATGACCGAGGAACTAGACGTGGAAATCCGCGCCAAAGTTGCCGCCGATCCGGATCTCAATGGACCCGAGAAAACCCGCTTCGAAGTCGAACTCAACCGCCTGGTCCGACAGTGGCGCATGGAAGTTGGGGCAAAAAAGTTTGGAAGGTAGTAAACCAGATTCGATATAATGAATACTAATGAGACCTGAGGAGGGACTGTCCCGAGGAGGGGCTATGCCAAATTTCTCATCTTTATTCGTGACGGCTGAGGGGAAGCCTCAGAAAGTCGGCGACCAGACCATCACAGTGGTCTCACAGGCGCTGCGCTGGTCGCCTCCCTGGGGGTTCGGCGGCGTGGTGTGGAACCGCCCGGTGGCGGTCAGAGTCCTAACCTCCAGCGGCGTCGAGCACACCCTGCCGGTGGTGGACGAGACCCGGCGCCGGGAGATCATAATCCTGGCCCTCGGGTTGGTGGGAGCCATCCTGATCGCAGCCCTGTTCGGGAAAAAGGGCGGCTGACTCTACCCTGCGATGCGGCAACGTAGCTGCCTGCAAGGTTATGAAGGTGCAATGGACATCTGCTGCGCCTGGAGGACTGCAGGTCCCTCCATTGGAGGGAAAACGAAAAATGCGTAAATTTGGGAGGATAACATGACTGAGGAACAGCCCAAGCAAGAGACCCCTGTCGAAGAGCCGAAAGAGTTCGGCAATTTTTCGGTAGATACGATCCAGGTCACTATGGATAAGTTCATGGCCACGGCCAATGTCAACGCCGTGTATGCCCGGCCGGTCCACCAGGGGGATACCACCATTATCAACTGCTCGGAAGTGCTTGCCGTTATGGCCTTCGGTGTAGGCGAGGGTGGTGGCAAGAATCAACAAGGGGAAGGCGGCTCTGGGGCAGGCGGTGGCGGCGGCGGACGCACGTTTGCGCGCCCGGTGGCGGCGATCGTGGCTACCCCGGAAGGGGTGACGGTTAAACCGATCATCGACACCACCAAGATCGGCCTGGCGGCCTTGACCACCCTGGGCTTCATGTTTGCCATGATGGGCCGGATGAGCCGGGGACGCCGCCGGTAATTGCCTTTTCCGGGGATGAGACAGCCTTTCCTTACGAAAAGCCACAGCAGGTGGTTGTCATACAATCGACCTGCCGGGGTGCTGTTTTTCTGTTACAATTAGCTTTTATTGCCTATGCGAGACAATCGATCAAAATACAGCCCGGCAGTCGTTGAAAATCCGCGATCCCCGAATGTTTCCGGCATACAGGTGGCGCAGGAGCCGGACACAGTTAATCCCAGCCCAAACGGCTCTTCCCGCCTGAATGCCAGCCCTGATCCTCGCCATTTCAGCTATAAAATCCTGGGGTTCCTCTCCTGGTCGGTGCTCATTTTTTGCGCCGTTACCCTGGTAATTGCCCCGCGCCTGCTGCTGGACGTCTCGCGAGTGGTGGCAATTTACATGATGGCACGCCTGATCAGCTTCATGTTCCTGAACATCATTGGGATTTTGAAGATTCGGGTCATTCAGAAGCGCGCCCGCGTCAGCGCCTACCAGGGCTTGCCCAACCGCGACCTGGCGCGGCATAAGGCCGTCCATCACCTGGTCGTCCTGCCAAACCTGAACGAGCCTCAGGAGGTACTGAGCCGCTCCCTGCATTCGTTGGCAATTCAGGAAAGCGCCCGCGAGCACATGACTGTGGTGCTTGCCATGGAGAAGCCCGAGCGGGAAGCGAAAACCAAGGCCCAGGCCCTGATCTCACATTACAAGGGCCAATTCTTCCACCTGATGGCTACTTTTCACCCGGCCGGCCTGCCGGGTGAGCTGCCCGGCAAGGGCGTCAACGAGACCTGGGCCGTGCGCCATGCCCGCCAGGATCTGGTGGAGCGCATGGGCATCTCGCCGGATTCGATTGTGGTGACCGTCTGCGACTCGGATTCGGTGATCGACCCGCATTATTTTGCCGAACTGACCCGCCAGTTTGCCGCCAATCCGGACCGCTACTCGGTCATGTGGCAGTCGCCGATCCTCTTCGATAACGATATCTGGAAGACGCACGCATCGATCCGCCTGTTGACCTTCTTTACCAACGCCGTCTTCATGGCGGATTACGTCAATCCGCTCGAAGCCAAGTTCCCCTACAGTACATATTCGATCAGCTTGAAGTTGCTGGAAGAAGCCAATTATTGGGACCCCACGGTGATCGCCGAGGACGTGAACATCTTCATGCGTGCTTTTTACACCCTCGGCGGCAAAGCGCGCATGCGCCACATCTATCTGCCGACGCGCGGCAACCCGATCTTTGGGGCAAACCTGTGGCACGCTATCCTGATCTTCTACCGCCAGAAGCTGCGTCACGCTTGGGGCGGGGTAGAGATTGGCTACGTGCTGCAAAAATGGAGTGTTTTCCCGGCTGTGCCGTTCTTCTACAAGCTGGGCCGGCTGCTCAAGCTGTTCCATGACCACCTCTTCTTCTCGACCGCCGGCTTTATTGTCACGCTAGGCACGATTCTTTCGGTGGCCCTGGATAAATCGCCTGTGATCACGCTGCCGCCGGTCAGTTTCAGCCCGCTCTTTTTTGCGATTTTTAACGCCCTGGGCGGCTCAGCCCTGGCTGTAATATGGCTCACCGAGCGTATCCGCCTGACGCACAGCAGCGCCGAATGGAGCCTGAACACCCTGGTGCGCGAAATACTGGCCTGGGTGATCTTCCCCGTGCTTTCTTTCCTCCTGATGAACCTGCCAGGCCTGCAAGCCCAAACCAAGATGGTTCTGGGGCAGCCGTTCCAGTTCAA
>DBMK01000022.1 GCA_002298885.1 Anaerolineaceae bacterium UBA700
CACAGTTGCTCTGTGGTGAATAAATACTATTCGGTCGAGGCGGATGAGGGTGTCAGGAAGGGCTCGTAGACTTCTTCGAGCTGGTGGCGGAACTGGCGGGTGTAGAGCTGGTAATACTTTCCGTGCAGGCGCAGCAGCTCAGCGTGCGTGCCCATCTCGGCGATGCGGCCTTCTTCGATGACCAGGATGCGGTCGGCGCGCTTGATGGTGGAAAGACGATGGGCGATGACGAAGCTGGTGCGGCCCTTCATCAGGGCTTCCATGCCACGCTGGATGAGCGCTTCCGTAAGGGTGTCGACCGAGCTGGTGGCCTCATCCATGATGAATATTTCGGGGCGGGCAAGCACGGCGCGTGCCAGGCTGATGAGCTGTTTCTGGCCCACCGAGAGCAGGTTACCGCTTTCACCCACCTGTTCATCGTAGCCCTTAGGGAAGCTGTTGATGAATTCGTGAGCGCCGACCAGGCGGGCTGCCTCCACGATCTCGATTGTTGGAGCGTTCAGGCGCCCGTAACGGATGTTGTCGCTAATGGTGCCGGAGAAGAGATGCGGAGTCTGTAGGACAATGCCGATCCTGGATTGGAGGGCGTGCAGGGAGTAATCAGTGTAGTCGTGGTCGCCGATGCGGATCTTGCCTTTGACCGGCTCGTAGAAGCGGCAGAGCAGGTTGACGATGGTGGATTTGCCGCCGCCGGTCGGGCCCACCAGAGCGATGGTCTCGCCACGCCGAACGTGGAGGTTGAAATCGGACAGCACCGGCTTACCGTCGTCGTAGGCGAAGTCGACTCCGTCGAATTCGATGTCTCCCTGGATAGTTCCGGGATCGAAAGCGCCGGGGCGGTCGGTGACGGAAGGCACAGAATCGACCAGGGTAAAGATACGCTCGGCGGAGGCGATGGAGTGCTGGATTTCAGCAAAGACGCGAGCCAGGTCCTGGATCGGCCACATCATAAAGGTGACGTAGGTGACGAAGGCCTGGATGCCGCCGATGGTCATCCCGCCGCTCTGGGCCTGGATGCCGCCGAACCAAACGATGCTTCCCAGGGCAAAAGCTGCCACCAATTGGACGGTGGGCAGGAAGAGGGCGCTCAACCAGGCGGCGCGGTACGAAGAGGCGTACATGCTGTTCGTAAGCACTGAAAACTCGCGCATGTTCTCTTCTTCCCTCCCGAGCGCCTTGACGACCCGCACACCGGTGATGTTCTCGTTGTAGGCGCCGGTGATGCGCGAATTAAAGCGGCGCACGTTGCGAAACTCGGTCAGGATACGGCGGCGGAATTGGATGGCGATGTAGAGCAGGATTGGCAGGATGGCCAGGATAATCAGGGCAAGGCGCCAGTTGATGACGAACATGAAGATCATGGAGGTGAGTATATTCATGATCGCCCAGGTCGAATCGACCAGGCCCCAGGTGGTGAGATCGGCGACGCGTTCTGAATCGGAAGTGACCCGGGCCATAATCCAGCCGACGGGGGTGCGGCTGAAATACGCCAGGGACAGGTCCTGCAGATGGTTGAACATCATGCGGCGCAAATCGTAGCGGACACGCTCGCCCAGCACACCGGCCAGATAAATGAAACAGAACACCAGGCCGGCCTGCAGGAGGGTCAGGAGCCCGTATTCGATCAAGATGCCGACCAGGGCGTCCGGATTCCTGGCGACGATGCCTTCGTCGATGATCCGCTTGCCCAGATAGGTAAAGAACGAATCCAGGCTGGATACGGCCATGATCGTCAACAGAAATCCGGCGACCCATTTCCAATGCGGGCGCGTCAATCCGAGAATACGCCTGAAGGTGCGGCCGTTAAATTTGCTGTTCAGCTCTTCTTCTTCAAAATAATCACTTGGCACTGGAAATCTCCTTCTCCAGTTCGACCTCGATGCGGGTCTGGATCTCGTAAATCCGGCGGTACATGCCTTCCTGGTTGACCAGCTCGGCATGGCTGCCGCGCTGGATGATCTTGCCGTTGTCCATCACCAGGACCAGGTCGGCATCCATGATGCTCTGGATGCGGTGGGCGATAACGAAGGTGGTGCGATCCTTCATCAGAGTTAGCAGCGCCTCACGGATGACCGCTTCCGTCTCGGTATCCACCGAGGAGGTGGAATCGTCCAGGATGAGCAGGCGCGGGTCCTTTAAAAGAGTGCGCGCCACGGCGACGCGCTGTTTCTGACCGCCGGAGAGGGTGACGCCTTTCTCGCCAACGAGGGTGCCGTAGCCCTCGGGGAAGGACATGATCACGTCGTGAATGGCTGCAGCCCTGGCTGCGGCTTCTATCTCCGACTGGGGCACCTCGCGGCCGACGCCATAGGTGATGTTTTCGCGAATGGAACGCGAGAACAGGAAGGGCTCCTGCTCGACGATGCCGATTTGCTGGCGAAGGTAGCGGCGAGGATAGCGGCTGAGCTCGACGCCGTCCAAATCGATGCAGCCTTGCGTATATTCATAAAAGCGCGGCAGCAGATTGACCAATGTGGTCTTGCCCGAGCCGGTAGAACCGAGCAGGGCAATCACCTGGCCGGGCTGGACGCTGAAGGTAATTTCTTCGAGGACGCGGCTGCCGGGTTCGTATTCGAAGCCGACGCTATCGAATTTGATGGACCCGCGTAAGTTGCCCTCTGGCTTGTAATCGCCCTCGTCGACTGGTTCTCGGTCCTCACGGATGATATCCATAACACGGGTGTAGGAAACCAGGCCTGTGGACATCTGGACGATGAGGCGGCCCAGGTTACGCAGCGGCCAGATGATCCAGATGACCAGACCGACGTAAGCCAGGTAAGTGCCAACGGTGATGCTGCCGTTGATGGCCATCATCGAGCCGATGAAGAATCCGGCGAGGATCTGGGCGTTGCACAGTGTGTCCGAGATGGGCCAGAAGAGGCTGTTCATGAATACCAGGCGTTTACCGCGGTTGTATTTCTCCCAATTGTCCTGGTTGAACTTATTGATTTCGTGTTCCTGGCGGGCAAACGCCTTGACGACGCGCACGCCGGTAAGGTTCTCCTGAAGGCTCGTCGAGAGGGTGGCTTCCTGGTCCTGGTAAGCCTCGTAGGCCTTGGTGACGCGTTTGAAGAAGAACAGCGAGGTGAAAAGGACGATGGGCACCACGATGACCGAAACGAGGGCCAGGTTGACGTTCAGGTCGAGAAGGGCGATGAAATTGATGACGAAGATCAGAACGATGCGGCCGATGCCGATGGCCTGGTCGGCGAAGAACCGGCGTAGGGCATCCACGTCCGAGGTCGAGCGCTCGATCAGGTTGCCGGTCTCCATCTTGGAGTGGTAGGTGAAGGATAGGTACTGGATGTGGTCGTACAGGTAGTTGCGCAGGCGGCGGGTGACCCCTTCGGCGGTCAATGCAGCCAGGCGGCCGCTAAAGAACGAGAAACTGCCTTCCACCGCGGCCAGGCAGAGGAACCCAAGCGCCACCAGAGGTAGGTCAATGCCGGATTGGGGGTTTTGAAAATTGTCGACGAAGTAGCGCAGAAGCAGGTAGGTGCAGGTCTTGGCTGTAGCGGAGATTCCCAGGCTGATGGTGGCGCTGATATACCTCAGGCGGAAGCCGGTCATTAAACGCCATAAGCCGACCAGCCTGTTCCGGCTGACGGCGCGCTTGAGGTCATACTCAGGGATTGCGGAAGACAAATAAACCTCCTGGTTGGGAGTGCAAGGGAGAAGACGATACCGCAATCAGGCGGTTCGCGAACAGCCGAGCAAACGAAACAACTCGGGCAAAAGGCGAACTTAGAATTATACCTTATTCTATAGGAAATAAAGAGAGTGGAGAATAGAGGAAAGAGAATCAGCCGGGGAGGCTATCGCGTGGGAAGCTTTTGCATGGATGGATTTCATATAGGAAGGCGCCGGCTTTTACGCCAGGGTCGTCGTCCATCAACTGCTTGGTCTCTTCGACGGAGGCATTGAAAATTCCGATGCCGCGCACTTCGCTGCCGTCGTCCACGGGGCAGACGATGGATAGGAGACCGCGGGCGCGCATGGCAAAATTGCGCCGGACGTGTTCCCAGACGACCTTTTGAATGCCTTCTTCAAAGCGTTTCGGGCCAGTTTTTAAAATTACCACACAGTAATCCCGCGCCGTTGGGAGTATCTGGCGCATGAGTTCATCGGAAATGGTTGGAAGCATGTTGGAATCCTCCTGCTCGGGCAGAGCAGCGTAATTCTAGTGGGTTGAAGGGGCAAAGTCAAGAAATGGGGTGAAATGGCTTCGATGATTTTTCGGGGGAAAGGCGCTGGGGTCACAGACCCCAGCGAAGCCTGAAGGAGGGCTCGAGGCAGGTCTGTGACCTGCCGGTGAATGGCAGAAAACTGAGGAGGAGTGAGGTAATGGATGCGTTCCGCTGGGGTCACAGACCCCAGCGGAGCGGGTTGACGGAGCGGGGAGGAGGGCTCAAGGCAGGTCTGTGATCTGCCGATATTGGTGATTCTGGAAGTCTTGGAATGAGTGCTAAAATGAATGTGAGAAAGCTCAAATATTGGAGCGATAATGTTGAAAAACCTCGCATCGGCAAAACTGATATTGCTATGGTTTGTGGGATTGGCCGTGATATGCGGGTGCGTGCCGAATTCCGGCGCGGCGACGCATACGACAAACGCGGTTGGCACTGATCTTCCCGGCGCGGCAACTCCAGATATCTTATCGATGAAAGTCGAAACGGTGGGTTGCAGCACGAGCGTGGACGTGACCCATGGAATGGGTGAAGTGACCGACGCCTACGTGAACCTTACCAACGAAAGTGCGGCGGACCTGCCGAATGTATGCATCACACTAAATGGTAACGATGAATCCCGGCAGCATCCCAACAAGACGGTCTGCATGGAAAAACTGCCCGCCGACGGGCAGATCACCCATAAGCTGACCATCGATACCACCTTCCGCAACGAGACCATGGTCCAAATCGTGGTGACGAGCGAAGGAAAGACACTCGTTTCGACGCGGCAAACATGCCGGCAGATCCAGGCAACGATGCTGGAAAGGTTGAGGCAGAGCCTGGGCCAAATGCGGTATCGCAATAAATAACCGGTTAAAAATAAAAGCGGGGATTTCCGGCCTGCCGGAAATCCCCGCTTATTTTTAACCGGTCAGGGTTCGTTGATCTGCGACAGGCCGGAACGGATGGCGAGGACGGCGGCCTGGGTGCGGTCGGCGACGCCCAGCTTGGCAAAAATGGAGCTGACGTAGTTGCGCACCGTGCCTTCGGAAAGGTAGAGCTTTTGGGAAATCTCGGTGTTATTCAATCCGTGCGCCAGCAGGCGCAGCACCGCCAGCTCGCGCTCGCTAAGGAGCTGGGCAATGTCCGGATCGGGGGAAGCGGTGGTCTGGGCTACCTGATGAAAGATCTTGCCAGCGACGGCCGGGTCGACAAAGGTCTTACCAGACACGGTGCCCTGGATGGCTGACACCAGGGTATCGCGCGGCGTGTCCTTGAGCAGATATCCCGATGCGCCGCTGCGGATGGCGTCAAAGACCCACTCGTCAAAATCGTACGTGGTGAGAACGAGGACGCGCACGTCTGGGAAGCGGTTGCGAATCTCGCGAGTGGCTTCGATTCCGTTCATAACCGGCATCTTTAAATCCATCAAAGCTAAATCCGGGTGGAGACTTTCGACCAATTTCACAGCTTCCTCGCCGTCGTTGGCGACGCCAACCACCTCGATCCCTGGGGCAGTGCTTAAAATAGCGCGCAGCCCTTCGCATACCACAACCTGATCGTCACAAATTAATACCCTGATCATTTTTCTATCCCATTCTATTCCCGGGTAGCTTGATACCGTCGGGATCCGGTAAAGGCTGAGGCTGCAAAGGCTTGTTGGCGGGTCCCGGCGGAAGAGGAGGATACGAAACCTGGATCGTCGTTCCCTGACCGAGTTGCGATGCGATGGAGAAACTGGCGCCGACGGATTCCGCCCGCTCACGCATTCCCTGCAGGCCGAAACGCTGCTCGGGGTCGATGTTGTCCATCGAAAATCCGCGCCCATCATCGTGGATGGTCAGGCTCAGGCTGCCGGCTTTATCTTTGAGCAATACGGACAGCTTATGGGCGCCGGCGTGCCGGGTTACATTGCGCAGGGCTTCCTCTGCAATGCGGTAAAAAGTGTGCTCGATTTCAGGGGTCCAGCCGTTGGTCTGTTCGGGAAGCGAAAGGTCCAGCGAAAACTGGTTGCGTTCGGCGACCGAACGAGCCAGGTTGGAAAGGGCCATGACCAGTCCCAGGTCCTCCACCGGGGCGGCGCGCAGTGATTGAATAGCACGCCGGGTCTCATTTAGACCGTCGCGGGTTAGTTTAAGAGACTGGACAAGGATATCGCGGGCCTTTTCCCGGTCGCTGTCCCACAAGGAGGAGATTGCCTCTAATTGAACTGCGACAGCGCTCAACGTGTGCGCCAGGGTGTCGTGCAGCTCGCGCGCCAGGCGGTTGCGTTCCCGACTGAGGGTCAACTGCTCGTTGGTCGTGGCATAGTTGGCCAGTTGGCGGTAAGCCTGTTCTAGGCGGGCGGTCTGCTCGCGCTGGCTGGCAACCAGCCTGGAAACAACGTAACCGATCAATAAATAAACTGCCGTGCGCAGGAAAACCGGACCGATTTCAAGCCAGGGACGGAAAAACGGGCTCGCCGGTAAGGAGGAATTCGCCGGCGGCGGGGGGAGGGCGCTGCCCGTAACTCCGGCCAGGATGGGTAAAAGGATAAAGACCAGATCGATGGCAGCGAGGCCCAAACAATAAAAAACCACTACCCGGAAGCTGTACTGCCAGCTTACCAGGATGAGTGGAACGAACAAGAGGAAAATTACCTGCCATTGGCCGGCAAGCGAACGCACCTGTGAAAGCTCGTCGGCCTGGTTAAAATCGATCCCAAGGAAATTGGCGACGATCGGAGCCAGGGTGGCGATGCCCAGGGCAATGGGCAGGTAAAAACGGCCCAGCTTTGCCTGCAATCCCGTCCAGGTAAGGTAAGCGATCAGGATGCAGGCTTCGATGAGGGTGACGTACGGATTCCCCATAAAACGAAGGAAACGCGAGGGAGAACCGAAGAGCTGGAAAACAAATGGAAATAAACCCAGCACGAGCATTACGGCAGCAAAGGCGCTGAATGCCGAGATCAAAGCTGGATTTATTTGAGAGTTTTTCACGCCTTTATTTTAGCATGTGGTTTACCAGGGGGCACATGAGCGAGGTAACCAGGATATATGACACGGGTCATATCGGATTATGGCTGGTGTCAGGTTAAGTCATGACTGAATTCTCTAGAATGGCAGCCCGGGCTAGGGTATAAGTGAATTTGTAAAAAGTGTGCGCATTTATTGTGTGATTGCACATAGGGAATTTTTTAATGCAGACTCAGGAGGAATTCCATGGGTGTCACGAAAAGAAAACGCAAGTGGTGGTCATTGCCGCTCACGCTGCTGGTCATTGTGTTGGTTGCAGGAGCGGCATTTTTCATTTATAGATATGCAAATGCTCAAAGCGTGGGAAGCCTGCCTTCCAACCTTACCACCGTCCGGGTGACCCAAGGAGCTCTGCAGGCAACTGTCGGAGCATCCGGGAACGTGTACGCCAACCAGACGGCGACGATCAACTGGAAAACCGCTGGCCGGATTGCAACGATCAACGTGAAGCAGGGAGATAAGGTAAAAGCCGGACAGGTTTTGGCTACCCTCGATCCCACTTCGCTGACGGACAATAATGTCATCCTGGCGCAGCAAAATTTAATTACCGCCCAACAGAATCTGCAGAATCTGAAAGACTCGACCGTCACCCAGGCAAATGCGCAATTGGCGCTGGCCCAGGCGCAGCAAGCCGTGACCGACGCACAAACTGCGCGCGATTTGTTGAACTATAGCCGCGGCCAGAACGGCAACGCCGATGCGGCCTGGGCAGAGTTCTACATCGCCCAGGATGCCTACAATAAGGCACTGGACAGATTCAACAAGATGTGGAACCTGGCTCCGACCGACCCAGTCAAGGCCAGCGCCCAAGCGGCCCTGGTGCAGGCGCAGCAGAACATGCAGCAAAAGCAGGCCATTGTAGATTGGTACACTGGCGGGCCGACGCCGAACGATATTGCCCAGGCAGATGCCAATCTGGCAGTGGCAAAAGCCAAACTGGCTGACGCTCAGCGCACCTACGACCAAAACAAGAATGGGCCGACGGCCTCTGACATTGCTGCTGCCCAGGCCCAGGTGGATGCGGCCCAGGCAGTGCTGAATGAAACCCAGATCACGGCGCCCTTTGACGGGACCGTAACGATCCTTTATAACAAACCCGGCGACCTGGTCTCAAACACCACGAATTTCGCCCGCATGGACGACTTATCGACCATGTTCGTGGACCTTTCGATTTCCGAAGTCGACATTTCCAAGGTCAAAATCAACCAGAAGGTGACGATTAATTTCGACGCAATCCCATCCAAGGTTTACAACGGTTTCGTGCACGATATCGATGGGGCTGGCACGATTTCTTCCGGCGCGGTCAACTATGTTGTCACAGTCCAATTGACAGATGCGGACGCCCAGATCGCCCCCGCTATGACTGCCTCGGCGAACGTGGTGCTGGATTCGGTGGCGGACGTGCTGACCGTTCCGAGCCGGGGAATCCGGGTCCAAAATGGGCAGTATTACGTCCTTGTCCTGCGTAATGGAGCGATCCAGACGGTTAACGTCAAATTAGGTTTGTCTTCGGATACCGAAGTGGAAGTAATTTCAAACCAACTGCAGGCCGGCGATATTGTGGTCACGAATCCCCTGTCCCAACTGACGAGCGCTAGTGGTAATGGGGGCTTCCTGGGGATCCGGCTGCCGGGTGTCGGCGGCGGAGCGCCGGCAGGCGGCTTCGGCGGCGGCGGAAACTTTGGTGGCGGTAACTTTGGCGGGAGAACGGGTGGAACGGGCGGCGCTACTGGCGGCACCGGCGGCAATAACGGTCGGACTGGCGGCACAGGAGGAACTGGCGGAGCCGGCGGCGGTAATTAGCCTGAAAGAGGTCTACTATGAGTGACAGCGAATGGGTTATTGAAGCCGAGAACCTGACCAAGACCTACCAGATGGGCGAGATGGAAGTGCAGGCCCTGCGAGGGGTGTCCTTCAAAATCCGGCGCGGTGAGGTGATCTCGATCATGGGACCCTCAGGCTCGGGAAAATCGACCCTGATGAACATCCTGGGCTGCCTGGACGTTCCTACGAGCGGTGAATACATCCTCGATGGCGAGAGTGTCGCTAACCTGTCTGATAACGAACTGTCGGACATCCGCAACCAGAAGGTCGGCTTCGTGTTTCAAAGTTTCAACTTGCTTTCACGTACCACTGCCCTGGCGAATGTTGAGCTGCCCTTACGCTATGCTGGAGGTAACCACCTGCGCCAGAAAGCCATGGCAGCCCTGGAAGCGGTAGGGCTGAAAGACCGGATCAACCATCGGCCGAACGAGCTGTCGGGCGGCCAGCAGCAGCGGGTGGCTATCGCCCGGGCGCTGGTCACACAGCCGGCCATCATTATGGCCGATGAACCTACGGGCAACCTGGATTCGAAATCAGGTGCGGAGATCATGAACCTCCTACTCGACCTGAACAAGCAATCTGGGACAACCCTGATTATCGTTACCCACTCTCCGGATGTGGCAGCCCAGACCCAGCGGGTCATCTGCCTTCGGGATGGGCTGCTGGTGGAGGAAAACAAATGAGTATCTGGCAGCATTTAATCGAAAGCCTGGAAAGCCTTACCTCGAATAAATTACGCTCAGGCCTGACCATCCTGGGGATCGTCATCGGGGTTGCCTCAGTGATCTCGATGCTGGCTATCGGCCAGGGCGCTTCTGCGGCGGTCAGCCAGCAAATTCAGAGTATCGGCTCGAACCTGCTGTTCGTCAGCTCAGGTTTCTTTGGCCAGGGCGGCGGCGGCGCTGTAGCGCCCAAGCCCCTTACCTTGCAAGATGCCCAGGCGCTGGTGGACCCGGCAAATTCGCCGGATGTGGCGGCGGCAGTTGGGGTGGTGGACGCGCGCGGCAATATTTCGATTAGCGGCACGTCCACGAACGCAACCGTGATCGGCACGACTTCACAGTACGCCACCGTGCGCAACCTCAACCTCGCCGAAGGCCAGTTCATCACCGACTCGGACGTGAGCGGGCATTCGGCGGTGGTAGTGCTGGGTTCCGGAATCGCCACCACGCTGTTCGGTGAAACATCAGGTATAGAAGGCCAGGTGGTGCGCATCAACAACCAGCCTTTCCGCGTGGTTGGTGTACTGCAGAGTGTGGGCGGCGGCGCACTGGGCAGCCAGGACAACCAGGTGATTGTGCCGCTGACCACGGCTCAATCCCGCCTGGAGAACCGCGGCAGCAGCTCCAGCCGCATCGATCAAATCATCGTCCAGGCGACTTCTGCTGAAGGTGTAACCGCGGCCCAGGAGGAAGTTACGAATATCCTTCGCACCCGCCATAACACCCGCATTGGGTCGGACGATTTCAATATCCTTTCCCAGCAGGACATCCTGAATACGGCGAACTCCGTCACAGGCACCCTGACCCTGCTCCTGGGCGGGATCGGTGCCATCTCGCTGGTGGTGGGCGGCATCGGGATCATGAACATCATGCTGGTCTCGGTCACCGAGCGCACGCGTGAGATTGGCCTGCGCAAGGCCTTGGGAGCCCACAAATCGGACATCCGGCTGCAATTCTTGATCGAATCGTCGGTGCTGAGCTTATTGGGAGGCCTGATTGGTGTTGCAGTAGCCGCCGGGATCAGCAAGATAATCTCAAACGTGGCTGCAGCAAGCAATACGGCAATCAACCCGGTCATCGGGATCGATTCAGTGCTGCTGGCCTGCCTGTTCTCGGCGGCGGTTGGGCTGTTCTTCGGAATCTACCCGGCCAACCGGGCCTCAAACCTGGAGCCGGTCGAGGCGCTGCGCTACGAATGATTTGGGTCGTACAGACTGATGAGAAAAGGGCTTAGGATTGAAAGCCAGGATATTCTGGAAAATCCGGTCAAGCGTCTGGGGCGAAATTCGAGCCTTCGCCGCCTGCTGATGCGATTGTACAACGACCAGTATTAAGGCCTGCCGAATCAATCCCAAGGCCGGGTGACAGGGCTGGGATTACCGGCCCATTGGAGTCGCGATGCGAAAATCAAAGCGGAACCAGCAGCTTCAAGGTCACCGCAGGATCATCGATACGCTCACAGGGCCAGCCGAGCGGCGTGCTTTGCGGTGGCTGGCGGCGCGCATGCCGGTTTGGGTGAGCCCGGACTTGCTGACTGCGGTGGGTTTTTCGGGAGCGGTGATTATTGCTGCCGGATACATTTTGGCCTGGCAATCGCCGGGATTCCTCTGGCTGGCGGTGGCTGGATTTGGGGTGAACTGGTTCGGCGACAGCCTGGATGGAACGCTGGCACGCTTCCGCGGCATCGAACGGCCGCGCTACGGATATTTTTTGGACCACAGCGTGGACGCGCTGAACGAATTGCTGATCCTGTTCGGCTTGGGGCTTTCTCCTTACGTCCGGTTTGAAATTGCGGCAATCGCCCTGGTGGGGTACCTGCTGGTAACCCTGTACACCAGCTTGTCGACCTATGCAGCCGGGGAGTTCCAGCTTTCGTACGCAACCATCGGGCCGACTGAGATCAGGCTGGTGGCCGTCCTGGCAAGCATCCTGGCAATCGTCGATGGGACGCGCTTTATCGTTCGCCTGCCGGTTGGCGATTTTACTTTTTACGAATTGATTGTAATTGGCCTGATCGTGCTATTTTTTGGTGCGTTTATTCTGTCGACCGCCCGGCAAGTGGCTCACCTGGCAAAGGTTGAGCGTAGCACCGGGGAAAGTACGCCCAGGGTGGTCCTGAAGAAAGGGGCGGCGCCAAAGCCGGTCATCGCCGCCGCAAGGCCTGCACAAGAAGGGAAGATTTTTAACCGCTGAAATTACGGCGCGACCTGGCAGGAGGGGCAGATAAAACTGCTGGTCGAGCCGGTCCTGATCTTCTGGATGGGGGTTGCACAGTTCGGGCAGGGTTGGCCCTCGCGATAACCGATGACGATATCCTCCATCAGGAATCCCCCTTTTTGGCCCAACAAGGTCGTTTCATAGAAGGCGCCGCCTTTATCCAGGCTGGGCTGAAGCCCCTGGTGGATGGCCCGGTACAGGTTTTCGATTTCTGCCGGGGTCAACGAGCTGAGTGAGCGCTGCGGGTGCAGCCGCGCCAGGAAAAGGATATCGTGGATGTAGGCGTTACCGATGCCGGCGATGCGAGATTGGTCTAGCAGGAATGTCTTTACGGTGGTGCGCGGGCCGGAAAAGAGCGCCTGGAACTGTTCCTGGGTCAGGTCCAGGGCGTTAGGGCCGAGCCTGGCCAGCATCGGATGGTGCTCGAGCTGGTCGATTGGGGCGTAATGAGCGTAGCCGAACCACCAGAAATTAACCGCCAGGCAGGTGGCGTCGTCGAAATCGAAGATCAGGCGGCGTTTTTCAGGCAGCGTGGCGCGCGTGACGAGCAGGATCTCGCCGCCCATGCCCAGGTTAAACAGTAGCCACCCCTGCGTCGTTTCGACCAGGATCCATTTGCCGCGGTTGGTCACGCCGCGGATACTGGCGCCGACCAGGGCGGCTGTAAATTCTTCAACCGGAATGTTCAGGCTCTTGGGCTGGATAACTTCAATGGCCGAGATGGTCTTGCCGGCCAGGTGCTGGTTCATTTCGCGGGCGCGCGCCGTAATTTCGGGCAGTTCGGGCATGGGATTTCCTCGCAATCAGGTTCGAGTGTTTAATATTTTACCCTGTGATGAGAAGAATTGTTTTGATTTGCCCGGCTTCGCCGCCCCAATCAAAACGAAACTCGATGTCAATTACTTGTTGCACTTTCGTATAGAGAGACTTATAATTTAGTCACTATACACACTCAGGAAGGAGGATTGTATGGCCAGTGTAACTTTCGAACATGTTTGGAAGAAATTTGGGGATTTTACCGCATTGAATGACCTGGATATCTCGATTGCCGACAAGGAATTTCTTGTGTTGGTGGGGCCGTCCGGTTGCGGTAAAACGACTGCTCTGCGCTGTCTCGCAGGTCTGGAAGAGGTCTCGAACGGTAGGGTATTGATTGGGGATCAGACGGTGAATGACGTGGCTCCAAAGGACCGCGACATCGCCATGGTGTTCCAGTCGTACGCGCTCTACCCGCATATGACCGTCTTCGATAATATGGCGTTTGGCCTGAAATTACGCAAAGTGCCAAAAGCCGACATCAAGAAGCGAGTGGAAGAAGCAGCCCAAATCCTTGGCATCGAACACCTGTTGAAACGCAAACCGCGCGAGCTTTCGGGCGGGCAGCGGCAGCGTGTCGCCGTCGGCCGCGCTATCGTGCGCGAACCGAAAGTGTTCCTGTTCGACGAGCCTCTGTCGAACCTGGATGCCAAGCTGAGAGTGCAAACCCGCGCCGAGATCAGCAAGCTACACCAGCGCCTGCAAACCACCTTTATTTATGTCACGCACGATCAGACGGAGGCCATGACGATGGCCACGCGGATTGCGGTCATGAATAAAGGCGTGTTGCAACAACTGGATACGCCGCAAAATCTGTACGATCGACCGGGCAACCTGTTTGTGGCCGGCTTCATCGGCTCTCCGGCGATGAACTTTTTCCCGGCCAAGATCTGCAAGGCGGATTCATCCCTGTACGTCGAAGCAAAAGGGTTCAAGGTCAAAATCCCCGATCAGCGTGCTCCGGTTTACCAGCCATACGTCGATCGTGAGATCATTTTCGGGATCCGACCTGAGAATATCATCAACCCGATGTTCGCTCCTCCTGGCATTTCGGCCGCTCCGGTGGAAGCCAAGGTGGATGTGACCGAGCTGATGGGTAACGAAATCCTGCTTTACCTGGTAAACGGTGACGTGCAGTTCGTGGCGCGTGTCGATCCGCGCACCCGCTTCCAGATGGGCGATAACGTGCAGGTGGTGTTCAACATGGAGAATTTCCACATCTTTGATCCCGCAGTAGACAAGGAAAATCCCCCGGCGGTGCGGTAAGATTTAGTTTTCAAGGGAATTGTGTAGCGCAGGTGAAATACTTGCGCTACGCTTCTTTTTAACCACGGAAGCGCGGAGGACACTGAGAAAACCTGATTAATTCTAAAAGGTTTTCTCAGTGTCCTTCGTGCCTCCGTGGTTAAATCCAACAAAAATCGGGTAAAATTAATAAAATGCAGAAAGTATTCAATTAAATAATCACACAGGAAGGATAAGATGATAAAACTTGTTCTTTTACGGCATGGGGAAAGCACCTGGAACCTGGAAAATCGGTTCACAGGCTGGACGGACGTCGATCTA
This sequence comes from Anaerolineaceae bacterium UBA700, assembly GCA_002298885.1. The sequence continues at coordinate 14,329 of DBMK01000022.1, forward strand.
TCGGAGACAGGGCTCAACGAAGCGCACCAGGCGGGGAAGCTATTGAAGGCGGAGGGCTATACCTTTGATATCGCCCTGACCTCGGTCTTAAAACGCGCCATCCGGACCTTGTGGATTGCCATGGATGAGATGGACCTGATGTGGATCCCGGTGGAGAACGCCTGGCAGCTCAACGAGCGCCATTACGGCGCCCTGCAGGGGTTGAACAAGGCCGAGACAGCGGAAAAATACGGCCAGGACCAGGTCAAGCTGTGGCGGCGCAGCTACAACGTGCCCCCGCCGCCGCTGGATTGGAACGACGAGCGCCACCCACGATTCGACAAACGCTATGCCTCGCTGACCAAGGAACAACTGCCGGCCTGCGAATCGCTCGAGCTGACCTTACAGCGGGTGCTGCCGTATTGGGACAGCCGCATCGTGCCGCTGTTGAAGAGCGGCGCTAAGGTGCTGGTTGCGGCCCACGGCAACAGCCTGCGGGCGCTGGTGAAGCACCTGGACCACATTTCGGACGAGGAAATCCCGGAATTGAACATCCCCACCGGCATTCCGCTGGTGTACGAGCTGGACGACCAGCTCAAGGCCATCCAGCATTATTACCTGGGTGACCAGGCGGCCGCCGAAGCCAAGGCGAAGGCGGTGGCGGCGCAGTCGCAAATTAAGAAATAGGGAATAGAGGGTAGAGAATAGAGAGTAGAGAGTAGAGAAGAAATAAAAACAGCTCNNGAGCTGTTTTTATTTCTTCTCTAGCGCGAGCGGGCGATGGCGCGGGCGCCGAAGCCGGCGATGAGACCAAGGAGGATGGCCAGGATGCCGCCGGCGATAAAGGCGGTTTGCCAGAACTCCATCGGGAAGAGGCGGATAAAGGTATCCGAAAGTGAGAAGAGCCAGGTGTCGCCGGTGAAGAAGATGCGGTGGAACTCGGTAAAGAGCCAGTTGAAGCTAAGGGCAACACCGACCAGGATCACCAGGATGATGATAACCGTGGCCCAACCGCCCCGGCTGAGCAGCGCAAAGTAGGACCTGAGCTTCTTGAGCTGCCAGGCGACGACGCCGCCGAGCAGGATGACGATGCCCAGGATGGCCCAGACTTCAATCGTCCTCTGGAGCAGGATTTTCACGTCCCACATGTGGCTGAGGTCGCGCTGGTTGTATAGCGGCGATCCGTCCGGCAGCTTGTATGGATCGAAATAGGAAAGGTCCTGGTTGTTCAACAAGAAGTCGAGCGAAATGGCCGACCATTTTAGCCGGTCCGCCTGTGAGAAACCGTAACGATCGGCAGGAAAATCGGGGATGCTGTAGGCGATTGGCAGCAAGGCCGGATTGAACAGGATGCGTACTGTCGAGGTCAGTATGAAGATGGGGACGATCAGGATGAAAAGGACGTTGAGTAACGTTGATAAAGGTTTCATTTTAAAGTCTCCACACCCCCGCTCAAAATGTAATTGACCACCATCGAATTGGTGATCCATTCGATCGGCGCCACGTCGTCCGTAAAGACCTGGCCAGAGGCTGGCTGGGGCTGCAAATTATCGACGACGGTGGTCATCACTTCTTTCAGAAGCGGGTGAACGTCCTGGCGGCCGATGATCTCGGCGAGGTTGGTGCGAAAATTGGTAAACTGGGTCGGCTGGACCGAAGCGTAAAGGATCGAATTGAAGGTCTGGGGCAGGTCGACGACGTAGACTGATGGGAAGACGGTGCGGATGGTGGCTGCCAGGTCGTCGATCAGGCGGCGGTCGTCTGGGGCGCGGCCGACGTTGATGGCCATGACCCCATCCGGGGTCAGGTGAGCGCGCACGATCTGGAAAAATTCGCGGGTAGTCAACTGCCAGGGGATGTAGGGCGGGCGGTAGGCATCGACGCTGATCACCTGGTAGGTGGATGGGCTGTGCTCCAACCCCCAACGCCCGTCCTGGACGACCACGTTCAGGTTGGGCTCGTTCATATCGAAATACTGGCGCCCAACCTCGACCACTTTGGGATCGATCTCGAAGCCGTCAATGGAGATCGGGCCGTAAACAGCGGTGGCCTGGCGGGCGGTGGTCCCGGCGGCCAGTCCGACGATGGCCAGGCTCTTCACCTGCTGGGGCAAATAGGGCGGGGCGTTGAAGTATGGGGCCGCCAGCACCATCTCCCACGGGCCGGAATAGTTCAGAACGGTGGGATTGTAGACCGAATGCATACCCTGGCCTTCGTTAAGGCGCAGGATGCGGTAGCCGCCTGGCTGTTCGAGCACCTGGATGTAGTTGTAGGCCGATTCGGTCTCGTACACCAGGCCGGGCGTGTTGCGCTCCGGGCCCTGCATGCCCCACACGGCAATGGCCAGCACCACCAGCGGCGACCAGGCGTAAACCAGCACGGATTTCCAACCCGCGGCGGCCCACAACCCGGCCAGGCCGATCAGGAGCAGCATGGCGCTGAAGACCAGGATGGTGCGGTAGGTGCCGATCAGCGGGATGAGGACGAGCACCGGCAGGAAGGTGCCGATAAAGGAACCCAGGGTGGAAATGGCGTACATCCTGCCGGCCACCTGGCCAACGGCGCGCAATTGCTGGGCCGCCAGGCGGATGGCGAAGGGGGAGGCTGTCCCCAGGAGGGTGACCGGGACCACCAGCAGGATCAGGATGGCGACGAAGGAGCCGAAGAGGATGCCGAATTGCAGGCGGTCGAAGGCGTTGGAGGCGGCCTGCAGGACGGGAAAGGCGATGAGCGGGATGACGGCCATGGTCAGGGCCGACCAGATCAGGATCTGGAAGAATGTTTTAAATGAAGGAGACCGGTCGGCCCAGCGCCCGCCCAGGAAGTAACCCGCGGCCAGGTAGATCAGGATCAGGCCGATGATGCTGGCCCACACCAGGTTGCTGCTGCCGAAGGTGCGTTCGAGCAGGCGCGATGCGGTGAACTCCAGGGCAAGCGAGGCCATGCCGGAGAAGAAAACAGCGATGTAGAGGGTTTTGCGCATAAAACTCAGTCTGGATCCAAGATAATGGGGATTATACCTTATCAAGCCGGCTGAATTTATTATCTATAATAAACAAAGGTAAAGATTCAATCGATAAATTCGGACTTGACAGATAATGCATTTTTTTTGGCTATAATGAATTTGACTTCATAAGGAGAGTGTATTGGGGGCAGATGAAATGAAAAAAATAATGGATATATTCGCCCTATTGGTAGTTGTTGGCGTTGTATTCATTGGATTGTATGCACTCGTAATTTACGGAACCGGCGCAACAAAATCGCTAAATGCAAATGCGCCTGGCACGCCAACTGCGTATACGCCGGCTTACCCCTTCCAAATGGCTCCCACGCCGATACCAACTGCTACTCTCCAACCTCTCGATGTTTATGCTTCAAATAATCCCGATATCTTTGGGATTTACGAAACGTTAAGCGCTTATGCAACCCTGAGAAGGGAAATAAATTACACATTCGACGATACCCAGCTCAGCGAATTACTGGCCAATGATCCAAAAGGGGGTGTTATGAATGAAGGCTATCTTGGGGTAGTGCGGTACATGCAAGGAAAACCGGACTTAAAATTGGAGGAAATCGGTTTCCTGGATTACAGCAAAGCTAGATGGGCATTCAATATCTATTCATGGGGACGTAGCCCATACGATTGTGAATTGGCAATATGGACTGGTCGATGATGTTTTTGTAAAGATCGATGGGAAATGGCGCCTCGCAGGCGAGCAGATGATCGAGGATCATGGCGGTTGAAATCTCCTCCCCTGATGCAATTCTTTAGCGGATAAAATAAAAAGACCGTTTGCCGGTAAGGCTGGCGAAAGCCTCACCCCCCGGCCCCCTCTCCTGAAGAAAAAAACTTCAGGAGAGGGGGAGCGACTGTAGAAATCAGTCGTCACCCCCTCTCCTGGAGCATGTTTTAT
>DBMK01000194.1 GCA_002298885.1 Anaerolineaceae bacterium UBA700
TTTATTCGGAAACTTCTTTAATTCTATTTTTTGCGGCGCGACAGGCCGAGGGCGACGATGCCGGAGGCAACGACGACCACGCCGGCCAACACCAGCAGGCCGCCGCTCGCGGCCGCCGACTGGTTGGCGCCGGTGACCGGGATCAGGACTCCCGTCTGGGTGACAGCCGGCGGTGGCAGGGTGGCGACGCGCTTGGTCGGCGTTTCGGTGAGCGAAACGGAGGTGGATATTGCTTTGGTGGGGGTCAGGGTAAACCCAAGCATCGGGCTGGAGCTGGCAGCCTGGGTGGCCGGAAAGAGCATGATCCACAACCCAATGGCCACACATAAAACAAGAATGATTCTGCGGTTTCTATCCATTTAGATTCTCCTCTAAAGCTGCGAATAATTGAACTTATCTAGATAAGGTAGAGACTCTACGTTGACCATCAAGCCAATTCTAACCGCCTCACTCTCGGGTTGCAATAGGCACGAAGATGGTCTTCTGGGTCTTGGCGAAGGACAAGATCGTCGCCGGGTCGCCCATCAGGTTGAACGAATCGAGCAGATAGGCCATCGAAGGCCGTTTGGCCAGGAGGAGCAGCTTGCCTGCCAGAGCCGCCTGCCCCAGACGGGTGCCGGTTTGAGCCGTGAGCCGGTCGATGAAGCCGCGGGCCAGGAATTCGTGGCCGGCAGTGGTGCCCAGGCCGGTAGCGCCCCAGGTAGCCACGGCTCCGCCGTTTGCTGCGCGCAAGACCGTCTCGTCAAAAACGCTCAGGCCGGGGGTCTGGAAGGCCCCGGTGTAGCAGGTCATCGACAATACAACGGGGAGCTTGCTGCCGTTGGTCAGGCTGGGGATGTCGTTGACGTGGATGAACTCGGCGAAATTGGCGCTGGCATCACGGGTGGCCCATTGGTGGATGCCGGCGTGCCCGTTGAAGACCAGCAGGCCGGTGCCGCCGTTCCAGCGGCTCAACAGGGCAGCCTTGGCATCCGGCACGCTGGCGTAACCGCTGGGGTAGAAGATGCGGTTGACCGGCACTGTCCAGGTCAGCAATGCAGATTCGTTCGAAGCGGCGTCGAGGAAATCGCCTCCGGTATCCGGCCTGGCGGCCAGGAACGTGGCGTTGTTCTTCCAGTTGCCGGGGGCCGGGCTGGTCTCGTACTGGACGATCTTGTTCACCACCACGGCCAGCTCGTCCGTCGAATTGACCGGCAGGCGGCCGATGAGCATATCCGGAATGACGTCGGACGGCCCGCCGAAGGTGACATACAGGTTATCCGTGGCGCCTTCGGTCGTGAAGGGGTCGAAATCGGCCAGGTAGGGCGGGATGATCGATTTGAAGTGCTCCGGGAAATATTGCTTGGGATCACTGGTGCCGTCCCCAACCAGTAGGGCATACAGCGGTTTCGGGTTCCAGCGGGTGTTCACGTCCTGCAGGTAGGCCTGGATGGCCGCCGGCTGGGGGATGCCCTCACCGTACTGGTCGAAAATGGCCTGCAGGTCCTCGACCACCGTCACCAGGCCCTGCGAATTGCGCAGGGCTACCAGGCTGGCCAGGCCGCCGGCGAAGGCATTGGGGGCGACGATGACGTAGTCCGCCCCGGTTACGCCAGCGGTCTTGAGGGCCGAAACCAGGTGCATTGCGGCGGGCGCCTGGATGCCGGCGTCGCCGGTGAGGTAGAAGCGCGGGGCGGCGCTCCCGGCCTTATCGGCAAAGCTGACCGCGCTGCCGTTGACCGTCGCGCCGGTCAGGCGGACGGGGGCTGAAGCATTGGTCACATCGTAGATGCGCAGTCCGCCGGTTGGGGCCAGGGCTGCCTGGTAGTACTTCCCGCTGCCTCCGCTGCCGCTGAAGACAGCCTGGTTGGTCCAGGTGGCGCTGCCGGCCTGGTATTTCAGGCTGAAGGCGTCCAGCCAGACCCCTTCGACGTCGACCCCGGTGATACCGGGCAGGGTGAGGGTGAGGTTGTTGGCGGTCTGCAGCGTTCCGGCGGGCACAGGGAAGGTTGCGGACTGGGCTAGCTTGCCCTTCCATTCCAGGGTGCCCAACACGGCGTTATTCACCTTGACCTGCACCCGGTGATTGACAGCCTGGGGCGAATCGGTGAACCCGATCAGCCAGATTGTCAGGGTGGAGGGTTGGACAAAATTGGCGTTGTTCACGCTGAATGCGAACGAGCGGGTGGCGCTGGGTACACCGATGCGCTGCACCCCGGCTTCATCCCATACCCAGCGGTCGCCATCGCGTCCGGTGGGAATTTGGGGGCTGCCGAAGTCCGGCGTATAAAAGCCGTTCTGCTCGAAGGTCTGCTCGAACCAGGCCGTGCCGGGCGTCTCGGCGGCGATGGTCGCGCTGGCGCTGGCGACCAGCGTGCCGGGCGTGGCCGAGGCCGAGAGGAAGTAGACGTCGGTGTTGGACCAGCGGTTGACGCGCGGCAGGGCGTAGAACACCAGGCTTTCGCCGGGATCGAAGACGTTGTCGGCGTTGCCTTCCCATTCGTAGGCGATTTCAACCCCGGCGCGGGCCAGGTGCAGGTTGTGCGGGTTGGCGGAGGCTACAGCAAAGCCGATGCCGGACAGGGCGGCGTAGGTGATGCGGTACACGCCCTCACTGGCAACTTCAATGGCTGCCTGGCCGGCCTGCACGGCCGAGACGCGCTGGGGCGCCAGGGCGGCAGCCGGGGCCAGCGACAGGTCCTCCGGATTGAGCACCAGGCCGGCTAATTCGGCCTGCAGGGCCGGCGAGGCCTTGCTCTGGGGCGCGACACCGGAATTGAAGTGGATGACGAGCTTCACCTGCCGGGCAACCAGCACGCCGCCCGCCTGAGGCAGCACCGGGTGGAGGGTCAGCCGGGCAAGAGGCACCCCGCGCAGGTCGCCGACCGGTTCCAGCTCGGCCAGTTTCAGCGCCGGCTGCGCCTGGGCGCCCTGCAAGGCGAGCGGCGAGCCGTCCGCTTTGGTCAGCTCCTCCCTGGGATTAGCTGCCAGGGGCTGGGCCAGCGAAAGCGGGACGGTTGCAGCCTCCACGATTTCCAGGCTGGGGGCGGCCCCGACCGGGAGGGCGATCAGGGTGCTGTAGGTGGGCAGCGCCAGGCTGCCGGAGTCCTGCAGCGTATCGAATCCTGGCAGGCGCACCAGCACGGTCCCGTCCGGTTGAGGGCTGACGGACGCATCCGGAATCTGCCAGGCTAATGACAGGCCATCATCCAGTCGGGAGACGACAGGCTGGGCCTGCGCTGCCGGTGTAGATGATGAGGCGAAGGCTTCGCCGCTGCTGCCTGCAACCAGGCTGAGCAAGACTGTAATTATGAGGAAGATCCGAGGTGTGTTCATTTGTTCACCACCGGCACGAAGGTCCAATTGTCACCGACCAGGACAGTTACGTGATGAATTATGGTCCCGGTGGAGTTTGTATCCACATTGACGAGCCAGTACGTCCACATGCCGATGCCCGGCGGCGCATCGGTGAACAGGTAGCTCGATCCATCCCCTTGTGCAGCGACAACGCCGGCTAACTGGTCGGCGTTGAACGTGCCGCCGCGGGTGCGGTAGATCTTGTAGCCGACCGAGTTATTCTCGGCGGCCATCAGCCACTGCAGTTTCACGCTCCGGTCCGGCAGGAGGGCGGCGTTGAAGGAGACCAGGCTCACCCCAGTCGGTTCTTCGTAGCGGTTTTTGACGTGAATCGTGGTGTAGCCGCCGCCGCGCACGAACCCGGGCGTGTCAGGGATGGTCACGTCCCAATTCAGGCCGGGATCGGTCTCGGTCACGTCGTAGCGCCCCGGGATCAGGTTATTCCAGGTGAGCGTGCTGCCCAGGTAGCTGGCGAACTTGCAACTCGGGGATGGGAAGCTGGGTCCGGTGACGCAGATCTCGTACTGTTTTTGCGGATCGGGGACGGCAATGCCCCAATCGACGCTCTTGATAACGATCAGCCCGCCGAAATTGAGGGTATTGGTTACTCCGGCGGAGGCCTGCCCGCCGTCGATGGGCACCGCCACCGGCCCGGTGGGAACGCTGACCAGCCACTGCGCGCCGGCGTTCGCCTCGGATACGGTGTAATCACCCGGGATCAGGTCAGTCCAGGTCTGGGTCCAGCCGGCCGCATTGCTGAAATCCTTGCAGCTCGGGCTTTGAGGATAGGAAGGTCCCTGGACGCAGATGTGGAAGACCACGGTCGGGTCGGGGGTTACGCCCTTCCAGTCCACCGTCTTGACGACCTGCAGGCTGCCGTGCTTGCGGGTGTTGGTCACCTGGGCCTGGCCCGTGCCGCCGTCGATAGGCACGACGATCGGCCGGGTAGTGACCAGGACGTCCCATTCACTGCCTGTGTTTTGTTCGGAGAGGCTGTAGGTGCCGGGGATCAGGTCAGTCCAGGTCTGGGTGAGCTGGGAAGGGTAAGTGAAGGTCTTGCAGTTGGGCGTGACAGGATATGACGGCCCGGTGAGGCAGATCGTGAAGGTTTGACCCGTGACCGGCGTCACGCCGTTCCATTCGACCGTCTTGGTCACCGCCAGGCTGCCGTGCTTGCGCTGGTTGGTGACCTGGGCAGTGGCCTTGCCCCCGTCCACCGGCACGATCACCGCCCCGGTTGGCACGGTGACCTGCCATTGGCTGCCGGGAGAGGTCTCGGTGAGCGTGTAGCTGCCGGGGATCAGGCCGGTCCAGGCCTGGGTCCAGCCGTTGGATGCATTGAAGGTCTTGCAGTTAGGCGCGGACGGGTAGGACGGGCCGGTGATGCAGATTTCAAACGAGGCGACCGGGTCGGGGGTGACGCCGTTCCAATCCACGGTCTTGGTGACCTCGAGGCTGCCCAGCTTGCGGGTGTTGGTCACCGTCGCCTTAGCCAGCTCGACGAGGGTCACTGGCACGGGCGCGGCGGGCAGATTGACGGTCCATTGGCTGCCGGCGCCGGGCTCGGTGAGGGTGTAATTACCCGGGACCAGGTTGCTCCAGGTCTGGGTGAGCGTGTCTGGATAGGTGAAGGTCTTGCAGTCGGGGGTGGTCGGGAAGGACGGCCCGCTGATGCAGATGCTGAAGGTCGTGCCATTGACCGGATCGGCGCCGTTCCAATTTACCACCTTGGTCACCTGCAATCCGGTGGCCAGTTTGGCCTTGTTGGCCACGGTAACGCTGACCGTGCCGCCGTCATCCGGCACCGCCGCCGGCGAGCCGGTAACTACCACGTCCCACGTTGTTCCGGAGCCCGGCTCGGTGACTGTGTAGCTGCCGGGAATCAGGTTATCCCAGGTCTTGACCAGGTCGTTGGGGTAGGTGAAGGTCTTGCAGTCCGGGGTGGTGGGGAACGAAGGTCCCTGGACGCAGATGGAGAAGGTCGTCCCGCTGACAGGAGGGATGCCGTTCCAGTCGACGGTCTTGGTCACTTTCAGGTGGCCCAGCTTGCGGGTGTTGGTGACCGTAACCAGGTCCACACTGGGCTTCCCATCCGGGCTGACGACGACCGTAGTGGGAACGATGGCGGTGATCCAGGCGCTGCCGGGGTCGGTTTCGGACACGGTGTAGGTGCCGGGGGCCAGGTTATCCCAGGACTGGGTCTGTTCGGGCGTAAATACTTTGCAGGTGCTGGCTGTTGAGGGAGCCGGGCCGGCCAGGCAGATCTCGAAAGTCTGGCCCGCCACGGGGGTAACGCCGGACCAATCGACGTGTTTCTGGACGAGGATGGAGCCGGGCTTGAAACTGATCGTCACCGGTTCCTCGGTGCAGCCGCTGGAGGCGGGCTTGTTGTTGGCGTCCCCGCCGTAGTCGGAGGTCCAGCGCCAGGTGCCGATCTGGTTGCTGACGAAGCCGGGCGTGGTCTGGTAGACGCCGTTGCCGTTCACGGGCACGGCCTGGGTGTAGCTGGCCGGGCCGGCGCAGACCGTATCGGAGGGCGGGAATAGCTTGAAGGTGATCGTGCCGGTGGGGGATGCATAGCCGGTCAGGGTGGCCGAATCGTTCAGCACGTCGCCGACGATGCCGGCGGCAGGATTGGGAATGGTCGAAATGGTCGCCGGGAAGCGCTCGATGGTCACCAGTTCAGCCGTGCAGCCGCTGAAGGCGGGGGCGTTATTGGCGTCGCCGGAATAGCCGGCCGTCCAGCGCCACGTGCCGGTAGCGTTGCTGCCGAAACCAGGCGGGGTTGTGGAATAGGCGCCGTTGCCGTGGCCGACCGGAACAGTTTCAGTGAAGACCGGGGTGCCGGCGCACACCGCGTCGCTGGGAGGATACAGGCTGAAGAGGATGCTGCCGGTGGGGCTGTAACCGCCGGAGAGGTTCGCAGTGTCGTTGAGGTAGTCGCCAACGGTCCCGGTACCCGGTTGGGGAACGGTGTCCAGGGCCGGGCGGGCCTGGTCGATGGTCACCATTTCACTCTTGCACGGGCTGGAGACCGGCGCGTTATTGGCATCGCCGGAGTAATCCGCCGTCCAGTTCCAGGTGCCGGCCATGTTGCTGGCAAAGGTCGAGTTGGTGGCATAGCTGCCGTTGCCGTGGTCGACGTTAACGTCCTGGGTGAAGACCGGCGTTCCGATGCAGACCACATCGGTCGGCGGGAAGAGCTTAAATGTGATTTTGCCGCCGGGGTTATTTCCACCCGAGAGCACCGCCGAGTCGTTCAGGATGGCGCCGATGAAGTCGCGCACGGGGTTGGGCGTGGTGACGATCTCGATCTTAGCCTTGTGCGTGTTGGTGACCGAGGCTTCCGCCGGGTCAGGTCCCGGGCCGACCGTCACCGGGCCGGGCGGGACGGTCACGGTCCATACGCCGCCCCCATTGGTCTCGGTAACCGTGTAGCTGCCGGGGGTCAGGTTGGTCCAGGTCTGGACCAGCCCATCCGGGTAAGTGAACTGCTTGCAGTCGCCCGGGTAATTGGGGAAGGAAGGCCCCTGGATGCAGATCTCAAACGACTGGCCAGGAACGGGATCGAAGCCGGCCCAATTGACGATCTTCGTCACTTTCAGGCTGCCGGGCTTGAGCGTGTTGGTCACCGTGGCCCCGTAACACATCACTTCGATCTGTCCGGGAGAAAGCCAGGTGAGAGTTCCGTCAGCGTTGACCTGGATGGTGGGGTGGTCGATGGTCACCGACCATTCGCTGCCGGGATTATCCTCGCTGATGGTGTAAACGCCCGGCACCAGCCCGGTCCAGGATTTCTCCTCGCCGCCAAAAAAGGTCTTGCAGTCCGGCCCGGAGGGGAAGGATGGGCCTGAGAGGCAGATGCGGAAGGTCTTGGTCGGGTCCGGGGTGGCGCCGCTCCAGTTGACGATCTTCTTAACATCGATCTTGCCAGTTGCCTTGTAAGTGTTGGTGATGATGGTCTCGGTGCACAGCGGGGTGATGCTGCCGCTGATCAGGTAGTTGGTGGTGCCGTCGGCGTTCACCCGCACGGTCGGGTGGTCGATGCTGACGTCCCAGGCAACCCCCGGATTGACCTCGCTGATGGTGTAATCACCGGGGACCAGGCCGGACCAGGATTTCGTCTCGCCGCCCTTGATATCCTGGCAGGTCTTCGCCGTGCTGGGGGAGGGACCGGTCAGGCACACGCTGAAGACCTGGAGCGGGTTGGGCGGGTTGCCGAGGACGACCTTTTTAACGTTTACCGTGCCGGTATTACGGAAGTTCTTGACCGTGGCATAGGCTGTCTGGCCGGTGGTCACCGTAACGGTTGGGACGGGGATGTACTTCGTCCATTCGGCGCCGGGGTAATTCTCGCTGATCGTGTACTGGCCTGCAATAATGCCCGACCAGGTCTGCACCAGGTCGTTGGGATAGGTGAACGTCTTGCAGGAGGGGGTAGTGAACGAGGGTCCCTGGATGCAGATGGAGAAGGTCTTGCCGGTCTCCGGCGAAACCCCATTCCAAAAGACCAGCTTGGTCACCTGGAGCGAGCCGTACCAATCCGGGGCGAGTACCCCGGCGGCTGGTTGTGCGCCGGAAGGCGCAAAAGATTCAGGTGCAGGACTGGATGCCTGGGCAAAGTTGGCTTCGGCTGCGAGAAGAACAACCGTAAGCAGCAGCGTCAGCGCTATCGATACAATCCGCGGGGCCCTGATGACCATACCCACCTCCTGGGACGAAAACAAAAGATGCGAAACCGGATTCACTTCCTGCCGGTTTCGCCATTGACTCCCTGAAGACTTTGTTTGCTAAATGCAAACCAGGCGACCAGATTATTTCTTCAGTTCACAGCCGCAGACTATATTTAATTGAAAAGAAAACAACCTCAACCTTGCCAGGATGTTCTTGGATCCCCTACAAATAAGCTTACCACTAAGGTCTGACACGAAGCTGACTCGCTTCGGATGTCACCGCTGAATCTTGTCCCCTTGAAACACAATACTATCGCAGCATTGATTGCGCGGTTTGCATATAGAGTATAAACCAACACCTAACTTTGTCAATTACCTAAAACAAAAAATTACCCAATTAAAACCTTAAAATATCCCATCGTTAATGTATTTTGATTGATTGAGGNNCCTCAATCAATCAAAATACATTATCCTATGGACAAACTCGGTTGAGCATGTTAAACTTGGCAGAGTCGAACCGCTCTCCCGCGAGGGCGTTTTTTTTGGCCGAGGGTCATGCGAACTGTCGAGTGGAATCCCAAAACGTGTGAATTAAACCTGATAGACCAGCGCATGCTGCCAGGAAAGTTTCAGATATATACCTGCCGCAGCAGCGACGATGTGGTTATCGCCATCCGCGAGATGGTGGTGCGCGGCGCTCCAGCGATCGGGGCGGCAGCGGCTTTTGGCATTGCCCTGGCTGCCTGCCGGTCGGCCGCACCGGACGCCGAGACCCTGCGCCAGGAATTGAGCCTTGCCGGCGAGGCGCTGGTGGCTTCCAGGCCTACGGCGGTCAACCTGGCCTGGGGCGTGCGCCGTATGCTTGAAGAGAGCCGGCGCCCGTTTAATTCTGCGGCCGACCTGCGCCAGGCAATGGTGGATGCGTCCCAGCGCATTGCGGACGAAGACGTGCAGACCAATCTGCGCATGGCCGAGGTCGGCGCCAGCCTGATCGACGACGGCGACACGGTGCTGCACCACTGCAATACCGGCTCGCTGGCGACGGTGGATTGGGGCACGGCGCTGGGCGTCATCCACATGGCCCACCAGCAGGGAAAACACGTGCGCGTGCTGGTCGACGAGACCCGCCCGCGCCTGCAGGGAGCGCGCCTCACCGCCTGGGAGCTGGAGCAATACGGCATTCCTTACGAGATCATCAGCGACGGCGCCTCCGGGCATTTCCTGCGCCGCGGCATGGTGCAAAAGGTATTCTTCGGCGCCGACCGGGTGGCGGCAAACGGGGACGTGGCCAACAAGGTGGGCACCTACATGCTGGCCCTGGCAGCAGCCGCCAACCGCGTGCCGGTGTATTCAGTCTTCCCGACCTCGACCGTGGACCTGGAGCTGGCCAACGGCGACCTGATCCCCATCGAAGAGCGGCCGGCGGACGAGGTGCTGGATATTGCCATTAAGGGCGAACGGGCTGCGCCCCAGGGTGCCAAAGCCCGCAACCCGGCCTTCGACGTAACCCCTCACGACCTGATCACCGCTTTAATCACCGAAAACGGAATAGCGTACCCGCCGTTCGATATAAATCTCCGCCGCCTGGTACGGGGCGAGCCTGACCTCGCGAGGCATTTATGACCATTGTTTGTTCCGGTTCCATCGCCTTCGATTATTTAATGACCTTCCCGGGTTATTTCAAGGAACACATTTTGACCGACCGCCTGGATTCGATCAGCCTGTCCTTCCTGGTCGATTCGATGGTGCGCCAGCGCGGCGGGATTGGCCCGAACATCGCCTACACCCTGGCCCTGCTGGGCGACCACCCGCTGGTGGTGGGCACAGTAGGCGAGGATTTCGCAGAGTACCGAGCCTGGCTGGAGAGCAAGGGCGTCGATACGCGCTTTGTGCGCGTGGTGCCGGGCAAATATACGGCCTCGTTTTTCGTCACCACCGACCTGTCCAATAACCAGATTGCCAGTTTTTACACCGGGGCCATGGCCGACGCATCCGAAATCAACATCCAGGATGTGATGGACCAGAACCCCGAATTGGTGGTGATCTCGCCGAACGACCCCAAGACGATGAGCCAGCATGCCCGCCAGTGCCGCGAGCTGAACGTGCCGTACCTGTACGATCCCAGCCAGCAGATCGTTCGCGTGGACCCAGCCGACCTGCGCGCCGGCGTCGAAGGGGCGCACAGCCTGTTCGTCAACGAATACGAATTCGAACTGCTGCAAAAACACACCGGCTGGACCCAGCTCCAGATCCTGAGCATGGTCGAGCTGATGGTGGTCACCCTGGGCAAGCAGGGGGCGGTCGTCTACGTGGAAGGTGAGGAATACCACATTTCGGCCGTCGAGCCGGAAAAGATCGTCGACCCGACTGGGGTTGGCGATGCCTTCCGCGGCGGTTTCCTGCGCGGCTTCCGGTTGGGGCTGGACTGGCAGACCTGCGGGCAGATGGGTTCGCTGGCGGCGGCCTACTGCCTGGAACAGCGCGGCACGCAGACGCACTCGTTCACTCCGGCCGATTTCGTAAAGCGCTACCGCACCTGCTTCGACGACCGGGGTGTGTTGGACGTATTAATCAATCCCGATGAGGAGAGCAAGCATGTCTAATTATCATGTAAAAGATGTCGAGCTGGCGGAAGGTGGGCGCCGCAAGATTACCTGGGCAGAACGCGAAATGCCCGTCCTGCGCCTGATCCGCGAGCGATTCGAAAGGGAAAAGCCGCTCAAGGGGCTGCGGGTATCCGCCTGCCTCCATGTTACCTCCGAGACGGCCAACCTGATGAAGACACTGCAGGCCGGCGGCGCGGACGTGGTGCTGACCGCATCGAACCCGCTGTCCACCCAGGACGACGTGGCGGCTTCGCTGGTGACCCACGACGAGATGTCGGTGTACGCTGTCAAGGGTGAGGATAACGTCACCTATTACAAGCACCTCAACGCCGCCCTGGACCACAAACCCCAGATGACGATGGACGACGGAGCCGACCTGGTGGGCACGCTGCACAAGTCGCGCCGCGAGCTGCTACCGGGCGTGGTCGGCGGGACCGAGGAAACCACCACGGGCGTCATCCGCCTGCGGGCGATGGCCGCCGATGGGGCACTCAATTTCCCGATCATCGCCGTGAACGACGCCATGACCAAGCACTTTTTCGACAACCGCTACGGCACAGGGCAGTCGACGCTGGACGGCATCGTGCGCGCCACGAACGTCCTGCTGGCTGGAAAGGTGTTCGTTGTAGCCGGCTACGGCTGGTGCGGGCGCGGGCTGGCCAGCCGGGCGCGGGGTATGGGCGCCAACGTGATCGTCACCGAAGTTGATCCGCTGCCGGCGCTGGAAGCGGTGATGGACGGCTACCGGGTGATGTCGATGGCGGACGCCGCCAAAATCGGCGATATCTTCTGCACCGTAACCGGCGATATCAACGTAATCGACAGTGCGCACTTCGAAGCGATGAAGGACGGCGCTATCGTGGCTAACTCGGGCCACTTCAATGTGGAAATCAACATCCCGGCCCTGGAGGCCATGTCCGGCGGCAAGCGCCTGGTGCGCCCGTTCGTCGAGCAGTACGAGCTGAAAGACGGGCGGCGGATCAACCTGCTGGGCGAAGGCCGCCTGATCAACCTGGCGGCTGCCGAAGGCCACCCGGCGAGCGTGATGGATATGTCGTTTGCCAACCAGGCCCTGAGCGCCGAGTACATGCTCAAGAATGCGGACAAACTGGCCAAGAAAGTCTACGGCGTGCCCGAGGCAATCGACCGCGAGATTGCCCGCCTGAAGCTGGAGGGCATGGGGGTAGCGATCGACACGCTCACCACCGAGCAGTCTTCTTATCTCAACTCCTGGGAAGAGGGCACTTAATTTGGTTAAGAAAACAGAGACCGGCTGCGAAACAGCCGGTCTCTGTTTTTGTGAATTGACCTAACCCCCCGACCCCCTTCCC
>DBMK01000023.1 GCA_002298885.1 Anaerolineaceae bacterium UBA700
GAGTGCGGACGGCGATGCCGCCCGCACTCACTCTTATTAAGAAGGTTAGCTTCGGCCTGAGCGCCAGATGCTCCACAGCAGCCAGGCGCCAAAAGCCAGAGATGAGATAAAGGCAAAGAAAAACAGGTACTCTCCAAATGCCTGCCAGGTCACCGGGTGGTAGATCACCATCACGATCCCCAGGGCCACAATCACCGCCGCCAGGATAATCGCCATCGCCAGGCGGTTGGTCATTTTCTCCATCTGCGAGGCAAACTGGCGCAGGCCTTCGTAATTGATATTAAATTCGAGCTGGCCGCGTTCCATCTGCTTAAGCAAGCGGGCGGCGCGCCTGGGCAGCGACAGGCTGAGCTCAAGCCCGTCGAGGGCAGTGCGTGCCATCTCAGGGATCATCTTTTCAGGGGAGCGCTCGCTGCGCCAGTATTTCATCACGTAGGGGGCAGCAAAATCGAGCATGCGGAAATCAGGATACAACGCCTGGCTGATGCCCTCGTTGATCGTCGAGAGTCGCACCAGCATGGTCAGCTCGCCTGGGAACTGCAGGCCGTAGCGGAAGGCCATGGCGAGGATTTCGTTCAGGACCTGAGTGGCAGTCAAGAACTGGGCCGTCCCGCCGGCGTAGCTCTCCGTCAGGTGGTCCAGCTCCAGCATCAACCCGCGCCGGTTCACCGTTTTACGCGTGATGCCAATGTCGATTAGCTCGTCCACCAGCGATTCGACATCGCCGCTGCTCATAGCCATGACCATACGCAGCAGGGTATCTTTCATCTGCCTTGACAGCCGGCCGACCATGCCAAAATCGACCACCGCCAGGCTGCCGTCCGGCTGCACGAAAAAATTGCCCGGGTGCGGATCGGCGTGGAAGAAACCGAACTCGAAAAGCTGGCGTAGGGTGAAGCGACCCGAATTTTCGGCAACCAGCTTCAAGTTGATCCCGGCGGCGCGGATGGCTTCGACGTCGCTAATCTTGATCCCCGAGACGCGCTCCATGGTGATCACCTGGTGGGTGGTAAGGTCCCAATACACGTAGGGGATGTAGACCGTGGGATCATCGGCAAAGTTCTTTTTGAAAACGTTGGCGTTGCGACCTTCACGGATGTAATCGAGCTCATTGCGCAAACGGAAGGAGAATTCACCCAAGAGGGTTTGCAGATCGTAAAGATGGCCGACGCTTGAATGGAGCGAGATCCATTCGGCCATGTTAGTCATAATTTCCAGGTCCTGCTCGATCAGTTTCGCCACGCCCGGACGCCGGACCTTAACCACCACCCGCCTGCCGTTGTGGGTTTTTGCGGCATATACCTGTCCGATCGAGGCAGAGGCAATCGGTTCGGTATCGAATTCGGCGAAGGATTCGAGTACTTCAGCGCCCAACTCGTCCTTGATCACAGCTTCGATTTTGTCGAAAGGAACGGGAGGTACTTCGTCCTGAAGCTTGCCGAGCTCGCTAATATATTCGGCGGGCAGGATATCGGGACGCGAGCTAAGCGCTTGGCCGAGCTTGATGAAGGTGGCCCCCAGCTCATTCATCGCCAGGCGCAGGTGCTCGGCTTGCTTTTGATGGCTAAATTCCGGCTGAGTGGCGCCAGGAAGGGTAATGCGGCTGGCGGCACGCCCCGATTCGACCTGAGAAAGCAGCCAGCCCCAGCCGTGCCGGGTCAGCACGGAGACGATGTGCCGGGTGCGCCGGGCCAGGGCAGGGCGGGTGAGCCAGGGAATGGGGATCAGGCGGCTGTTCATCGATAATCAGTAATAATTCCGGCGGGATTCCCGCCAGAAAGACCAGGTCAGTCTTTTCCCTGGGTGACCTTAATCGTCTTCGGCCGGACGGCTTCAGCTTTCGGCAGAATCAGTGTCAGGACCCCGTTCTTAAATTTTGCTTCGCCATGCTCGGCGTCCACTGCTACCGGGAGAGAGACGGACCTGGTGAAGCTGGCGTTGCGGCGCTCGCGGCGTAAATAGTTCGCTCCCTCGAATTCTTCCTGCTGGTGCAGGCTGCCTTTGATAGTGAGCGTATCGCCAACTACGGTAATTGCTACGTCCTCCGGTTTGACGCCGGGCAGGTTGGTCTGCACGACCAGCTCGGGCCCGTTGTCCAGCAAGTCCAGCGGAATGACCACAGAGGCCATAGCGGATGGCAGCAGGTCACGTGGCATAAACCAGCCGCCTTCGACGAGTTGGCGCAGCGCATCGCGATAGGCGCCCAATTCGACAAAAGGATCGAAGCCAAGAATGTCGTTAGCCATAGAAAACCTCCTGATTGAATTCTACTTCATTCAGCATGGTGGATTTCTTTATTGTATATCATTAAACGATGTTCGGGCGATTCTCTTCCCGCTGAGAAGGCAGCTCTCCGCTTGCTCAAACCAATTTTAGCGGATATACTTCAATCCATGCAGAGAGATGAACTGACGACCTGGCTGGAAATCGATTTGGGGGCCATCAAAAATAACATCCGGGAGCTGCATGCGATTGCGGGGGTGCCATTAATGGCGGTAGTCAAGGCCAATGGGTATGGTCACGGGCTGGTTGAAGTGGCCCGGGCGGCAAAAGCTGCCGGGGCGGCCTGGTGCGGGGTGGCGCGCCTGGAAGAAGCGCTTACGCTGCGCCAAAACGGAATCGACTTGCCGGTGCTGGTGCTGGGCTACACTTCACCCCTGCGGACCACGGAGGCAATAGGTAACAACGTAAGCTTGAGCGTATACGACCTGGAAGTGGCCACAGCCTATGCCGAGCAGGCCCAAAGCTGCGGCGCCAGGCTGCGCGTCCATGTCAAGGTCGATTCCGGTATGGGTAGGTTGGGTATTTTCGCGGAGGACGGCATGCCGTTCTTTGGGGAAATCCGGCGGCTGCCCGGGCTGGAAGTAGAAGGCGTGTTCACGCACTTTGCCCGCGCCGACGAGACCGAGCGCCAGACAACCCTGTGGCAGCTCGAGCGCTTCCAAAAGCTGGTCGAGTGCCTCGAAGCTGCCGGGCTGCGCCCGCCGTTGGTGCACGCCTGCAACTCGGCGGCGACCATTTATTTTCCCGAAGCGCATTACGACCTGGTGCGCTGCGGAATTTCGATATACGGGCTGCACCCTTCGGCAGAAACACCCAACCCGCCCGCTTTGCGGCCTGCGCTCACCTGGAAGTCCCGCCTGACCTCGGTGAAGCAGTTCCCGCCGGGGCATGGAATCAGTTATAACTACCGGTACACTACATCTAGGAACGAGCACATCGGGGTGATAGCCGCCGGGTACGCCGACGGCTTTCGCCGCAGGCTGGGGAATTTCGCCCTGGTTCATGGCAGGCGGGTGGACGTGATCGGCGGCGTATGCATGGACCAGGTCATGCTCCAGTTGGACAACATCCCGGAGGCGAGGATCGGCGACGAGGTCGTGCTGCTGGGGGCGCAGGGAGAGGCTTCGATCAGCGCCGAAGAAATAGCGGCAGCCTGGGGAACCAATAATTACGAGGTTGTGTGCGGACTTGCGAACCGGCTGCCTCGATTCTATTCTGAATGATGGACGGCGAACAAGGAACATGAATCATAACTCCACCAAGCGCTGGGACATTGCCCCAAAAATTCCCGTTGAAGTTGAATCCGAATTAATTGCGTATAGCCGTGTTTTGCAGCAGCTTCTTTACAACCGTGGTATCCTACAGGAGCCGAATGCCAAGATCTTCCTGTACGCCGAAGGGCCGATTTCGGACCCATTTCTGATGACCGGAATGGAACCGGCGGTGAAGCGCCTGTTGGCTGCAATTGACAATGGTGAGAAGATCGTCGTTTACGGCGATTACGACGTCGACGGGGTGACTGCCACAGCATTAATGGTTCAGGTCCTGCGGGCAATGGGGGGCAAGGCTGAGGAGTACATCCCGAACCGCTTCGAAGAGGGCTATGGAGTTAATAATGACGCCCTGGATAGCCTTGCCGCCGAAGGCGCCAGCCTCGTCCTGACCGTCGACTGCGGGATTCGTTCGCCGGAAGAGGCGCTCCACGCCAGGTCGCTCGGCCTGGATTTGATTGTCAGCGACCACCACGAACCCCTGGGGGGGAGCCTGCCGGATGCCTGCGCCGTAATTTGCCCCAAGCAGCCCGGAGATGAATATCCCGACAAGAATCTGGCCGGGGTCGGCCTGGCCTTCAAGATCGCCGAAGCTCTTTTAAAAACTCGCCCATTTACCGGCATCGAGGCAACCGATTGGCTGGACCTGGTGGCAGTGGGCACGGTGGCGGACATCGTGCCTCTCTACGGTGAGAACCGGGCCATGGTCAAAGCCGGCCTGAAACTGCTGAACAGGCACCAGCGCCAGGGGCTGCTATCGTTGGTGGGAGCTGCCGGTATGGACGCGCACAAGCGCATTTCGGCCCGCGACATCGGCTTTATCATCGGGCCGCGTTTAAACGCCGCCGGCCGCATGGAATCAGCGGTGGCTTCGTACAACCTGTTGATGGCCTTGGATGAGTACGAGGCCGGCAGTTTGGCGCAGAAGCTGGACAACCAAAACCGGCACCGCCAGGAGCTGACTTCATCGATGCAGCATGAGGCCGAGATCCTGGCGCGGGCCGATGCCAGCGAGCACCTCTTGTTTGCCATGAAGCCGGAGTTCAACAAGGGGATTGTGGGATTGGTTGCGGCCAGGCTGGTCGAAACCTATTACCGCCCGGCTATCATCGGCCAGGTGGAAGCAGAATTTACCCGCGCTTCCTGCCGCTCCATCCCTGAGTTCCATATCACACATGCATTGGACGAGTGCGCTTCACTGCTCGTGCATCACGGCGGGCACGCCATGGCGGCCGGATTCACTGTACGCAATGCAGACCTGCCGGAGTTGGAGCGCCGGATGAAGGAAATCGCGGCACGCGAATTGGGAAAGCGCGATTTAATGCCGGTACTGCGAGCCGATCTCGAAATCCCCTTGCGTGACCTGCGGCCGGAAATCCTGCGAGAGCAGGAGGCGCTGGAGCCTTTCGGCTTATCCAACCCTGAGGTGTGTTTCGTCACTCGCGGTTTGAAAGTGGCGCGTTACCGGACGGTCGGCAACGAAAATCAGCATTTGCGCTTGACGGTGGCAGACGACCGCCTGACCTACGATGCGATTGCCTTCCGCCAGGGGGCCTGGGCCGAGCACATGCCCCCCTTCGTCGACCTGCTCTATTCTTTTGAGAAGAACAGCTTCATGGGGCGCGAGACGCTACAGTTGAATGTAAAGGATATTAAGGTAAGTGAGTGAAGAGGGGATGAAGACCACAGTCCACGGACGACAGACCACGGACGTCTAGCCATCGCATTTTGCCAACGCCGGCGGGTCGCAGACCCGCCTGGAGCATTGGCGCTCCGATATCAGGCCGGTAAAAACATTTCCCGTTCTCTGTTGCTCCGCTGGCGGGTCACAGACCCGGTGGGAGCGATTGGAAAACATTCCATCGAGGTTTACGCGTTAAAAAAACCGGCGGGTCACAGACCTGCCGTAAGCAATTTACTAATTGACTGAGAGACTGACCGACTGGGAGACTGATAGACTTCCGTTCAATCGACAAATCGATACTTAATCAACGTCCACATGGCAACGAAGCCGTCCGAGGCCTTGATTTTCTTCCCCTGGTTGTAATCACGCGGGTTAAAGGCAATCGGCACTTCAAAGATACGCATGTGGCGCTTCAAGATCTTGGCGGTAAATTCCGGCTCGAATTCAAACCGGCGGCTGTGCAGGGGGATATCCTTGACCTTGGCCCGTATGAAAACTTTGTATCCCGTTTCCATGTCACTGAGGATGTTGTTGTAAAGGATATTGGTGACGAAGGTCAGGATCTTGTTAGCCACCATATTCCAATACAGGATCGGCCGGCGAGCGCCTCCCAGGAAGCGCGACCCGTAGACCACATCGGCGATCCCTTCCTGGATGGGCTTGAGCAGATTTGGATACTCACGCGGATCGTATTCAAGGTCGGCGTCCTGGATGATGATCACGTCACCCGTGGCATTTTGGATGGCAGTGCGCACTGCGGCGCCTTTTCCCATGTTTTTAGCGTGGAAAATGGAGCGCACGCAGTCCTTGCCGTCCATCTCGGCAATTACCTTGCGTGTGCCGTCCGTCGAACCATCGTCGACGATGATGATCTCGTCGGGAATGCCGGTTACCCGCACCCGCTTGACTATTTCCTCGATTGTCTGTATTTCGTTGTATGCCGGAATTATTACGGAAATGTGCATTAATCCGATTATAAATGAAGTTCGAGTTTATGGGCAGGGAAATGGGAGTACTTACAATTTTGCCAAAACTCATTCAGGGATCATAACATTGCCAACAGATCCCCAAGGATTTTGGGCGGTGCTATAATTTATGGATATCGGAAAAAAGTACGGAGACTCATCGATGGCGATTCCATCAGTAAATGCAGCGGTATCCAATCCTGTTTTCGTCCCGCCTCCGATCCAGCGCATTGAGGAAACAGGATTATCGCCTCTCTGGCTTCAGGATCTAATTCTTAAAATCTTATATTTTCAAGGTTACCTGACCGGTTTCCGGGTCGCAGAAGAGATAGCTCTGCCGTTTACCGGGGTGGTCGATTTACTCCTCGAATCCTTGAAACGCGAAAAGCTGGTAGAAGTACGCCAATCGCAGATTGGCGGCCTCGGCGAGGGCGCGTATCAATATGCGATCACCGGCGCCGGGATTGCCCGGGCGCGGGAAGCGCTGGAACGCAGCCAGTACGCCGGCCCTGCGCCGGTCTCGCTCGAGATTTACAACGAATCGGTGAAGCGCCAGAGCCGCAGCCGCTCGCAGGTGACGCCGCGCCTCATGCGCCAGGTGATGAACCACCTGGTCCTTTCTGAAAACACATTTCATAAACTCGGTCCCGCGGTAAACTCGGGCACGTCAATTTTCATCTACGGGCCGCCGGGAAACGGCAAGACCAGCATCGCCCGCGCCATCGGCACCATGATCCTGAACCAGCCGATTTACATCCCTTATTCGGTTTTCGTTGGCGGGCAGGTTATCACTTTGTACGATTCGGTAAACCACCAACTTATCCCGGAGGATGACAACAGGCAGCCAGGCACCGGCAGTATACGGACGGGAATTAAGCGCGACCCGCGCTGGGTGCGCATTCGCCGCCCATTTATCATGACTGGCGGCGAGCTGACCCTGGCGGGCCTGGACCTGGTCTTCGACGATGTGCACCGCTTTTACGAAGCGCCATTCCAAATGAAGGCGAACGGCGGTATTTTATTGATCGACGATTTCGGAAGGCAGCAGGTGCGCCCGCGCGACCTGCTCAACCGTTGGATCGTGCCCCTAGAAAACCGTATCGATTATCTTTCACTGCACACCGGCCGCAAGATCGAGCTGGTGTTCGACGTCCTGGTCGTTTTTTCGACCAACCTTCCTCCCAAGGACCTGGTAGACGAGGCGTTCTTGCGCCGCTTGCGGCATAAGATTGAAATTCCCGACCCAAGCCCTGAGGAATTCCGTGAAATTTTCCGGCGAGTATCCACCCAGAAGGGCATCGCTTACGATGACCAGGGCCTGGCTTACCTGATCCAGGAGTGGTACATCAAGCGGGAGCGCAAATTACGCGCCAATCACCCGCGCGACCTATGCGACCAGGTGTTGGACATTGCCCACTACATGGCAGTTGACCCGGGTATGACCCGTGAGTTAATCGACCGTGCCGCTGAGGCGTATTTTGTCGAGCTTTAACCTGGCGGTCCATCCCGACCGGCCGTTGATTTTTGCGCATCGTGGGGCTAATACCGACGCACCCGAAAACACAATCGCTGCCTTCCGCCTGGCGCGCCAGCAGGGCGCGGATGGAATCGAGCTGGACGTGAAGCTAACCGGCGATGGCCAGGTGGTCGTGCTGCATGACCAGAATCTGGACCGCACGACCGACGGGCACGGCCCGCTGCGCTCTTTACGCCTGGCCGAGGTTAAAAAGCTTGACGCCGGAAGCTGGTTCGATTGGGCCTATGCCGGCGAGCGCATTCCGACCCTGGCCGAAGTGTTCGATGAATTTGGCGATACCATTCTGTACGATATCGAATTGACCAATTATGCCGCGCCATTCGACGACCTGCCTCAAAAGGTCGCCCGCCTGGTGCAGCAGTTTAAGCTGGCTCACCGCGTCTTCGTTACTTCTTTCGTCCCGGTTGCTTTGGTCAAGTTTCACGCGATCCTGCCTGCAATCTCTTGCGGGTTGATCGCTTTGAAGGGGGCGCCGGGTTGGCTTTCCCGCTCGGCATTGGGACGCTGGATGGTGCCCCAGGCCGTGGTGCCGTACTACACCGACGTGACCGAGAGCTTCATACGAAGGCAAGCGCAGCATAATCGAGTGGTTATTCCATGGACGGTTAACGAGTCGCGCAAATTTCGCCTCATGTTCGGATGGGGCGTTGGGGCGGTCATCACCGATGTCCCGCAGATTGCTCGCCAATCTTTGGAGGCAGTGTGAGGCGTTTGTTTTACCTGGTCCTGTTGATTTCTCTCCTGGCGGCGTCCATTTTGCCGGCGGGGAATCTTCAGGCCGTCCAGGCGCAGCAGGCAAACGACCCGGCGGCCAAGGCCAAACTCCTGCTTCAAAAGCTCACTCCGGAGGAAAAAGTCGGCCAGTTGTTTATCGTTACCTTCAAGGGCCGCGATGTGACGAGCACTGATTCGAAGATCATGGATTTTGTGTCCAACCGGTTCCTGGGCGGCGTAATACTTACGGCGGCCAATGACAATTTTGTCGGCCCCGCCGGGACGTTAGATGCAATCCAGCAGCTTACCAACGGCCTGCAGGAGGATAAATGGAGCGGCTCGCAGCAAACGGCGACCAATCCGATCACCAAGCAGGTCTTTACGCCGCAATATATCCCGCTTTTTATTGGGATTTCACAAGAAGGCGACCAATCACCAAACGACCAGATTTTAAATGGGGTGACCCTGCTTCCAGACTTAATGTCAATCGGGGCAACCTGGAATACCAAGCTGGCTGAACGCGTCGGCTCGACCCTGGGCCAGGA
Source organism: Anaerolineaceae bacterium UBA700 (assembly GCA_002298885.1). The sequence goes on from DBMK01000023.1 coordinate 9,000, forward strand.
ATTAGAGGCGCTGGGGATCAACTTCTATATGGGGCCCTCGCTCGACGTCGAGGATACTGTCGCCAAGGAGGGAGTTGCGGACCTGGGCACGCGCGTGTTTGGGGGCGACCCGTATTGGGTAGGCGAGATGGGCCAGGCCTACATCCGCGGCCTGCACGAGGGCAGCGATCAAAAACTGGTGGTCGTTTCGAAACATTTCCCCGGCCGCGGCAGCTCGGACCGCCCGCCGGAAGAGGACGTGGCAACAGTAAAGAAATCGCTCGAACAACTGAAGCAGATCGAACTGGCCCCCTTCTTTTCAGTCACCGGGGATGCTTCTTCGGCGGATTCGACCACCGACGGCCTGCTGGTCTCGCACATCCGTTATCAGGGTTTCCAGGGAAACATTCGGGATACAACCCGCCCCATCAGTTTCGACCAGGCCGCCCTGGATCAAATCCTCAGCCTGCCGGCTTTCGCCACCTGGCGCCAGGCGGGTGGGCTGGTGGTGAGCGACAACCTCGGCAGCACCGGGATCCGCAAGTTTTTCGATCCCACCGGCTCGTCCTTTGACGCCCGCCAGATTGCCCGCAATGCCTTTCTGGCTGGGAATGATCTGCTTTACCTCGACAATTTTGTTGCCTCCACCGATTCGGATCCCTTCACAACCCTTCAGCGTACGCTGGATTTCTTTGCCCAGAAATATCGTGAGGATACGGCCTTTGCCCAACGCGTCGATGCGTCGGTAACCCGGATCCTCACCTTGAAGTATAAAATGTACCCGGATTTCACGCCGGATAACGTCCTCAATTCGCCCAGTAGCCTCTCCCAGGTGGGACAGGGGGACCAGGTGACGTTCGACGTGGCACACCAGGCAGTTACCCTGATTTCCCCCAGCCAGGCCGAGCTGAGCCAGGTTTTACCCCGCCCGCCGGAAGTGCGCGAGCGCATGGTCTTTTTGACCGACACGGCCTCAGCCAAACAATGTTCCACCTGTTCAAATCAGCCCATCCTGGCTGCCGATTCGATGATGAATGCGGTCCTGCGTTTGTATGGGCCGAATGCTGGAGGCCAGGTTTTACCCGGCAACCTTTCTTCGTATTCATTTCTGGACCTGAAGAATTATTTGGACAGCAACAAGGATTCGCCTCAGCACATCCAGGACGACCTGGCGGCCGCAGATTGGATTGTCATTGGCGCGTTGGACGTGTCTGCCAGCCGCCCAGAATCCAATGCTTTGCAGCGTTTGCTCTCCGAACGCCCCGACTTAATCCGCAACAAACGGGTGATCTTGTTTGCATTCAACGCGCCGTATTACCTGGATGCCACGGATATCTCCAAGCTCACTGCCTTCTACGCCCTTTACAGCAAAACACCAGCCTTCGTCGAAATGGCGGCACGCATCCTGTTCCAGGAATTGACTCCCACGGGAAATCCGCCTGTCTCGGTGCCCGGCGCGGGCTACGACCTTAGTGTCGCCACGTCTCCGGATCCTTCTCAAGTCATCCAATTGGAACTGGACCTGCCCCAGGCGTCTACTGCCACGCCGGAAGTAACCGCTTCGCCAAAGCCAAGCCCCAGCGCCACAGCCACGCCGCCACCCCGCTTCAAGGTCGGCGATAACTTGCCACTGCGGACAGGGATTATCCTGGATCACAACAGGAATCCTGTCCCGGATGGGACGGTCGTGCGCTTCCGCTTCACCCAGGGCCTGGCTGAATCCAGCACACAGTCCACCGTCGATGAGACCACAACAGCCGGGGTGGCTCGGGCGTCTTTCCGCATCCCCAGCGCCGGGCTGCTTGAAATCACGGTGGTGGCCGAGCCGGCGCTAACATCAAAAATCCTGCGCCTGGATATATCTTCTACCGGGGCGGTTGCCATTACTGCCATCACCCCAACCCCGCAGCCTTCGATGACGCCAACCATCACCGAAACTGCTACACCCTCGCCGACGGCAACCATTACCCCTACTCCCACGCCTCCGCCGCCGATGAAGACCGGCCCTGGAGATTGGGCGCTGGCCAACTTGATCGCCTGGGGGGCTGCCTTTGGCTTCTTCTGGTTGGGACGCAGCCTGGCATCGATGCGTTGGGCCATCCGCTGGGCGCTTTTAGCGGCAGTGGGAGGGTTGGTGGCTTACTTTTACCTGGCAATCCAATTCCCGGGAAGCCAGAACTGGATGGATTCAACCGGAAGGCTGGGTATCCTGCTGGTAACGTTGATCGGATCGATTATAGGCTGGCTGGGGGGAGTACTGTGGAAACGCTGGATGAGCAAGCGCGCCCGCATGGAAAAACCGCGCCGGACTAATGGAACATCGTAATTATGAAACTCAATACTGCCAGTGAAATCGAAGCGTAGAGCAAGGTGCGCTCCGGCATGCCGCGGAAGTAATCTTGAAGGCGCGGCGGCCGCGTGATTGGGCGGGTGGAGGACGGAGAATCGCCCAGCAGGCTCTGCCGGAACCGGTCGACGCTTTCGGGGCGTTCATCCGGGTGAAGACTCATTGCCCACAAGATAACCCGTTCGGTCTTTGGGCTGATTTCTGGATTAATCTCGCGCGGCGGCACCTGGCTGTCGGGGTGCAGGAAACGCTCGCGGGCATCGGTTGGCGCCTGGTTGGTGAGCAGGTGGTATAACGTGGCGCCGAAGGCGTAAATGTCAGAACGGGCGTCGGTATGCCCGCTGTCGCCGCCGTATTGTTCCAGAGGCGTGTACAGCGCCGTTCCCTGGCCTTGCAGCACGGTGATAGTCACCTCGCCCGGCGCCAGCACCTTCACCAGTCCAAAATCAACCAGCTTTAGCAGGCCGCTAGGGGTCAGCTTCAGGTTACTCGGCTTGATGTCCCGGTGGAGCAAGGGAGGGTTTTGGTTGTGCAGGTAGATCAAGGCGTCAGCCAACTGGGCAGCCCAATCCAGTACGTCGCTTTCGGCCAGGAAGGCCCCAGCCTGCCGTGCTTCTAGCATCAGCGTCCGCAAATCCTTGCCCGGAACGAAATCCATTACCAGGTAATCGCGGTTGCCAATCGAAAAAAAGTCGGATACCTTGGGCAGGTTTGGATGGTCGAGGCGGGCCAAAACTGTGGCCTCACGCAGGAATTGCTCGCGGGCTTCCTTGAGCAATTCTGGGGGCAGGCTGCGGTCGTTTTCCACCTCTTTCAAGGCGCATTGGCGGCCCTCCAGCCTGAGATCGTCCGCCAGGTAAATGCTTCCCATGCCGCCCTGGCCGATGATTCGCTGGACGCGGTAGCGACCGCGCAGGATCTCCCCGGCTTTGAGTGGAACTGGCATAGGACGACTACCTCCAATTGCTTAAAAACACTAAAGGTCGCTGGTGTTTTTTTCGGCGTTTTTTCCCAGCGGTGGCAGGAATATTGCACAAAACATGCGATATCTGCTATATTATACCTCGGGAGACATTATCGTTATAATAAGAGGTGGCATTGGTTCGATTTACGGTGGGTAGATAGGAATCGATGTTTCGCCTCTATCGAACACCTTGGGACTTGATATTATTTAAACTGGGAAGCTGAAGGCTTACCGAACGGAGGAGGAATGAACATTGTGGGGAATGATCTGCCGGTCTTGATCGGCCAGGCAGGGCCTTTGAACGGTAATCGTTGGGTGATCGGGAAGTCCTTGATGATCGGCCGCGACCCCGGCTGTGACGTGGTTGTGCCCGACCGCCAGGTTTCCCGCTACCACGCCCGCGTCACTCCACAGAAGGATGGGGTTATGCTGGAAGACCTGGGGAGCAAGAACGGCACTTTTTACGAAGGAAAAAAGGTCGAGGACCCCATCTTCCTTCAAGATGGCGGTATGATCCAGATCGCCCTGGTGCAGAATTTTGTCTTCTTGAGTTCGGATTCAACTATCCCGCTTGGAGGAGCCCAGGCTTCACAGGAGCAATCGGGCGGGCGACTGTTTTTGGATAACCGCTCGCGCCGGGTGTGGATCGGCAAAGAGGAAATCTTGCCGCCCCTATCCGTGCCGCAATTCCGTCTTTTGCAAATCCTTTACGACCAGGTGGGCAAAGTTGTGGCTCGCGAGGAGCTCATCCGCACGGTTTGGGGAGACGAGGTGTCCGAGGGCGTCTCAGAGGAGGCCATGGATGCCCTGGTTCGGCGCCTACGCGACCGCCTAGCCTTCTATGATCCGGATCACCAATACATCACCACCATCCGCGGCCACGGCCTGCGCCTCGATAATTCGCTAGATTAGGGATTTTCCCGTATAAAAAA
>DBMK01000073.1 GCA_002298885.1 Anaerolineaceae bacterium UBA700
GCGGCTGTGCACGTCCAGCTTGGAATAAATGCTCTGCGAATGCGCCTTGAGCGTGTTGGTTGAAAGGAACAGCTTGCGGGCGATGTCCACGTTCGACAGGCCGCCCGACATGAGGGCCAACACCTCCAGCTCGCGGTCGGTCAGCGGCTCGACCAACAGGCCGTTCGGCGAGGCAAGCTTCGCGGCGGGGACTGTTTTCTGGTCTGCCTGGGAAGGGAACGCCGCAAGCAGCATACCCGCGTACTCCCGTAGGCGTTCTTCCGAAATCTGCAGCAGGCAACCCTGGAGCAGGCTGCGCGCCGGCTCGCCCAAATCCAGGATCGAGCGCACATACCCCTCCGGCTCGGCGAGCTCGAGGCTGCGTTTGAGATCGGCTAACGCAGCCGGACGCTTGCCCAGCCCATCCATCACCGCCGCCCGCCAGGCGTACCAGGCCACCAGCGAGCCCCAGCGCTCACCGGCTTCGGCGCCGGCGATCCAGCCGTCCAGCCGCTGCCACGCCGCCTCGAAACGTTTTTCGTAGACCAGCACTCGAATGTAAGCCATATCGGCGTACTCTTTGTAGCGCGTCTGTGGCTGGTCGACCATCTTTTCGTATTCGCGCGCCCAGCGTACGGCCTTATCCTGCTCGCCCTGTCCCATCCACAGCCGGGCCTGGAATTCGCGCGAGAGCAGCAGGTTCCCCTCGCCGTAAGGATGGGCTGCGAGGATGTCCTCGGCTTCCTTCCAGGCCTGGCGCGCCCCCTCGGCGTTGCCCATGGCCTGACGGGTGGTTGCCAGTTGCAAGTGGTACCAGCCATATTTATCGATAATGTTGCCCAGACGGAAGTGCTCGATGCTGGCAACCGCGGCGCTCTCGGCTTCTTCGAGCTGATTGCGCTCGTACAGGCAAAAGCAAAGCACAGCGTAGGCCGATCCCACCAGGGGAATGGGGGCAGGATTCCGGCTTTCGAGCTCGATTGCTTCGCGCACCAGCAGTTCGGCCCGCCGCAGTTGGCCCATGCTGCACAGCATCCAGCTCAAGTTGGCCACCGTTGCCGTGTGCGCAAAATAGGCATCCGCGCTGCGCGCCAGGCGGATGGCCTGCTCGTAAGCTTCGAGCGCCTCGGCATAATGCAGGCGGGTATCGTTGGCAATGCCCAGCGAGAAATAGGCCCGCGAGCGTGGGTAGAGCTGATCCTCGGGAATCTTTTCGAGCGCCTCCAGCGCCAACTGGCGCGTGCGCTCCAGGTTGCCTATCGCCGTCTCATACAGGATGCGGTTGAGGGCCAATTCGCCCTGCAGCCGGCGCACCCCAGGATCGTCCTGCGGACCCAGCTTCAGCCGCGCGTCCAGCCGGTCGAGCACCTGCTTCATTTCCTCAAAGCGGCCAGTGACGTAATAGGCCCGCCCGAGGTGCGCTTCCAGCTCCGGGTGCGCCCTGAGCACAGCCGGTGGGAGCGCATTCAGCCACATCACCAGGGCGCTGGCCTCGCCGTGCGACCACTGCTCACCGCCGCCGGCGGCGCGGGTGATCATTTCGACCATCAAATCGTAATCCCTGGCGGCCATAGCGTGGCGGATGGCTTCGGAAGTGTAGCCGTTCGCTTCGAGCCAGACCGCCGCACGGCGGTGCAGCTCGCCGGCGCCGATCGCACTCTGGCGCTCCAGCCGGTGGCGCAGCAGCTCGGCAAACAGGTGGTGGTACCTGTACCACTCCCGCCGGCTGTCGAGAGGGATGAGGAACATATTGGCCTTATCCAGGTAATCCAGGATGGGTTGGGAAGATAGAGAATGGAGAGTAGAGAGTGGAGAGTCGAGAGTAGAGAGTCGTGACGCCTCTTCACTCTCTATTCTCGCGTCTCTATTCCCTATTCTCGACTTTCTCCCTTCTATCACCGCGTCGCACAGTGCCGCATTAAACCTTTCGAGGATGGCCGTCTGCAGCAGAAAATCTTGCGTCTCCTGGGTCTGGCAGCACAGCACTTCCTCGACCAGGTATTCCATAATGTACCGGTCGTCACCGGCAAACGCGCGGATAAAATCGCCGGCCTGGTCCTCGTCGCCGCACCGGCCGCAGGTGTCGAACTGCTGCAGCGAGACCGCCGCAAGCTGCAAGCCGGCGATCCAACCCTCGGTACGCGCTTCAAGGGCCTGGATATCCTGTGCCTGGAGGCTCAACCCCATGCTGCGGTTGAGAAAATCGGCGGCCTCCTGCTCGCTGAAGCGCAGGTCGCTCATGCGCACCTCGGTCAGCCAGCCGCGGGCGCGCCAGCGGGCCACCGGCAGCAGGGGGTCCTGGCGGGTGGTGATGACCACGTGCATCTGTGGCGGCTGGCGCTCAATCAACAACGCCATGGCTTCTTGCAGTTCCGGCAGGCGCAGGGTGTGGTAGTCGTCCAGTACCAATACGAAGGGCTGCGCAGCCACCGCCAGATCGTTGAGCAGCGGCAGGAACAACGCTTCGACCGACGGCAGGCGCTCTCCCGCCAACAACCGCATGGTCGTTTCGCCGATGGTGGGCTGGACGTTCTTTAAAGCCGCCACCAGGTAAGTGACGAAAGTCGAAAGCTCGTTGTCCCCCTCGTCCAGCGAAAGCCAGGCCGTCCCCGGCCCACCCTGCTGCTTATGCTGGTCCGCCGCCAGCCATTCGACGATCAGGGTCGTCTTGCCGAATCCGGCCGGGGCCGAAACCAGGGTGATCTTTCGCCCCAGGCGCAGGCCTTCGTCCAGCCTGGCCAGCAGCCGCGGCCGCGCCACCAGGTTTGGCCGGTAGGGAGGAAAGTAGAGTTTGGTTGCCAGCAAAGCCGTGTTCATTTGCACCTGAAAATCAGACCAGGCGGGAAAGCTTGTTCCGCCTGTTGACCAACTACAACGGGATGTGAATAAATCAGGACAATATCAATTTTATCATCAGTTATCCTTCACCGCAGAGGCGCGAAGGCACCACCCGCCAGGGCAGGTGTGTAGTGGATTTTTATCACTCTATGCAACAATACCTTCTCGTCAACGTATAAATCAAAATAATAGGAGGAATCATGAAAACTAAATTTGCTGCAATTTATTCGATTGTCGTCGGTATTTTGATGCTGTGCCAGTGGATCTTCTTCCTGGCTGCCGGGCAGGTGCCGGAGGTCAAGACCGCCCCAATCGCCCTCGGGTTCCACCTTGCGGCCGAAGCTGCCACCGCCCTTGCCCTGGTTATCGCCGGCCTGGCCCTGCTGCGGCGGCTATCCTGGGGCCGCGCTGCCGGCTTTACGGCCCTGGGCATGTTGTTCTACACTGTCATCGTCAGCCCGGGCTATTTTGCCCAGCAAGGCGCCTGGCCGCTGGTGGTCATGTTCGGCGTCCTCCTCGCCCTCGGCGCATACAGCCTGTACCAGTTATCGCGCTCCTAAATTTCCTACATTTTCACCACAGAGCAACTGTGT
>DBMK01000334.1 GCA_002298885.1 Anaerolineaceae bacterium UBA700
AACGACTGAAGTCGTTACTACGATTCTGGGCCTGGGCATTTGAAAGGCGTTTATTCAGATGAAAGACCATTCAATCAGGTGCTTGTGAACATGGAAGATAAATCGAAGCTAAATGTTTCCATCATCGGAGCCTCGGGTTATGCCGGCGGGGAGCTGCTGCGCCTGCTGCTGGACCATCCCGGCGTTGAGGTGGCCCAAGCCACCTCTGAATCGCACATGGGCGAATTTGTTTACCAGCAGCACCCCAACCTGCGCAAGCGCACTACGCTCAAATTTGAATCTCGCGAGACCCTCCAGCCTTGCGACGTGCTTTTCCTGGCCCTTCCGCACGGCGAAAGCCAGCACAAGATCGATGTGTACGCCGGCCTGGCTCCAAAAATAATCGACCTGGCCGCCGATTTTCGCCTGCGCGACCCCAAAGCTTACAAGGAGTATTACGACGGCGACCACGCCGCGCCGGACTGGCTGGGGCGCTTCGTCTACGGCCTGCCGGAGCTGCACCGCGCTGAAATGCGCACGGCTAGCTACGTCAGCGGGGTAGGCTGCAATGCCACGGCGGCCAACCTGGCGCTCTATCCGCTGGTCCAGGCCGGTCTGCTGCGCGACGACATGCCGGTAATCGTGGATATTAAAGTCGGCTCGTCCGAAGGCGGGCAGTCCCCCAATCCCGGCTCGCACCATCCCGAGCGCAGCAACATCGTGCGCACCTACGCCGCCTACGGCCACCGCCACACCGCCGAGGTGATCCAGGAGCTGGGCATTCAGAATGTCCACCTGACCATCACCTCGGTCGACATCGTGCGCGGCTCCCTGGCCGCAGCTCACGCATTTTTAAAGCCCGGCGTAGCCGAAAAAGACCTGTGGCGCCTGTATCGCTCCTGGACCGAGGCTGAGCCCTTCCTGCGCCTGGTCAAGGACCGCCGAGGTATCTACCGCGTCCCCGATCCCAAGATCCTGGCTGGCACGAACTACGCCGACGTCGGTTTCGAGCTGGACCCCAAATCCGGCCGGGTCGTCTGCCTGGCCGCCATCGACAACCTGATGAAAGGCGCCTCCGGCTCCGCCGTCCAGGCCATGAACCTGATGTGCGGGTTTGATGAGACGGCGGGGCTCACGTTTTCTGGGTTGCATCCAGTTTAGTCAGTCAGTCTGTCAGTCGATCAGTCTGTCAGTAATCAAGGATCGGCTGGCGAACAAGCAGACTTTCGCATTGAAGGACTAATGAATTGGTCGACTGAAAGACTGACAGATCGACTGAAAGACTGACCGACTGACAGACTGTAAATTGTAAACTGTAAACTTCAACGGAGTTCTTATGCTCGTAATCAAAATCGGTGGTGCCGCAGGAGTCAACCTGGATGCAATTTGCGCGGACGTGGCGGGGCTGGTCAAGCAGGGGCAGCCGGTGGTCCTGGTGCATGGCGGCTCGGCCGAGACCAACGAAATCTCGACCCAGTTGGGCCACCCACCGCGCTTCGTCACCTCGACCTCCGGATTCACCAGCCGCTACACCGACCGGGAAACGCTGGAAATCTTTGCCATGGTCACCACTGGCAAAATCAACACGCTCCTGGTCGAGCGGCTGCAGAAATTCGGTGTCAATGCCTTCGGCTTTTCCGGCGTCGATGGGCGCATCATGCTCGCCCAGCGCAAGGAAGCCATCCGCGTCGTCGAAAACGGGCGCAAGATCATGCTGCGCGACGATTACACCGGCAAGATCGAGAGCGTCAATGGAGAACTGATCTTGCAGCTCGCCCAGTCGGGCCTGACCCCGGTCATCGCGCCCCTGGCCATCTCGCCCGAGGGCGACGCCCTGAACGTGGATGCCGACCGGGCGGCGGCCATGGTTGCTGGAGCGGTAAAGGCCGCCAGCCTGATCCTGCTGACCAACGTGCCCGGTTTGATGCGCAATTTTCCCGACGAGAGCACGCTCATCCCGCGTATTGCTGCCGCAGACCTCGAAAATGCCCTCGGCTTTGCCGAAGGCCGGATGAAGAAAAAGGTGCTGGGCGCCAGTGAAGCCATCGCCCTTGGCGTCACCCGGGTGATCTTTGCCGACGGGCGGGTGGAGCACCCGCTGCTGGATGCGCTGAATGGCAAAGGGACTGTTATTGAATAATGTATATTGCCTCACCCCCCACCCCCTCTCCTGACGAAAAACCTGTCAGGAGAGGGGAGCGAACGATAATAATGTGTCGTCTCCCCCTCTCCTGGAGCATGCTTCACCGCTCCAGGAGAGGGGGGCAGGGGGGTGAGGCCGGCAAAAGTTATTAAAGACTTCGGTAATCTAGAGAAGGCCAACCATGCAAAACCAATCCGATACTTCCACCATTCAAGCCCTCGAGGACCAGTACACCTCCGGCGTATACACCAAGCGCCCGGTAGCCATCGTACGCGGGCTGGGGGCGCACTTGTGGGACGCAAACGGCAAGGAATACATCGACTGCGCCGGCGGGCAGGGCACGGCCAACCTGGGCCACGCCAACCCGGCTGTCGCCAAGGCCATCGCCGACCAGGCCCAGGTGCTCATCTCCTGCCCGGAGATGTTTTACAACGATAAACGCGCCGCCCTCGAAGAAAAGCTGGCAACCCTGACCGGCATGGGCCGGGTCTTCCTTTGCAATTCGGGCGCCGAGGCGGTGGAGACGGCGCTCAAGTTTTCCCGCCTGCTCACCGGGCGCAGCCAGGTGGTGGCGACCATGCGCGGTTTCCACGGGCGCACCATGGGTGCCCTTTCCGCTACCTGGGAGAAGAAATACCGCGAGCCGTTCGAGCCGTTGATTCCCGGTTTCACCCACGTGCCCTACAACGATATCGAAGCGCTCTCGGCTGCAGTGTCAGACCAGACCGCCGCCGTGATCCTCGAAGTAGTACAGGGAGAGGGCGGCGTGCGCCCCGGGGACCCGGCTTACCTGAAGCTGGCCCAGGAACTTTGCCACGAACGCGGCGCTTTATTGATCATCGACGAGGTGCAGACCGGTTTCGGCCGCACCGGCAGGCTGTTTGCCCACCAGCATTACGGCCTCCAGCCGGACCTCTTGTGCCTGGCCAAATCGATTGCCGGCGGCCTGCCGATGGGCGCAACCCTCATCCAGGAGCGCTTCGGACCCCTGCCGCCGCAGACGCACGGCTCGACCTTCGGCGGCAACCCGCTCGCCTGCGCAGCTTCGCTGGCGGCCCTGGGATATATAGAGGAAAACCATTTGCCCGAGCGTGCCGCCGAGCTGGGAGAATGGTTCATGGGCGCCCTGCAGCGCATCGAGTCGCCGCTGATCCGCGAGGTGCGCGGCCTGGGATTGATGGTGGGCATCGAGCTGAAGCAAAAAGTAACCCCCTACCTGCAAGAATTGATGGCCCGCGGCGTGATGGCCCTACCCGCCGGTCTGACCGTGATGCGTTTCCTGCCGCCGTTGGTGATCACCAAAGACGATCTGGCGGTCGTTGTGGAGCAGGTCAAAGAAGTATTGCAAGGTTAGGATGAAATTGGACGCGCTTTCCCTGCTTGAAGGCCTCGTCGGAATCTACAGCCCCTCCCATCAGGAGGCAGAGGCTGTGGCCTACCTGGTGGAATGGATGCGGGCGAACGGGTACGAAGCCTTTGCAGACGAGACCGGCAATGCGATTGGGAGCCGCGGCGATGGGCCTAATGAGATCGTGCTGTTGGGTCACATCGATACCGTTCCGGGATTTATCGACGTACGCCGGGATGGGGATTTGCTGTACGCCAGGGGAGCGGTAGACGCCAAAGGACCGCTCGCATGTTTTACCGCGGCAGGGGCTCAGTTCGCGCCCCCGCCCGGCTGGCGCGTCACCGTCATCGGGGCGGTCGGTGAGGAAAGCCGTTCACATGGCGCAGTGGCGCTGCGCGGCAGGCGCCCGCCGCAGGCGCTGGTCATCGGCGAGCCGAGTAAATGGGATCATATTACCCTGGGATTTAAAGGCAGCCTGTGGGTCGATTACCAGGTGCAAGTCTCGATGGCGCACACCGCCAGCGGCCTGGAGAGCGCCCCCGAGGCGGCTGTTCGCTTCTGGAACGCCCTGAGCGCCTGGTGCGAGAGCGTCAATCAACCCGGGCAGGGGCCGTTTTACCGGCTCACCCCCACCCTGCGCGGCATGCAGTCGGCCTCCGACGGCTTCGCCGAGAGCGCCAGCCTGCATATCGGCATTCGTCTCCCGCCTGCCGTGGCCCCCGATGAGCTAATCGCCCGGCTGCACGAGCTGAAAGGAGCAGGCGCGCTGGAAATCACCGATCCGCTGCCGGCGTACCGCGCCGAGAAGAACACTCCGCTGGTCAGGGCTTTCCTGGCTTCGGTGCGCAAGGCGGGCGGGAGCCCGGTCTTCTCGCTCAAAACCGGCACCTCCGATATGAATATCCTGGCGCCTATCTGGGCTTGCCCCACCGTCGCCTACGGCCCTGGCGATTCGACTCTCGACCACACGCCGGACGAGCACATCTCGATAGCAGAATATCTGCAAAGCATCCAGGTTTTACATTCAGTATTGAACCAAATGACATCGGGGAATTAAGACGAACATCCTCTCTTTTCGTCCTTGATTTAATATCTCTTGACGATTCCCCACTCTGCATGATAAACTCCCTCTCCGCTGCGTTCGAGTCAGGTTAATTAAGTCTTGTCTGTATTTGCGGCTTCTGGTATAATTCTGCCGCTTAGCAACTTAACAATATTGCCGCCGACGTAGCTCAATCGGCAGAGCAACCGCCTTGTAAGTGGTAGGTTATGGGTTCGATTCCCATCGTCGGCTCAGTTGGCGGCTGGCATGTGAGACCGTTTACGCAAACGACCTCACCTGCGAGCTGGCAACGGCTCGGGCCTGGGCGGTTACCCAAGTGGCCAACGGGGACTGACTGTAAATCAGTTGGAGACACTCCTTCGGAGGTTCGAATCCTTCACCGCCCACAGGTCGAGAGACCTTGACTCCGCTGCATTGCGGAGGCCATTGAGAACGGCACGCCCACATAGCTCAGTTGGTAGAGCACGCCCTTGGTAAGGGCGGGGTCATGGGTTCAACTCCCATTGTGGGCTCTTGTTGCCGACTTTGCTGCACGGATGTCTTGTATTTGAGGAGAAGAAATCATGGCAAAGCAGAAATACGAAC
>DBMK01000242.1 GCA_002298885.1 Anaerolineaceae bacterium UBA700
AGATAAATAGTTTTTTTGCAAAAAATGCGCCGAAGGCGCATTTTTTGCAAAAAAACTATTTTCTGATCTCTCCGAACATCATGCGCTCCAAAAGGGTGCGCTGGAGCAGCAGGAAGATGGCCACCACCGGCGCCGCCATGATCAGAATCAGCGAGCCGAGCATGCTCCAGGGCTGGGCGCCGCCGGAGGTGACCATGGCGTAGATCGACATGGCCAGGGTCACCGTATCCGCCTTTTCCACGAACAGCCAGCCAATGGCGAATTCGGAATACGCCATCAAAAAGGCGATCAGCGCCGCCACTGCGATGGATGGGATGGCGAGCGGCAGCGTGACCAGCCTGAAGGTGGATAGATTGCCGGCTCCGTCCAGGTAAGCCGCCTCTTCGAGCTCCTTGGGGATGGATTGGAACGCCGCCCGCATGTTCCAGATGCAGAACGGCATGGCGAACACCGCATAGACGATCGTCAGTCCCAGCAGCGTGGTGCGAATTTTCAGGATGCTCAGGACGATGTAGAGGGGGGTGGTGAAGGCGATTGGCGGCAGCAGGGCGGTGAGCAGCAGCACGAACAGGCCTGCCTGGCGCCCTGGGAAGCGGAAGCGGGCAAAGGCGTAGGCCAGGCTAGCCCCCAGGAGCATAGAGATCAGCGCCGCCCCCAGCGAAACCACCAGGCTGTTCTGCAGAAGGGTGGTGAAATTGACCGACTGGTAGGGCTTATCCAGCACTTTGAAGATGGCGTCGATTGAAAATATCTTGGGGAGCAGCCGGAATTCGGTGGCCCGGCTGATCAGCGAGCCGTCGAAGGCCAGGCGCAGGATGCCCCAGATTGGCAGGATTACATACAGGCCGATCAGGGCCAGTATGATTTGCGAAGAAAACTGGCGCAGTCCCGAAATTTTACGCATAGGTCACCCCCTCGCCGGCGTTGCTCCAGCGGTTGAACAGGACCACGAACCCGACCAGCATGAGCAGGGTCAAGATATTGAGCACGGCCGATATGGAGAATTGGCCGTTTAAGTAGCCGCTGGGGTTGAAGAAGTTGTACGAGAGCGTCGCCAGGGTGCCGTTTCCGACCCCAAAGGTCTGAAACAGGTAGAACTGGTTGAAGGCAAAGATGCCGCGCACGATGATCGCCGGCACCACCAGCGGGGCCAGCAGGGGCCAGGTCACTTTCCGGAAGGTGCGCCAGGCGCCGGCCCCATCCATCGCCGCTGCATCGTAAACGTCCTGGGGCAGCATTTTCAGCCCGGTGGAAGCTGCCAGCATCATGAACGGGAAACCGTACCAGACGCCGGCAATCAACAGCACCAGCATAGCCAGGTCTGGGCTGTCCGTCCATCCCAAAAGGGATGCGAATGGGATATTCTTTCCGTAAGAATCGGTCGCCAGGGCCAGCCAGCCGGTGGTTGGGGCAAAAACGTTCCACCACATCAAGGCGCCGATCATTTCGGGGATGGCCCAGGGCAGGATGAACAGGGCTTCCCACGAGCGCCTCAGGCGGATGCCGCGCTGCCACAGCAGCAGCGCCGCGCCTAACCCCAGCAGGGTTTGCAGGCCCACCGACAGTACCGTCCACACCAGGTTGAATACCAATATGCCCTGGCTGGTGATGTAATCCAACACCGGTAGGTACAACACCGGCCCGGTGTAGGCCACCTTCAGCGAGCGGAAGGGGAAGACCGGGTCGATCGGCTTGATCTGTCCGCTCAGACCGCCCAGCACCTCGCGCATGATCCCGCCCTGCAGCCCGTCTCGGATCGAGACGCTGTTGAAATTCGTCAGCGAGACCGCCAGTTGGAACAACAACGGCAGAACGGTGAAAACGGTAAAGACGATCAGTCCCGGCACCAGCCAGGGCAGCACCTGGCGCGCTTTATTGGCCCGGGCAGCGGATTTGCGCCCTCTGCGCTCGCGCAGGCCCGCCAGCCAGTTGCGCGCCGGCTGGAGGACCAGCGCCGTCATGCCGTCCGCAGCCGCCAGCGAGAGCGGCGCAGTCAGGATCACAATGTACTGCGGCCATTTCGTCGGCCATACCAGCAGGAACAAGATGGCGATCCCCAGCCACAGGGCATAGACTCTCTCTCTGCGCCACAAAATTCCCGCACCGAACGCCGCAAACAGGGTGATCATAGGGTCGATGGCGATCGGGAAGGCATTGGCCTGCCACATGAGCGGGGAAGTGTTTAGCCACACCAACGGCTGCCAGATGGGGAAATTGGCGCTCTGCACCTCGCTGGCGCCGCTGGAATAGGCTGCATGGTAGAGCACCGATTCCTTCAGGCGCTCGATTGGACTGAGCCACAGGTAAGGGTCGGCCACAAAAAATACGACGAAAGCCAACACCCCCCACAGCGCCGCGCTGCGGAAGAAACGCTTTAAATCCTCTTCCTCCCTGGCGGTGAAGAACCAATCCACCAGGATGGCCACCCCCACCACGCAGTACAGGTACTTGGAGGCCGCCGTGAGGCCCAGGAAGACGGCCGAAGCCGCCAACCAGCGGCTGAACTTACCTTGGCCTTTTTTCTTCCAGCGCACGTAGCACAGCACAGTGACCAGGCTGGTGAGCGCCGGCAGCGATTCGAGCATGACTTGCGAAACGTACTTGATGGTAAACGAATGGATGGCCAGGAATAAGCCCGCCAGCGGGTTGAGGATGGCCAGCAAAAAGACCGTCAGGGTGTTCATGACGGCCCCCGAGGTGCGTGCATCCTGTAGCTGTTCCTTGGGCAGGCTCTGGTCCGGTTTGGCCGTTGTCGGCCGGTCGGGGATCAGCGGCGCTTCGGGGGCGGGCAGGATGCTCAGGCCGAACACGATTTTGGCCAGCGGAGGGTGCTCCGGGCGGTAATTCGTGTTCAGGAAACCGGACAGGTCTCCGCTGCGGATGAACCCGGCGTACTGCTGGGCAGCGCGCAGGTAGTCGTCTTCGTCGTAATCGACGTCCAGCGTCGTCACGGCGTGCCAACGCAAGGCCCAGGCGATGGCGCATACCGCCAGGATCGACAGGATCAACAGGATCGGCCTGATCCGGAATGGCAGGTGAATTTTCATGATGCCTCCTGTTTCTTCCCTGCTTTTACGCCGCGAAGCCTCGGATTTGCCGGGGGGATCCGGCGCAAATGGCGGGAGTGAAAGGGGGTAGTTTGAGTTTAATGATTTAGCTTAAAAATATACGTACTATATGCCGCCAGTGTTCCCACCGGCTTAAAATTGCTGAATGTCCCGCCCGCAACGCTCAGTGATCCTGCATTCATTTCGCCGAGGAGCGATTCGAGCTGGTAAGCCCCTTCCGCCAGGGCGGTCGTGTCCAGGCTCAGTGCGTAATCCGATACCGCCGCCTTGGTCAGGTTGACCAGCACCAGGATGGTCTCGCTTTCTCCCGTCCGAAGGATGCCATAGACCCCCGGATTTCCCGTCGCGAGCAGCGTCAGTCCGCCGGACTGCAGCGCGGGATGGGCGCTGCGCAGGGCGATCAGGCTGCGGTAGTGGCTGAGCAGCGAATCGGGGTCCTTTTCCTCAGCGCTCACGTTGGCCTGGGCGTAATTATCGCCCACCTCGCGCCAGGGCGTCCCGGTCGTAAACCCGCCGTGCGCCTCGCCGGACCACTGCATCGGCCGGCGGATGTCCTCGTCCGGCTTCTGGCCCTGCATGCCGGTCTCTTCGCCGTAATACAGGAAGGGCGTGCCGGGTAGGGTCAACAGCAGTGAGGCCGCAACTTTGGCCCGGTTAACGTTCCCGCCCAGCGTGCTCATCACCCGGTTCTGGTCGTGATTGGTGAGAAAGGTGGCGAACTCCCAACTGGGCATGTCCTGCTGGACGAACTTAATGGCGCTGGTCACGCTGGAGGCCGCCTCTCCCCGGGCGCTGCTGACCATCGCACTCGCCAGCTCAAAGTTAAAAACCTGGTCCATCTGGTCGCCGGTGTATGTTGCTACCAGACGGGCGGTGCTGGCCGCTACCTCGCCTACGGTGTAGGCGTTGGGGTTATCCGCCTTGTAGGCTTTGTAAAACCCTTTGAACCATACATGCGTCGACTGGGTATTTTCTTGCTTCTGGCCTTCCTCGATGAGGTGCTTGGCTGCGTCGATGCGGAAGCCGTCGACGCCCACATCGTCCAGCCAGAACTTGACCACGTTTTCCATCTCGTTTGTGACGGCAGGATTATTATAGTTGAGATCGGGCATGCTGCTGGAGAACATGCCGTAGTAAAAACCGGTTTTCCCCGGGTGCCAGGCCACCCCGAACGGCCCCAGGTAGCCAGGGTTCGTCGGCGACCAGATGTACCAGTCGCGTTTCTCAGACTGCGGGTCGCTGTTGGCCTGCTCGAACCAGGGATGTTGGCTGGAGGTGTGGTTCAGCACCAGGTCGAGAATCACTTTGATCCCCCGCTTGTGGGCCTCGGCCAGCAAGCGCTTGAAATCGTCCATCGTCCCGTAGGCCGGGTTGACCGTGTAATAATCGGTCACGTCGTAGCCGTGATAGCTGGGCGAAGGATTGATCGGCATCAGCCAGATCCCGCCGATGCCCAGATCGCTTGTCGTATTCGGGTTGCCGTCGTTTAGATAATCGAGTTTTTGGGTGATGCCGTTGAAGTCGCCGATGCCATCGCCGTTGCTGTCGTANNGTCTTATCCCACCAGTTCAACTGCTTCGGCGTTTGCGTGGCTGTTGCCGTAAGCGTAACCGTCGGAACTGCCGTGCTGGTCGTTGCCGGCGGCGCTGCGGTGGCAGTAACGCTCCTTGCCGTTGGGGTAACCCCGCTGCACCCACCTAGCAGCACCGCCGCCAGCAAAAATGAAATCAGGCGTCTCATCATTTCTTTCCTTAAAACTCGCATCATGGCCGGTGTGCCGGTGCCGGCTGGCGCCGCCAGCC
>DBMK01000313.1:0-12531 GCA_002298885.1 Anaerolineaceae bacterium UBA700
GGGGTGAGGTTCTGGTTGATCGCGAGGTATGTACATTACCCAATTAAGTAATCAAAAATCATAAGGGAAAGGGGCCGGGGGTTAGGTTAAAGCACAGGTTATTGGTTTATTGTTCTAATGGCGTTAAAATAAGAATCCAGATCCTTGACCAACTAACTAGGGACGCGATTTTTGACCGAAATCGATGCACAACAGGCAATCCGGCAGGCCAAAAAGGCCCTGCAGCGCGGGGACGTCGGCGAAGCACAGCGCCTAGCCTTGCTGGCGGCGCGCCTGGACCCCGCCGACGAAACGCCCTGGCTGATCATGGCAGCGGTGGCTGCGCCGCAAGCCAGCCTTGCCTACCTCAACAAGGCGCTCGAGCTGAACCCGGGCAGCGAATCGGCGCGCAAGGGCCTGGTTTGGGCCGCCGGGCGCCTGCGGCAGGAGCAAGCTGCCGCGCCGCTGCCGGAGGCTCAGCCGCAGGTCCCTCCCGTCATGGCCGTTCAGCCTGAACCGCCAACTGCAGAATCGCCCCGCGTTGTTCTTCAGACGGCCCCAGACGGCGAGATTACGCAGCCCGTCAGGGTCCAACCGCAGTCTGCACAGCGCCGGTTCCTTTTTTGGGCCAGGCCTAAGGCCGCCCAGACCCCGTCCCCAGCGGCAGGCGCGAGCGCCCTGGGCCGGGTGGTCAAGTACACTGCCCTGCGGGGAATTACCCTGTTCGCTACCGTAATTGCCAGCGTGTTCCTGATCATATATATTGCCAACCTGGGTGGTTACCTGGATACGATCCAGAAAGGGCTGATCTCTGAAGATATCAACGCTATGCTGATGAGCGGCTGGCTGAGGGACACAGGCGAGCCAGAGCGCCAGCAGACCATCGACCAGGTTGAAAAACAAATGGAGGCCTCGTTCGGGCTCGACCAGCCTTACACCCAGCGCGTGTTGAACTGGCTGGTGAAAGGCGTCACCCTGGATTGGGGCAAATCCCGGCAAGAGTACGCCATCTCCAGCACCTACGTCGATGGCACGCACACCCGGGACGTCCTCACCCGGGATATCAAGACTGAGATTCTGAGCTACCTGCCGCGCACCCTGCTGTTATTGGGCCTCTCCAACCTGGGGCTTTTCCTGACCAGCGTCGTGATCGCCCTCCTGTTGACGCGCAAACCCGGCAGTTGGGTGGACCGGGTGCTAACTGCCCTGGCGCCCACTTCGGCGGCTCCAAGCTGGATGTATGGTCTGGTATTGATTATCGTCTTCTATCGCGTCCTGAGAGAGACCAATTATTCGCTGGGATTCAACACCTGGACGACTACCTTCGACCTGAGTTTCGTCCCCAAACTGCTGCGCGGGCTGTTCCTACCCTTCCTGGCGATCTTTCTGAGCAAGTTCTTCCAGAGCATTTACTCCTGGAGGGCTTATTTCCTTACATTCTCGAATGAAAGTTACATCGAGCTGGCCCGGGCCAAGGGCCTACCCGCGAGTGTCCTGGAGCGGCGCTACTTGCTGCGTCCTGCCTTGCCGAGTATCATCACCAGCTTTGCGCTGATCATGATTTCGATTTGGCAGGAGTGCATTGCAGTCGAGTATTTTTTCAACGTAGGTGGCATCGGTGGATTCTTTGTGCAGGCACTTGCAAATAACGAGATCGGAGTTATTGTAGCCCTCGTAACCACTTTCGCCTATTTCCTGGCCATCACCGTTTTCATCCTGGATATTGTTTATGCTCTGGTAGACCCGCGCCTGAAAATACAATCCAGCTCGCAGAGCGAACGACCCTATCATCCCGGATCTTGGACCGGGACAGCGTTCGGTTGGCTACGGCGAGTGGTGGCGCCTCGCCGGTCGCCGCGCCTTACATTCCGACCGATTCGCGGTGCGGCGTACGCCGTAAAAAAACCGGGGTTCGCCGATCGGCTGCATACCTTCCGCTTGCAGTTGGCGGGGGTGGGGTATTCCGTGGTGGGATTCTGGCGCGATCTCCGCAATTACCCATCAGCCATAGTCGGGCTCGGCATTATCCTTATATTGGTGCTCATTTCGATTGGCACCGTCCTCGTCATCCCCTACGCGCGGGCCATCAGCCTTTGGCGCGGCGACGACCGGGCCTGGATCCGCAATCCAATCGAGGCGGCGCCGGCCTGGACCAACTTCTTTCGCCAGCAAAAGCTGCCCGAGAACATCCAGCTAAACAGCCTGGATGGCGGCACGGCCAAAGAGATCAAGGTTGATCCGAAAGGCAATACTTCAATCACCCTGGAATTCCGCTTCGATTACGCCTACGACGAGCCTCCGCAGGACGTGCTGGTGTTATTTGACCCCCATTACACAAGTAAGCAGCCATTCGTATGGCTCACCTGGATCACTCCGGATGGGCGCGAGATACCATTGAAGAACATTGCGGCGAGACTTGACACAATGTTCCGGGTCTCTACCGACACAGATGTGGCTAATAAATTGAGGACTGCCGCTCCGGTCGACACCCTGTTTGCCCGGCCTGGCGGGCAGCCTGGAGAAGTGCTCAAGGGCACGTACAGGCTGCGCATCAACGGCTTCACCTTCGAGAAGGAATCCAGCCTGGACGCTGAGCTGGTGATCGCCGGTAAGGTGTATGGATTGGCGGGCACAGACAGACAGCGCCGCGACCTTTTGCTGGTGCTGCTGTGGGGCACGGTGGCTGCCCTGTCCTTTGGCATCCTGGCGGCGATTGGCACCACGCTGGCCAGCGTTACCCTGGCTGCAGCGGGGGCCTGGTTTGGCGGTTGGGTCGACGGCCTGATCCAACGCATCTCCGAAATCAATATGGTTCTGCCCATTCTGCCGACCAGCATCCTCATCTTTTACCTGTATTCGAAGAGCTTTTGGGTCATCCTGGGGGTCACGGTTGGGTTGAGTATTTTCGGCAACTCGGTCAAAAACTACCGGGCCATGTTCCTGCAAATCAAGCAATCGGCCTATATCGAAGCTGCCTCCGCCTACGGCGCTTCCGGCTGGCGCATTATTATGCAGTACCTGATTCCCCGGGTGCGCAGCGTACTGATCCCGCAACTCGTTATCCTGGTGCCCAGTTACATCTTTTTCGAGTCAACCCTGTCGTTCCTGGGGGTCAGCGACCCGTTCCTGCCTACCCTGGGCAAGATGCTGGTCACCACGCTGCAAGCAGGGTTGGCCGGGCGTCCGATCTTCCTGCTATTGGAGCCGGTTGGCATGCTGGTGCTGATCGCCTTTGGGTTTGCCCTGCTCGGGTTTGCCCTGGAACGGTTGTTTAACGAGAAACTGGGGATCTAGGGCTTGAGCCTGGGTGCGGACCTGCGGTTACCTTCTCTGGTCTGGATAATTTAGAGCTGACCTGGTTATAATGTTTTTGTGAAAACAATCAAATCTTATTTCCCGGGTGTGGTCGTCCTTGGGCTGGCGGTGGCATTGACGTTCTTCTCGCAGGCCTTCGTGCGTCCTGTAGTGTGCAAGTCATTATGCGACGCCCCGCCCGGCGCAGCCTGTCCCGATGCCACTTGCCGGGCCGGCGAGCAGCGCGCCGGGCTTCCCCTGCCGTACCGCATAGACGACCCGGGCGGCAGCTCGCCCACTGGCGGCTGGGGCGTCCTGGGTGAGGAGGACCTGCCCAACCTGTTCGTCTTCTGCCTGGATGCGCTCTTCTACGCTTGCTTTATTTGGCTCTTAATGTACCTGTTCGACGCCTGGCGGCGGCGCAAATCCGGGCATAAGCCGGAGCTGCTGGCGGTGGTTTTGCCGCTGGCGCTGGTGCTGGCCGAGGCGTTGGGAGGATACCTCCTGTACCAACCGCTGGGGCCTTCACTTCCCTGAACCAGAAGCCAGGCCGGCGAACTGGCGCGCAAAGGCCAGGTCGCCGGGACGGTTATACACCATGCCCTCAAACCCGCCGCAGACGAAGCTGCTTGCCGGCTCGCCGAAACGGCGCACGACTGCGTCGCGGCCAAACGCTGACGTATACAGGGGATTAATCTCGGCGATCACGAAATCGAAATCCCGGTCGTATGCCCGCAGGTCGCTCAGCACCGGGTAGGCCGATAGGTCCGGGCGTACCTGAACCACCTCCAGCCCCGCCCGCGAGAATAGGGTGAAGCGCCGCGCTTGCCAGTATTGGGCCATGCCAGCCCGCAGGCCCAGGCGGGCGGCGTTCTCGTCCACGCAGCGCACGTCCGCCGGGTAGTAACCCTGCAGGCTGGCCGGCAGGCGGCTTGCCGCGGCGAGCTGGGCCGCCAGCAGGAGGACGGCCGCGCCTGCCAGCGCCGGGCCAGCCAGGCGCCCAACCCTGCCGCGCAGTAGTTTCATCCATCGCGGGAATGCAACCGCCAGCAGCGGCCAGCCCCAGGCCAGGGGGATGAAGACGATGGGAAAGAAGTAGCGCAGGTTGGGCTCCACGGTGAGCAGGCCAGCCCCCACGGTCGAAACGAGTTGGAGGGGCAGGATGGCCAGGCAGAGCGCCAGCCTTCTGCGCACGCATCCAATGCGTTTTTTTCGCAGCCGCTGATAGGCTGACAGCGCCGCCCCCAGGCTCAGGACGTAGAACAGCGCCCACACCAGGTTGACCGCCAGGCTCCCTTCCCATGCGGCAGCGAGGACCCTGGCCACGGCCTGGAAGTTGCCGGCGATCCAATCCAGCCCGGTGCGCAAGTAGAACCCATCCAGCCCCAGGCGCTGGCTGCCCCAGGCCTGCGGGATGCGGAACAGGGCCACGCCGATGGCGCTGGAGCCCAGCAGGCTGAGGATGGCCAGCCCCGCCCGCCGCATAGAGATGATAGACAGCCTCGCCATCACCAGCAATACGGCCAGCGCCGGCGCCACCAACTGTGAGAGGAACAGAGCGTCTGACATAACTGCCACGGCGCACACCGCCCCCAGTTTGAGCAGCGTCGGACGGTAATGCCGGTCCAGGGCCGGCTCGGCGGCAGCGAAGCGCACAGTCAACCCCAGGGCGATGAGCCCCAGGGCGACCGTTGTGACATGCACATACCAGTAATACTGGAATTCGAGAGCGCGCAGGCCGCCAGCGGCGCAGACCAGGTTGGAAAGTCCGGCCGTAAAAAGCGCCAGGGCGGTGACCTTTACATTCCTGCCGGCCACGCAGCGCGCCAGGTAAAGGATGCTGAAGACGACCAGCCCCTGCTGGACCGCGGCGTACACGACAAGGGTGAGCGGGATATTCCGGGTCGGCAGCCAGATCACGAAGCCCAGGGCCAGTTCGAGGAAAGGGGTGTACCCGCCGAAGATCCACTCTGGACTGGCGGCGGGATTTAACATGCCGTTGTAGACCGAAAAGGGGAACAACAGGTCGGCGTTATCCAGCATCTCCTGGAGGATAGCCTTGAAGGTGGGACTCAAGGCCAGGACGACCCAGGAAAGGAGGAAGAAAATGAGGGCGGAAACTAAATAAGCCTTGCGCATCGGGCTCCGTATGAATCAATCCTATCAAAAAAGTGTCCGCCAGACTACTAATTTAAGTTTACAGACCTGTTAGGGGGGCGGGTGGACCTCCTGCATTCACCTGAAAGGGTGATTTTCCTGGCGCATATCTTGCAACTCACGTATAATGATCTGGACGTTCAATTGAAAGAAGAATGCCATGCACAAAGTTCGAAGCGCCTTTTACGAAATCGAAGAGTGCTGCGGCGTTGTCGCCCTGGAGATCCAGAAACCGGGGAAACCGATCCTGTTGTTTTGTCCCAAATGCGGGCGCAAATGGACGCCAGCCGAGTGCGATCCCTTGATCGACGACACGCTCATTTACTTCGAAACGTTGGGCACCTGTTTGGAAAAGGTTTTCCAGGCGCCAGTGAGGAAATAAATAAAATGGACCCCGGATTCCCGGGGCCCATTTTTTTATCATAGCGCCAGCGTGCGGGCCTTGTGCCCGTTTCCGCCGATTGGCAATGCGGCGGTAGTCTTGCCGGCGGGCCTCCCCGGATCCGGCGATGCCGGCGCTCCCCGTTCTGCAGCATAATCCTCTACCGATAATTTGAAGCGGCCGGCCACCTGTTTGAAGGCTTCGGCCATCTCGGCCAGGCTTTGCGCCGAGCCGGCGACTTCCTCCACCTGGGCGGTCATTTCCTCGGCGCTGGCCGAGACTTCTTCCACGGCGGCGCTGTTCTCCTCGCTGACGCTGGCGATGTTTTCGATAGCCTGGCTGACCTCGCTCGAACCGGCGCTCATCTCCTTCGTGGCCAGGGTGTACTCATCAACCACCGCCGAAACGCTGTCCATCGCCTGCACCAGCTCGCCAGCGGCGGTCTTCATCACCTCAGTGGCATGGGTGGCCTGGCCGGCCTGCTGGTTGACCGCTTCGACGGCTTTCAAAATATCCTCCAGCGAACTTCCGGCTTTGTTGGCCAGCTCCACCCCGCGCTCCACCTCGCCGGCGCTCTGGTTCATTGCGGAGATGGCTTCTTCGACGGTGGACTGGATGCTCTTGATCAGCCCGCCGATCTCCTTGGTGGCACTGCTGGCCCGTTCGGCCAGTTTGCGCACTTCATCGGCTACCACCGCAAAACCCTTGCCGTGCTCACCGGCCCGCGCTGCTTCGATAGCTGCGTTCAGCGCCAGCAGGTTGGTCTGGCTGGCGATATCCTCAATTGTTTCTACGATGGCGCCGATCTGGCCGGAGCGCTGTCCCATTTCTTTCACTTTGTCCGCAGATACGCTGACCCGCTCCTTGATGGTCTGCATGCCCTGCACCGTCTCGGCGACGGTTTTGGCTCCGGTGCGAGCCACCCCGGCCGCCTCGGCCGAATTGCGGCTGACGACCTGGGCGTTGCCCGACACCTGGCTTACCGAAGCGTTGATCTGCCCGGTGATCGCTGCGGCGCGGCCGATCGAGGCAGCCTGGTCTTTGGCGCCCCGGGTGACCCGCTCGATGGCCTGCCCCACCTGCTCTACAGACTGCGAGGTCTGGGTGATGGCTTCTGACTGCTGGGTGGTACCCCTGGCGATCTGCTGGATGGTGGCGGCGATCTGCGCCGTGGCCTGCCCGGCCTGGCCGGAGACCGAGGCCAACTGCTCCGAGGCGGAGCTCAGTGCCGCCGCGCTCTGGGATACCTCGCCCATCGACCGCTGCAAGCCGGCGACCATCTTGGCAAAGGCCTGCCCCAATTCGTCCTTTTCCGAGCGCGGGGTAACCGTAACGGTCAGGTCGCCGTCGGCAATTTTCTGGGCCATTTCGGCCATGGTAATCAGGTAGGCCTCAGTGCTGGCCAGGCCTTTACCCGCCTTGCCGATTTCGTCATCGCGCTGGACAATGGTTTCTTTGACGCTCTGCGGGATGCCCCGGTTGAGGTCGCCCCGGCTGAGGTTCTCCAAGGCACCGCTCATGATCTTGAGCTGCTTAATGGCAATGCTGCCCACCAGGAACCAGATCCCCAGCAGGCCGAAGCCCATCAGGGCGACCCCCAGGGCCACCATGGTGAGCGTGCTCTGTTTGGCATCGGCGATGATCGTCTCGTAGGGAATCTTGATGCGCACCGACCAGGGGGTGGTGGTATGGCCGAACACCACCGGGGTGTAAACGGTCAGGTAGCCGTCCTCCACCGCCTGGTAATCCTTGCCGGTCTGCACCAGCGAGGCGATCTGCCTGGAATCCTTCATCTCGTCGCTGATATTCTTGTTCACCAGCTCCGGCTGCCCGGTGGAGGCGGCGATGATACCCGTGTTGCTGATCAGCTCCAGCTTGCCGGTTTTGTTGTAGATGTCCACCCCATCAGCGAGCTTCTGCAGGAAGTCCAGGGTCAGATCCACACCGCTGATGCCGTAGAATTTCCCGTCGACCACGATCGGCTCGATGAGCGAGGTCATCAGCACCGTGTTGGTGCCGTAGGTATACAGGTACGGCTCGATGACGCTCTCTTTCATCGTTTGCTTGGGGATGAGATAATAATCGCCGGCGCCGGGTTTTTCGTAATCCACCAGCGGGGTCAGGTTAATGCTGGCGTCGGTGCCGCCGCGGCTCCAGTAGGGGATGAAGCGCCCGGTGGCGTCGTGCCCGTCCGTGTTGGCGAAGTCGGCGTCCTTGCCGTCGAAGGCGTTCGGCTCCCACAGCGTGTAGGTGGCGAAGAACTCTGGCGTGGTCTGCAGGACGTTAAGCAGCATGCGGTTCACCTGCTCGCGGGTCAGGCTGATGGGCTGGTCCTTGGCCTTGAGGGTAGCCAGCTCGACGCCGGTGGTGCGCGCCGAATCCATCGCCGTATCCACCTGGGCCTTGATCGCATTCGCCTGGATCTGGGCCTGGTCGACCGCCCTGGCATTGGCGTCGGCCACGGTGCTGTTATAGAAGGTGATGGCGGCGTACCCGACGATGGCCCCCCCGACCACCAGCAGGCATAACCCCACCGCTAAAACCAACTGCGCCTGCAAAGACCGGTAAAGGAAGAATCTTTTCTTGTTCATAATCTATTCCTCGTCTCTCAGAAAATAATGGAGGACCTTATGGCACTGGTCCTTATCTCATTATCGGAAGGCGAGGCCGGAAAAATATAAGCCGGATGTAAATTACCTATAAAATACAAATTAATGATTTATTTCACATATACAGCTCCTCTCCCAAAACCCGTTCTTTGGAATTTGGGGGAGGCTGGGTGGGTGTGATTTTGACTTTTTCGGCTTGCTGCTTTGTTTGCCCAGGCCGGAGCAGATATTAATTACCGTCTTCTCTTGCCTCAATTTCCGGCTCAGGATTTTCAACATCGTTGACCTTCAATAAATTAGAGGCGATTTCTTTGCCAATATCGCTCAGCCAGACTTCATTCGACTCGCCCATACTGGGAGCATTGTGAAAAAGCAGGCCTTTTTCACGCAAGACTCTCAACGCATCTTTATTGACGGCCGGATAGCGGCCGGCTTTATAAACCGCGATCAATAGAGCTATTTGTTCGCTGGTTAAATCGCCGACGATCGTGCGGATCCATTCTGCCTGGCGGTCGAGCAGGCGCGAATAATCTTTGGCCTGTTCCTCGACATTGATTTCGACCCCGGCGACTTTCGCCGTCCGGGCTCTCTGGACGATATTGAATCCCAGGTTGATCACTTTTTGGGCGCGTGACTTGTAAATGACCGCGCCGGCGAAGATTAAGGACACAATTGCCAGGATTTCCATCTTCTGATAAATTGACAGCAGGCAAATGGCCAGGCCGATCAAAATGGCGACGATGTCTTTCGCCCGGTAGTATTGATACGGTTTGCTCTTAACCACTTTGGGCGGGCGGCGGAACAAGCGCTGCCAGATTTTTAGCTTCGGGGGTTGGGGCTGATCCATGGATTTTCCTTTCCAATTATTTTCTTTTGGCGAATTAAG
Source organism: Anaerolineaceae bacterium UBA700 (assembly GCA_002298885.1). Next base: position 9,308 of record DBMK01000313.1, read on the forward strand.
GCCGCACTCTATCCTTCACGCGCTTTTCCTGGCGACGATACCGATCCACTCGGAGTCGGGCGTATAGGGCATGCCGGTCAGGTCGCCCAAAAGGCATTCGATTTTAAAGCCGCCGGCGGCCAGTTCGGCGCGGATGGTTTCGGGGGTGTAATCCTGGAACCAGTTGCGGTAAACGCTGATTTTACCGTCGCCCTCAATAACGGTGTATTGGTCAAGGAAGAGGTTGTCCGGGTAGGCAAACCCATGTTCCAGGACGAGGTGCGGCCCGGATTTCCAGAAACCCTGCTCGGCGGCGTACCAGCCGTTTTTCAGACCGTACTTCTGGCGGCAGAGCGGGGTGGTGACGTCCAGGATAAAACAGCCGCCGGGTTTCAGTGCCACCCGAACCCTGGCGAGGAGCTTCGCCCGCTGCTCGGGAGAAAGGGGGCAAAAATCACCATAAATGAGCAGTACGGCCGAGTACCGGGCCAGATCGTCCAGTTCGAGATAATTTTGACAGCGGTATTGGATTGGGAGTTGCTTCTTCCGTGCCTGCGCGATGGCATAGTCGATGGAGTTTTGCGAGAAATCCACGCCGGTGACCTGAAAACCCGCCTGCGCCAGCCGCTCTGCATACAGCCCTGGGCCGCAGCCCAGGTCGAGGATGAAGTCGCCAGGGCGCAGCCCCACGGACGTCGCGATCCAATTGGTGATGCGTTCGATGGTTTCGGGCCGCCGGCTGGCCCCGTCCACGGTTGGATCGAGGTGAGAGGCTAACATCTGCCTGGCGATGTGCGGGTCGGTCCAGAACAGGGGCTCACCCGGCTCAAACGGCTGCGGTTTTTCTTGCAAATGGCAGATACGAGACAGGTCGATGGCGGTTCGCGTTTCAGAAGGGACCATGGCTTTTCTCCTGCGAAAAGGCTTTATTCTTATTCATGATGCCGTCCTGTTTTCACCGAAATCAAAATATCCCCCCAAAATCCCCCTTGAATTAATAGAACAAATATTCTATAATTGTTCTATGATAAATGGGGATAGCCAGATTGGTATTTATTTTTTAACGTGAATCGTAAAGCGAGAAAATGGGCCGGCGCGCGCCGGTTGAGGGCGGGCGCACGAGTGTTAAATCAACCCACATTTTAATTATAGCGATCTTTTTTCAGGACAGTTAGCCCGATTTGGCCGGGAGGGTATTTTCGGTATCCTACAGGTTGGAGGAGAGAATTCCATGAGCTGCTTGCATTATTGGGATAACTTCGGCTGGCGGTTAGCCAGCGGGGGGAATGTTGACCGGGACCGGCCGGGGAGGGGGAAATGAACTTGCGTTATGAGAACCCCTTTCAAATGGTGCGCCTGCTTAAGGGGGCGGCCATCAGCCTGCTCACCGCCCTGCGGCTGGCCGAGACGGTGGGCCTGGGGCCGCAGAGCAACGCCATGCTCGAACGCGCTACCGGCTACAGCGACAAATCCGTCGCCCAGGGCCTGGCGCTGCTGGAGGAGTACGGCCTGGTCCGCCGCGGGCGCACGGGCTGGCTGCTGGCGGGCGGCGCGGTGCAACTGCCCCTGGCGCTCCCCACCCAGGCGGAGCCCGGCGCCGCGGCGGGTCTCCCGGCCGGGCCCGTGCCCCCGGAGGAGCATGCCGGCGAGCCCGCCCCGGTCGAGCCTCCCGCCTCCGAATCCAGCGCCGGACGGAAGCATTCCGGTGCGGAGAATTTCCGTCCCACTAGTAGTGGTAGTAGATTCCAGAGTCTGGATTCTAGAGAGAATCTACCACAACCAGATTCTAGCGCGAGCGAGACGGAAAAATTCCGCCAGGTTCTGGCGGAGCTGGACCGCAATGGCATCCGCGACCCGGCGCGCCGCCGCCTGGCGCGCCTGCCCCACGTCACCCTCGACCTGGTGCGCTACCACTGCGCCACGGCTGGGACCAGCGGCCAGGCCATCTACCGCATCGAGAATAACTGGCCCATCGAGGAACGCTGGCAGCGGGCCCAGGAGCTTGCCGGCGTCATCCTGGACGCAGACGACGACGCCGAGGAGGATGGGGACGAAGAGGACGAAGAGGCGTATGAGCGCCTGCTGGAGCGCTGGGAAGAGGTGAAAACAGTATTACGCCCTGCAATGAAAAACGTGGAATTTGCCACCTGGGTCGTGCCGCTGACCCCCGTCGGCTTGGAGGACGATACGCTGCTGGTGCGCGCCTGCAACCCAGACGGCAAGCAATTCGTAGAGGGCTGCCTGGCGCGCATGGCCGGGCCGCCGCGGCTGAAGGTGCTGCTGTAACGCGCTTAGAGGATGACTTTCAGCTCCAACAGCAGGAACGTGGCGAAGATGAGCAGCGACAGGACGTAGAACAGGATCAGGCAGTCCTGGGTTGAGGGCAGCTTGATGAAGCCCAGGAATCCTTTTTTCTTTTTGGGGTCAAAAAGCGCCAACTTATCCACCTGTAAATGCTTTTCGAGGATGCGGATGGCGCGCATATTCTCGTCGAACAGGCGCTTGTGGCGGGTGGTGACCAGGATGCCGAGGACGCTGAACAGGATAAAGGCGACAGCGAGCGAAACGATCAGCGTGGTCGACGTGGTGAAGGCCGCCAGGCCGCTCAGGCCGAGGAAGCCGGCCAGGATCAGCTTGGAAAACTCCCAGTCCTGGTCGCGGGTGTGGTGGATATCGGACCACTGCATTTCGTAGACGCACCGGTAGCTATTTAGTTGTTCATTTTTCTCGATCGGCTCGCTGGCCTGCCTCGTCTCACCGGGTTCTTTTGGCATTGGGATTGGTCCTGAAGGTTATTGTTCGCAATTAATTATATTCAGGTGGCGTTATGAGGCCAGCGGCAAGGAGTCATTGAAGGCAAGAATGGCTGGAAAAATCTTTTTTGCCTCACCCCCAACCCCTCTCCTGACGACAAACCCGTCAGGAGAGGGGAGCATGCCTATGGCAAAGGGGGGCGTAAATGAATGATAAGTCAACCCCCTTCTCATGACGAAAAACCCGTCAGGATAGCGAAGCATGCCTGTGGCGAAGGGAGCGGAAATTAATGATCAGTCAACTCCCCCTCTCCTGGAGCATGTTTCACCGCTCCAGGAGAGGGGGGCAGGGGGGTGAGGATGGTGTAAGCTAAAATTAGGTAAAACTGCAGCGAATAGCAGTGGAGAGCGAAAGATTAATATATATCGAGGCATTTGTGGGACAAAAAAAGCCACCTGTTTGGTGGCTTTGTGGGCGCGGAGGGGCTCGAA
>DBMK01000313.1:12651-12800 GCA_002298885.1 Anaerolineaceae bacterium UBA700
GAGGGGCTCGAACCCCCGACCTCATGTGTGTGATACATGCGCTCTGACCAACTGAGCTACGCGCCCGAGAGTTTTTAGATTATAGCAGACGCGTCCCCCTTTGACAAGACGTGAACGTGACGGACAGCAGGGCAATCGCATTCTAAAAA
>DBMK01000312.1 GCA_002298885.1 Anaerolineaceae bacterium UBA700
GAGCGATCTGAAAAATAACCAATTATTTAAACCGAACAATGGTGCAGCCGTAGGGGGCGGTTTCGGCGGGATCGGGCGTGGCGCCGGCAAGCAGGGCGTCTACGGCTTCTTTCAGGTAAAAGCGGGTGGGCGTGCGCTGGCGGAAGGTGGTGTCGTCAATGCCGCCCTGGTAGCGCAGCACGCCGTTCTCGTCGACGACGTAAACGTGAGGCGTGGTCGTGGCGCCGTAGGCATCGGCCACGTGGTGCCCGGCGTCGCGCAGCACCAGCGGCAGACTGCGGTCGAAGGCCACCTGCGAGAGCATCTCGGGAGTCTCGTTGGAGTTGGAGGCCACCGGCAGGGCCACCACCCGCCTACCCCAGTCCGGCAGCCATTCTTCCAGCAATTGGTCGGCGCGTTTCACCGAGGGGCACTCGGCCGACCAGAAGTAGACAACCACCAGCCGTCCACGCAGCTCGGAAAGGGTATGCGGTTCGCCTTGCAAGTCGATGAGGGAAAAATCCGGCGCCGGCCGGCCGATGGTGAGCGATGAAAATACGTTGTAGTTGAGCATGCCTCAGGGAGTATACCAAATCTTTGTGAAAAACGGAATCTAGGTTACAATCGGGGAAAGAAAGCAATCTATACGTACGAATAACGGGGGAAGTGGTGTTCCGGGTGCAGTTACCAGCCACACAGGGAACACCACTTCCCTTCTTTTTGCAAATTATCTCCGCATTGAGAGGTTGAAGGAATGAGTTCTGGTTTCTGGTGGATACTGGCCGGCATGGGGATTTACGGGATCATCCATTCGCTGCTGGCCGGTGAGGGCGCCAAGGCCCTGGCGGAACGCTGGTTCGGCCCGGCTGGCCGGCGCTGGTACCGGCTGTTTTTCAACATACAGGGGGCGCTGACCTTCCTCCCCGTGCTGGTTCTCGTCCGCCTGCTGCCGGATACGCCGATCTACCGCATTCCCATGCCCCTGACGCTGCTGACCATGGCGCTGCAGGCCAGCGCCCTGCTGGCTATGCTGGTGACCCTGCACGAGACCGGGATCATGGCGTTCGCCGGGTTTGCCCCGGAGGCGGAAGGGATCCCGGCCCACCTGGTGACCGAGGGTTTCTACCGCTACATGCGCCACCCGCTGTACACGCTGGGCCTGGTGGTGGTGTGGCTGCTGCCGACCATGACCTGGAACACGCTGGCGCTGGACATCGGCATCACGGCGTACATCCTGGTGGGGGTGTATTTCGAGGAGCGCAAGCTGCGCCGCCAGTTCGGCGCCGACTACGAAACCTACCGCAAGCAAACCCCCATGCTCTTCCCCCTCCCCTCCAGGCTGCCCCCTATCCCAAAGATTACTTTATAGTTAATTGGATTTCACCACAGAGACACTGAGTCACAGAGAAAACCCATTTTATTAAGCTCGATGGGGGTCTGTGACCCCCGTATTTTACAAGTAGCCTTTTCCGTAGACACGGCGGTCTACGACCGCCTGCGAGCTTTAAGAATTTCTCTGTGCCCTCCGTGCTTCCGTGGTTAAATTGCTTTTAAATTAAGCATAACCCTCGATTCTGGATACAATATTATTAAATCCCACTCGATAGGAGTAACATCATGCCCTTGTTCTGGCTCTCGCTGGCGTTTTTGACCGGCCTGGCGCTGGGACAGGGGCTTTTTTGGCCGTGGCAGGCTTGGGCGGCGGGGGCGGGGGTGTGCGCCGGGCTGGCCTGGGCGGAAATGCGCCTGCTGGGCCGCTTTGCGCACTACGCCCGCCTGCGCGCCTTCGTGCGGGCGCCACTGCTGCTGGTGCTGGCGGCGCTGCTGCTGGGCGGCATGCGCCAGGAGCTGGCCCGCACCCGCCTGACCCCCGAAAGCCTGGCCTGGTACAACGACACGCCGGGTGCCACCTACCGCATTCAAGGGGTGGTGAGCGCGCCCCCCGAGGACAGCCCAAAGGACACACTGGAAATCGAGGCCAGGGCGCTGGCCGGGCTGGACCCGACCGACCAGCCGGGCGAGTTCCGCCCAGTGAGCGGCAAGCTGCTGGCGGCGGTGCTGCCCGGCGGCAACTATGCCTACGGCGACCTGGTGGAGCTGGACGGCGCCCTGACCGCGCCCGGCGCAGGCTCTGCCAGCCCAGCCTACCGGGAGGCTCTCCTGCGCCAGGGAATCGGCTCAGCCATGAACTACCCCCGGGCGCGCCTGGTGGAGCACGGCGCGGCCGATGCGCTGCTGGGCTGGCTGTACGCCCGGCGCGGTGAGGCGCGGCGCACGCTGATGGCCCTGCTGCCCATGCCCGAGTCGTCCCTGCTGGTGGGCATCCTGCTGGGCATCGACCGCGACCTGCCGGAGGCCTCGGCGGAAGCCTTCCAGGCCACCGGCACAGCCCACATCTGGGCGATCTCCGGATTCAATATCGCCATCGTGTCGGCGCTGCTGATGTTCTTCCTCGGGCGGCTGATGCCGCGGCGTCGCCTGGCGGCGGTGCTGCTGGCCATTACGGCCATCACGGCCTACACTTTGCTGGTGGGGGCCAATCCCTCGGTAGTACGGGCGGCCATCATGGGCGCGGCCGGCATGTTCGGGACCCTGCTGGGGCGGCGCCAGGTAGGAGTCAACTCGCTGGCCTTCACCGCCGCCGCCATGTGCCTGTTCGAGCCCGGCCTGCCCTGGAACACCAGCTTCCAGCTCTCCTTCATGGCCACGCTGGGCCTGGTGATCTTCGGCGAGCCGTTCCAACAAGGCTTCCAACGCCTGCTGGAGCGCCGGCTGCCCTCCGCCTGGGCAAGGCGCATCGCCAGCCCGGTGGGCGAATATTTGCTGCTGACCCTGGCGGCACAATTGGCCACCCTGCCGATCACGGCCATCCAATTCCACCGCTTCAGCCTGAGCGCCGCCCTGGCTAACCCGCTGGTGCTGCCGGCGCAATCGTTGGTGATGCTGCTGGGCGGGCTGGCGCTGTTGGGCGGGAGCATCTTCTACCCGCTGGGCCAACTGCTGGCGGCGCTGGCCTGGCCGCTGTTGGCCTATACCATGCGCATGGTCGAGCTGCTGGCGCAGATCCCCGGCGGGACGGTGGTGGGGCAGATGGACCTGCCGTTGGCCCTGCTGTTCTACGCCGCCCTGGGTTTCCTGGCGCTGGGGCTGTACCGGCAGGAGTTCATGCGCAGGTGGTTGCGCCCGGCGCTGGCGATCGTGGGCGCGGCCCTGCTGGCCGGGGCGGTGTGGCGGGCGGCCCTGGCG
>DBMK01000180.1 GCA_002298885.1 Anaerolineaceae bacterium UBA700
TTTTTGCGGCTGCGAAGCAGCCGCAAAAAATTTCGAAAACTAAATAGAAGAAATAAGCTGGAGGAGGGCGTTGGCGACCGAGAGGGGCTGCTCCATCATCGGCAAGTGGGCGGCGCCGGGCAGTTCCACCAGCCAGCCCCGGCCCAGGAGCTGGGCCATCAGCCGGGGACGCTCCGGCGGTACCAGGCGATCTTCGCTGCCGGCGATGACCACGGTGGGCACGGTGATATCCGTAAGCCATTCAACTGCATCAGGCCGCTCGGCCATTCCCCGCAAGGCGCTGATCATGGCCTTGGGGTTGGATTTAAGGATCATCTTGCGCACCGGCTCGACCAGCTCAGGCCGGCAGGTGAGGGCAGGCGCCATGCGTTGGGCCAGCGGCTTCAGCCCGCGGCGGTGGATTTCCTCGGCCGTTTTTTCGCGGTTGGCGCGGTGCTCGGGGTTGTCGGCGGCGGCCTGGCTGGCGATCATTGCCAGGCCGGCCAGGCGCTGCGGGTAGGCCTGGGCGAAGGCCAGGCTGGCGTATCCGCCCATCGAATGGCCGCCCAGGATCACTTTATCGATGTTAAGGCTGTCCAACAGGGAATGCAGGTCCTCCGCCAGGAGGCGCATCGAATACGTGCCCTCCGGGGCGGGAGACTGCCCGTGGCCGCGCAGGTCGGGCAGGATGAGGCGGGCTTTGCCTTCCAAAAAGGGAATGAGCGGGTACCAGATGGTGCGGTTGAGCGGAAAGCCGTGCACGAGCATCACTGGCGTTCCCTCGCCGTGTTCTTCGTAGGAGAGCGGAACTGGTAAATAGGTCATCATTTTCCTTTTCTTCCCAGCCAGCCGGCGGCGAAGTCGAGCGCTTGCTGGCGGTCGTTTATTTCTCCTCCGGCCTGGGCCTCGCGGATGGCAGCCAACAGTTCGCCCAGCGCCGGACCAGGCTGCAGATGGAATACCTGTAAAAGATCGTCCCCATTGACCAGGCGGGGCGGGTCGACCACCTCGCTGGGATGCTCCCACCAGGCCTGGAGCAGGATGCGACAGACATCCAACTCGGCCCGCCAGACTTGCATGGGCAAGCCCTCTCCGTAGGTGGCCAGCGTGTCGGCCAGTGAGAGCAAGCACACCTCCACCCCGGCCGGGCCGGCGGCGTGGAAGTAGCGATAGACCGCCCGGCGCGTGGGTAGCGCACCGCCCTTGGCCAGCAGGTGGATGCGCATGTGCTCGCGCACGATAGTCTCGATGCGCTGCACCTCGGCCTGGCTGAGGGCCAGCGCCTGGGCTCGCAGGGCTGCGGCGCGGGCACCTTCCGCCTCGTGGCCGAGGAAATGGGTGCGCCCGTCGGCTTCGAGCAGGCGGGTGGCGGGCTTGGCGATGTCGTGGTAGAGGGCCGCCAGGAAGAGCAGGCCGCGCAGACTGCGGTCCGGGTTAAGCTGGCGGTTGAAGTGATCCGCCAGCCGGGGCTGGAAGCGGCCGAGCAGTTCAATGCAAGGACCGATCACTGCGGCCGCCGCGTCTATATTATAACCCTCCACCAGGCAGGAATAAATCTGCTCCAACTCGCGCAGCAGCAGGAGGGTGTGGCCCCATACGTCGTGGACGTGGGGGCTGCCCTGGGTGATTCCTTTCATCCCCGGCAGCTCGGGCAAGAGCTGGCCCAAAACGCCCAGGCCGTCAAGCATCTCTACGGCCTGGGCCGTACGGCCGCCCTCAAGCATGTGGAACAGCTCGTCGCGCTGGCGCTCGATTGAAACATGCGGCAGGGCGGGGACGGCCTGCTGCATGGCCTTCAGCGCCGCCGGGTCGAGGTCGAAGTTGAAGGCCAGCCCCAGGCGCACGCCGCGCAGGATGCGAACCGGGTCGTCGCGGAAGGCACCGTCCGAGCAGGCGCGCAAGATGCGGTTCTGCAGGTCGCCAGCGCCGTTGGTGGGATCGATGAGGTCTGCCGGGCGGCTCAGCTCCACTGCCATAGCGTTTATGCTGAAATCCCGCCCGCGCAGATCTGCCTCGATATCTGCGCCGCGCAGGACGGAGAAATCCAGATAGAAACGCTCGCCGCCGGGGTGGGCGATGACCCGCGCCGTGTTGCGGGCGTCGTCGAGCATGAAAAAATCCCCCGACAGGGCGTTAGCGACGCGGCGCGCCAATGGGCGCACGTCGCCGGCCAGGGTGAAATCCAGATCGTGGCTTGGGCGCTGGAAGAGCAGGTCGCGCACAGCTCCCCCCACCAGGTAAACCTGTCTGTTGCGGCCGATCTGGCTGACGGCGGAGATCAGGCGTTCGATTTGTGGATCAGGTTTTCCGGGGAAGAGGGGGAACACGGACCTTGCCTTCGATTAGTTATCCTGACTGGTATTTTTCCAGGTCGACCGAGCCGATGAACGGGAGATTACGGTAATATTCGTCGATGTCCAGGCCGTAGCCGAAGACGAATTCGTTGGGAATGGTAAAGCCGCGGTAGCGGATGGGCACGAACACCTCGCGCCGCTCGGCCTTATCCAGCAAGGTGCAGACTTCAAGCGTGCGCGGGTGGCGCGCCTTGAGCAGGTCGATGACCGAGGTGAGAGTGCGCCCGCTGTCGATGATGTCCTCGACGATCAACACGTTGCAGTCGCTGATGTCCGTGATCAGGTCGAGGGTGATGCGCACATGACCGGATGATTCGCGCACGCCGGTCCCGTAAGAGGAAACAGCCATAAATTCGATGGATACCGGGGTTGTGATGTGGCGGATGAGGTCGGTGAGGAACATGACCCCGCCGCGCAGGATGCACACCAGCAGCAGCGGCTGGCCGTTGTAATCGCGGCTGATCTCAGCGCCCAGTTCGGCGATGCGCGCCTGGAGTTGATCAGCGGGAATCATGATTTCCTTTAAAAATTCGTGGTAGTCGCGTATCATTATCAGGTCCTGGGCACTTCGTGATGCTTGCGACAGCGGGCTTCGTACATCTCGGCGGCGCCCACGATTACCACCGGGTCGTTGAAACGCGCCGGCCGGCCGTTGACCAGGCGCTGGGTGCGCGTGGCGGGTTCGCCGCAGACCATGCAGATGGCACTCAGCTTGTCGACCTTTTCGGCGTAAGCCATGAGGATGGGCATGCTGCCGAAGGGCTCGCCGCGGAAGTCCTGGTCCAGCCCGGCCACGATGACGCGCACGCCGTGGTTGGCCAGGTCGCACAGGATGGGGACGATTTCCTCGTCGAGGAATTGAGCCTCATCCACCCCAACCACGGTAGTGTCCGGCTCGAGGCGTTGGCGGATCTCGGCGGCGCGCTGGATCGGCACGGCGTCGATATCCATGCCGGCGTGGGATTTGACCTTTTCAACGGCGTAGCGGTTATCGATGGCGGGCTTGAACACCTGCACCTTCTGGCGGGCAATAGTGGCGCGGCGCAGCCTGCGGATAAGCTCCTCGGTCTTGCCGCTGAACATCGACCCGCACACGACCTCGATCGAACCGGTAGTATGCTTCATCTACCCCTCCACGTGTAAGATGGAGTGATTGTACTATTGTTTATAAAATTCGGGCGGTGAAGCCGCCCGAATTTTATAAACAATTTACTGAATCAAAAAAGGATGCGCTTTTTCGGCGCATCCTTTTTTGATTTAGACGACAATCTCGTCGGCGGCTGCGGGCAGCTCGTAGCCGAGGCCGCGCAGCTTCTTCTTGAGGTCAATCAGCGACTTGCGGCCGAAGCCTTCAACGTCCAGCAGGGCCTGTTCGCCCTTGGCCAGGCGCTCGATAACCTGCCCGGCGGTGTTGATGCCGGCCTTCGACAGCGCCTCGATGGCGCGGGCGGGCATATCCAGCTCGGAGAGCGGTTTTTCAAGCGAGGTCCGCGATTCATCGCGGGCTTTCTTCTGGTCAGCGAAGCTCTGGCGGGCCTGCAGCTTGCGATAGAAGCGGTCAACCTGGCCTTCGATATCCAGCACGCGCGCCTGCTGGCCGGTGAAGAACGGGTGGCACTTGGAGCAGACTTCGGTGCGGATGACCTTCTTGGTCGAGCCGGTCGTCCAGGTGTTGCCGCAGGCGCAAATCACGGTCGCGTCCGGGTAAAAAGTTGGGTGAATACCCTCTTTCATCAATAATCCTTTCGATACACCCCTGCATCCGTCCGTCACAGTACGTACGCACGCTGCAGGAGGCTAGTGAACCCTACGCCACGACTGGGGTTTCCACAGCCGGCATCACGCTGACGCGTTTTTGCCCGTTGGGCAGGGTTTCAAAAACCACGACGCCGTCGGCAACGGCGAAAATCGTCCAATCTTTGCCGACCATCACATTCTCGCCCGGCTTGATCCGGGAGCCATGCTGGCGAACGATAATGTTGCCCGAAATAACGTTTTCGCCGGCATATTTCTTCACGCCCAGGCGCTGACCATTAGAGTCGCGCCCGTTACGTACGGAACCACCACCTTTTTTATGTGCCATAGCTGCCTACTCCACTGCAATTTCAACGACTTTAAGTTCGGTGTACTGCTGGCGGTGGCCTGTCTTGCGCCGGATGCGCTTCTTGGGAGCGTATCGGAAGACGTCGATCTTGGGTCCCTTGGTGTGGCCCACCACCACGGTCTTTACCGTAGCGCCTTTGACCGTTGGGGCGCCGACGGTGATGTCGGCGCCGTCCACCAGCAGCAGGACCTTTTCCAGGTCCACCGCGTCGCCGGCTTGAACATCCATGAGGTCCACTTCAATCGAGGACCCTTCGACGGCCTTATACTGCTTGCCGCCAGAATCGAGAATGGCGTATTTCATTATTATTCTCCAATCTTCACTTCGCCGCAGTCCACGCGCCCATTCTTGCGCCCGGCTGCGGGGAAGTTGGGGATACAGATTAATGCCCCAGCTATCCAGCCCTGGGGCACAGCGGAGGGAATTATACACGCAGGTGGCGGGGTTGTAAAGGGCTTGTTTTATGACTTTATGGATTGGCAGCAATCTCAGCATAATCCGATAATATTAACGCACTTTATGTTGATCTCAGGAATTGACATTTAAAACCACACCAGTAACTGTATCAGGTAATCTGACTATAAATTTTTTTTACTATGAAAAGTAAAACAGATCAAATTTCGCTAGTTTTCAAGTATTTAGATATATAATTTTTAAATAAAAGGGATGTTCTAATAATGATAGATCCAAAATCACCATTACGGTCTCCTGAAAACATCAGAAATGTTCCTGTAGCGTTAGAAGCTTTCATTGACGAGTCCACAGAGATTATTAATAAATACTCTCTAAATCCATTACCTGGATCAAAAGCTGCTCAGGAGTTGGCTAACTTCCCTGAAAAAGATCTATTAGTAGATGTTTATTCGAGAGGGACTCTTTGCTTTGAGAGTGCTGCCGACCATTTCATGGCTTATGCCACCACTCTAAAAGAGCCTGCAAAGTGTATGTCTCCATTCACTTGCGTTCGTAGCGTTATGGAATCCTCAGCAATTGCATTATGGCTATTTGACACAAATATTGATGCCAAAGATCGTGTAGGTAGGTGTTTTGGATATCGCTATAAAGAATTTACAGAACAATTAAAGTTCTTTGAATCAGATAAAGTGAATTCTCCTGATGCCCAAGACCAAATTGACAAGGTAAACCAACGAATAACCATTGTCGAGGACAAAGCAATATCATTAGGATATCCCAAGTTACATAAGAATGGGAAAAGAACGGGTATCGCTTTACATATGCCTGAAACAGTGATGCTTATAAAGACGATTTTGAATAGGGAACCCGAATATAGGATGTTATCTGGTGTCGCACACAGTTATATGTGGTCAACCAGGCAAGTAGGATTTCATATTATTGAAGTAGAAGATGAACAGGGTAAGAAATTTAAAGCTTTAGAGAAACACCTTAATCCGGAGACAATTCTCTTCGGAGTAAATTTAGTTATCCCATTACTTTCCAAAGTGTTTTGGACAAAAGGAAAATTATTCGGTTGGGATATACAGGAAATCGAGGATTTATTGAAAAAGACCTTTGATACGTTTAGGTTCAACAACCACCTTCGGTTTTGGAATCAACCTTAGGTTTTCCTGTAACTTTTTGAGGATTTAATGTATAAGAAAATTATGGGAAAGGGTTTATCGCATTCTAGCAATAATTTCCTGGGTCATTGCGTTAGTGTGGGAAATTAAAGAACCAGGTTACAATCCATTTTTAGCAGATTTTGGTATTGCGACTTTTTTTATCCGTCTTTTCAACTTGCTATCAGTGTGAATTTTCCTTGGTATTTCTTGATCATGTTATATTGACGCTCTTTAAGATAATAATCTTACGGGTTTGGGGTGTAGGAATGTGCGCGCACGTTCGATCCTTCACCCCAAATCCGAAACTTATATAGTAATGTATAATAATCCTCTCCGGAGGAGTCAATGCAAATTCCCTTGTCTGTAATTATTGGGGCGGTGGTGGGGGTGGCCCTGTCGATATTCTTAACATTCAAGATGGTCAAGCGGCAGCGGGAGGGATTACAGGCCGAGGGGAAGACGCTGCCGTCCGACGGTGTCATCTTTGCCGCCGGGCTGGTGGCGATCCTGCTCTATGTTGGGGCATTGGTTTCGGCCATTATGCTCATCCTCAGCCCGTTCGTCGAAATCTTGCCGGCCGGCTCGACGCCCAATGCCACCGATCTTTTTACCACCCTGGTCCTGGTTTTTGCCGCAGCCGGAACGGCTTTCTACTGGCTCTTCGTGCGCCTGGGAATCCTGTCCTGGCGTGCAATCACCGCAAATTAGGTTTTTAAATGCGAAAATGCGGCGCTTGCGCCGCATTTTCGCATTTAAAAACCTACTTTTTGGGCATTGCCAGGGAAATTCGGCCGCGCTCTTTTTCCACCTTCAGGATTTC
>DBMK01000012.1 GCA_002298885.1 Anaerolineaceae bacterium UBA700
GCCGGATCGTTTAAATCCGCCTGTAATGCCTATGGCTCCCTGCGGATCACCACCAGGGCGATATCATCCTGCTGAGGGACGTAGCCCTCAAAATGGTTTACTTCCTCGATCAGGGCGTCCTGCAGCTCGCGCGCCGAGCGCCCCACCTTTGAAAGGATCACTTCCAGCAGGCGCTTTTCGCCAAAGAAATCCCCCCGGCGGTTTTGAGCCTCGGTAATTCCGTCCGAGTAAAGCACCAGGTAATCCCCCGGCTGAAGTTTGACAATCTTCTGCTTCCACTGCGCCTGCTCGGAGACTCCCAGCGCCATGCCAGTGCCGCGCAGTTGGTCTACCGAGGTCTTACCGCGCTGCACGCCGATGAGGAAGCCCGGCGGGTGCCCGGCGTTGGCGAAAATAAAGCGCCCGCTGTGGGGTTCCAGGACGCCAAAAATGGCCGTAACGTACATGCCGCCGCGCGTGTCCGTCAGCAGGCGCTCGCTGACTGCGTTCAACGCCAGCCCCGGCAGGGTGGGAAAGCGGCTGGCGTAGGTGCGGATCAGGGTGCTGGAAAGGGCCATGAAAAGCGCCGCGCCCATTCCCTTATCGGTGACGTCGGCCAGCACCACTCCCCATTTGCGCTCGGTCAGCGGGATGAAATCGTAAAAATCGCCGGAGGTCTCGCGGGCCGGCTTGAGCTTGGCCGATATATCCCAGCCCGGAATGGCCGGCGCCTTTTCGGGCAGAATGTCCTCCTGGATCTTGCCGGCCATGACCAGCTCGCGAGCCATCAGCTCTTCATTGCGGTGGTGCGTAACAGCCGGGATCGAGTCGGCCATTTCGAGCATCTCGCTCTCGGTGTCATCCTCGGCGTGGTGCCTGAAAACGGCCTCGGCCATCGCCGGCGCCTCAAGGCGCGGAAAGGGCTGGCTCAAAATCTGCACGAGCGCGGTCTTGAACTCTTCTTCGCTTGCGTCCCGCGAGATCAGGTAAAGCGATTTATCCATGCAGTTCAATTGAAGCTGGTCCTGATCCTCGAAGCCGCCCAGCAGAACCACCCGGATGGAAGGCCACTTCTGGTTGACGTGGCAGGCGATCTCACGCGTGTGCTCGGGGGCGCCGTTCAGGTCCAGCAGAATGGCGTCGGGCTCGCTCAGGCGGCAGAGCTGGATCGTTTCTGAACCGCTGCGGGCTTCGCCGACCAGCTTGATCCCTTCCATCGACATCACCAATGAAGCCAGTCCGCGCAGGTATATCGCCTGGTCGGAGACGATTGCCACTCGCGAGACTCTCGGATCGCTCATATCATTATTTTACAGTAAGAACTAGGAATAAGGTGTTTCAGTTAATAATGAGCTGCTTCGCAGCCCAATATTAACTGAAACCCCCTTTAACCGGGATTGATTTACCTTATTACGACGGGCTTGAAAAAGCGCTCCTGAAATTCCGTCAGGGCCAGGATCTGCTCATCGCTGAACTGCCGTCCTTCGGGGGCAAGCACAAGCTTGTCATCGTCGTCGTCCAGGCGGTGGATGACGGCGATGCAGCGCCCCTCGAATTCCTCAACGGCCTCGAACACCCCCAGCACGTAGGCATCCAGCTCCTCACCGTCGGGGGCCGGCACGCCCGGCACGAAACCGTAGTTCAGCGGGTACATAAAGCCATGCCGCGGGTGGCACGACCCCAGCGGGCGGTCGATTTTGACCTTTACCGCTTTCCCAATAAAATCCGTTGGATTCATAGCCTCTGATTGGGCTCTTTTCAGGTTCTGATAGCCGGGTGTTGGAACAAGCAGCTCCGCCGGAAAGCTATTCTATAATTCGAGAATTTCTTTGTCAAGTGGAGTAATGAGAAAATTTGCCTTTTTATCGGATAATATGTATAATAATTATCAATAATCAAGGAGAGAATATGCGCAAACCACTCCTGTTCGGAATTTTACTGATGTTGCTCTTAGGCTTGCTGGTCGCGGTTGGACAGCGAGCTTCCGCCCAAAACCAGGCGCCGGCGCCCACGCCCCAGGTCCAAACGAGCGGCGATGCCCGCCGCATCCTGAACAGCGCCGCACCAAACGCCATCACCTCCCTTCCGATGTCCAACCCCTTCTGTTCCCAGCCGGATCCCTCGGTCAATCAGTGTATGGTCAACGTCCGGTACTGGCAGGCAAACGACAACGGGACCGGGAACGTCCTGGCGTACGTCTTATTTTCAATCGACGGCAAGCTGCGTTACCGTTCCAACGCCTTTTTTGAAAATTTCATCACCTACAGCTATGATATGATCCCCGGCGGGATTAAAGTAGCCTGCGGGCTGCCGAACGAGGGTAATTTTGGAGCCTTGTATGGCAAAGGGTACACGGTTGACGTCAAGGCGTTTGACGTAACCAACAACTGGGTCCTCGACGATCAACTCCAAGTCAAATGCCCGGCTTTCAACCCTTAAGTAGCCTGGGGAATCAAATGGGGCTGCGGCGTCTCCTTATTCTGTTGCTTGTTCTCATACTGGTCCTGCAGGTACCCGGCGAGCCTGCTCAGTCTGCTCCGCCGAAGGTAACTTCGGTCACGCTTACGATGAGCGATCCGGTCTGCGACCAGGTCCTTCCGGCCAATGGGTCGTGCTCGATTCAATTTAACAGCCTGAGCGCCTCCGGCAGTGACGCATCGTTTTCGCGGGTTGAAGTGCTGGTCAACGGAAAGTTGCGGGTTTATGAAGCCGGTTTCTTCGAGAATTCGGCCTATCTTACCCCTTTGATGCTGCCGGGTGGTCTGCTGGTTGCCTGCGGCAGGCCGAACTCCGGCGGCTCGCCCGATTACGGCAAGTCTTATTTATTGACTGCAAATGCGTACATGGCTGACGGCACCTCTGCGAGCGATTCGGCCAGTGTTCTCTGCCCGGCCTTCGATGGGAAGACTTACATTCCGGCGGTTCGAAAATGATCGGATAAGCCGCATTATATAAATCCCAAAATTTGAAAGGAACAAATCAATTTATGAATGCGATCGAAACCCATGATTTAACCCGTAAATTCGGGGAGAGGGTTGCTGTCGATCGGCTGACCTTATCCATACCGGCAGGCGCAGTTTTCGGCTTTTTAGGCCCCAATGGGGCCGGAAAGACCACCACCGTGCGCATGCTCTCCGCACTCATCGCTCCCACCGCTGGCTCGGCGGCAATCGCCGGCCGCTCGCTTGGTAAAGATAACGATGCCATCCGGCGATCGATTGGTATCTTGACCGAGACTCCGGGCATGTACGACAAGCTCAGTGCCTGGCAGAACCTGATGTTCTTTGCCCGCCTGTACGATCTTGACGACCGGCAGGCGGCGGCGCAGGTGGAACACTACCTGCGCCTGCTGGACCTGTGGGACCGTCGCAGCGACCGGGTCGGAGGCTTCTCCAAGGGCATGCGCCAGAAGATGGCCATCGCCCGGGCCCTGCTGCACGAGCCCCAGGTCGTTTTCCTCGACGAGCCCACCTCCGGGCTGGACCCCGAGGCGGCGCGGTTGGTGCTCGATTTCGTAAAGCTGCTGCGCAAAGAGGGCCGCACCATCATCCTGACCACCCACAACCTGGCCGAGGCCGACGAGCTGTGCGACCTCATCGGGATTTTTCGGACCTCCATGCTGCGCATCGGAACACCCGAGGAGCTGCGCCAGAGCCTGTTCGGGCGCGGCGTGCAGGTGCGCCTGGCAAACGCCTCGCCCGCCTTTGCCGACGCAGTGCGCGCCCTGCCCTTCGTCAAAAGCGTGGCCTCCCAGGACAGCACGCTGACGGTGCGGCTGGATAATCCCGACGAGCAGAGCCCGGTGATCCTGCAAACCCTGATGGCGGCCGGCGCCACCGTGCGCTCGATCGAGCCGGTGGAGCACTCGCTGGAAGAGGTTTACCTGCAATTGGTCGGCTCGAGCCGCAAGGAGCTGGTGCAATGAAAAAGATCTGGATCATCCTGCAAAAGGAATGGTGGGACCTGGGCGGCCAGCGGGGGCTGTGGATCAGCTTTTTGATCTTCCCGCTGGTGATGGTGTTTGCAGCCGGGGGCTCGCTGGCAGGGTCCTCAACCAGCGGCGGGATCCACATTCCGATCACTGGTTTCAGCACCGACCCGGCCCTGGCCGGCATGTCGCCGAGCGAAGTTGCCCAGGCCTTCGGAGGCGTGGCCTCGCGCACAGTCTTTTTCATGATCCCGATGGTCGTCTCCACCATCCTGGCAGCTCACAGCGTGGCCGGCGAGAAGGCCGGGCGCACCCTGGAGCCGGTGCTGGCCACCCCCCTGCGCACCTGGCAGCTTCTGGCGGCCAAGAGCTTGGCAGCCCTGGTCCCCACCTCCATCGCCACCTGGGTGGCCGGAATCGCCTACGTCGTCGAAGTGGCGGTGTTGGCCCAATCACCAAAGGTCTTCGGGCTGATCATCACCCCCGGCTGGGTGGCGGCCATGCTGATCACCGTGCCGATCATGGGCTTGATCCCCATCGGCATCACAGTGATCATCTCCTCGCGCTCCACCGACGTGCGCACGGCCCAGCAAATCAGCACGCTGATTGGGTTGGCGTTGGGCATCGGGCTGATCTTCGTAACCACCTCCGTGCCGCTCACCGTGTTGAACGTGCTGGGCATCGCCGTGCTCTTGCTGCTACTTGGAGCAGGCATCCTGTGGGTTGCCACTCGCCTGTTCCAGCGCGAGGTCATCCTGACACGCTGGGCATAATCCTAGAAATATAGTTATTTGACGGGGCGGTCGCCCCGTCAAATAACTATTTAAATTACATTCAAGATGCGCGCCCCGCAGGCGGGGATTTCGAGGGAGCAGGCGCCATCAGAAAGCGGGAAGCGGTCCGGCGGGTTGAGCAGGTCCACCAGGGCGCCATTCGCGGCGCCCGGCAGGCGCAGGTCGATTTGCACCGGGTGGGAGGCGGCGTTGACGGCGGCAATCACTTGCTCGCCGGCGATACTGCGCAGGAAAGCAAACTGCTCGGAAGCCACATGCAGCTGGCGGTAATCGCCCAGCCGCAGCGCAGAACTCTCCCGGCGGATGCGGGCCAGGCGGGCCAGGTACGCCGGCAGCCCGGGCTGGGGAGCGGCCTGGGCCAACTGGTGCGGGTCCAGCCGGGGTCGCAGGGCCTGGTCGCTGTAATTGGTGCGCTTTCCGGTAAGACCCCATTCGCTGCCGTAGTAAATCGAAGGGATGCCCGGCATGCAGAAGAGCAAGGTGTAGAGCGGGTACAGGTGCGCCGGGTTAGAAAGGCTGGAGGCGACCCGGTTGACGTCGTGGTTATCGGCAAAATTATACAGGCGCAGGCCGCGGTAGATGCCCTCCGGGCCGAACTGGCGGTTGAAGGCGTAGGCAATCTCGAAGTAGTTGCGATCGGCGTGGCTGGAATACAGCCCTTTGTAACACTCGTAGTTGGTGACTGCATCCAGCGTTTGCGGGTTGGCCCAGCGCGTGTAATCTCCGTGGATCACCTCGCCCATCAGCCAGAAATCCGGCCTGAGCTGCTTGCAGAAGGCCGCCAGCTCGGACATGAAGCTAAAATCCAGGCAGTCGGCCGCGTCCAGGCGCAGACCGGAGATATTGAACGTTTCAATCCACATTTTTACGGCGCCGAACAGGTGCGCCCTGACCTCCGGGTTGGCCAGGTTCAGCTTGACCAGGCTGTAATGCCCGTTCCAGCCGTCGTAGCTGAATGTGTCGCCCTTCGGGCTGCGCCGGTCGAAGCGCAGGTTGTGGAACCAATCTTTGAAGGGCGAGGCTTCGCCGTGGGCCTGGACGTCGCGAAAGGCCCAGAAATCGCGCCCGACGTGGTTGAAAACGCCGTCCAGCACCAGGCGGATGCCGCGTTCCTGCAGGCGGGCGCCCAGGCGCGCCAGGGTCTGGTTGGTGCCCAGGCGGCGGTCCACGTTGTAATAATCCGCCGTGTCGTAGCCGTGGGTGCTCGACTCGAAAAGCGGCCCCAGGTAAAGGGCGTTGGCGCCCAGGGATTGGATGGGGTCCAGCCAGGATTCCAGCTCATTTAGCCGTTCGAGCGGGGCGGCGCCAAAATCATTGCGCGGCGGCGCCCCGCACAAGCCCAGGGGATAGATGTGGTAAAAGACGGTGTTTTCGATCCAGTGTTGCATACTAACTCCTTTTATACCTACCGTTAGGTATATATAAATTTTAACTCTACTGGATGACCGGCGAAGGCCGGTCTTCCATATTGATTTATTAAGAATAGATCCCGTGCATGAATTGGTGGACGGCCTGGTAGACCAGGTCGTCGTTCAGCTCCACGTAGCCGTTGAGGTGCAGCCCGATGTAGGTGTCGATCATGCCGATAAAGGTAGTGGCGTACATGCGGGCGCGCCTGCGCATGTGGCTCAAGGCCTGAGTGAAAAGCAGCTCCAGAACCTGGAACTGCGCCAGGGTATAGCGCGAGACGGCCTGGTTCGGCTCGCTCTGCGGGGGCGCGAATACCATTGTCAAGCGCATGCGGTAGAAGGCCGGGTGCTCGCGCCCGAACTTAAAATAAGCCTGGACGATCTTTTGCAGGGTCAGCGGCAGGTCGCCCTGGTAGGCGGCGGCCTTGTTCAGGTCGATCTCGAAGCCCTCGAACTCCCTAACCAGCAGGGCGTCCAGCAGGCCGCGCTTATTTATGAAATAATGGTACAAGGTGGGCTTGGTTACGCCCGCCGCATCGACAATTTCCTGGATGCCTACCGCATCGTAGCCGCGGGCCGAGAAAAGCTCCAATGCACATTCCAGAATGCGGCTGCGGTTGTCCATGACCCCTATTATACCGATCGGTATAGTAATTGACAAGGGGATTCATCCACGAATTGCACGAATTTCACTAATCCTTAAATGAATTAGCAAAATCAGTGTAATTCGTGGATAAATTATTATTTCTCCCAGTCTACCTGCGGCGAGCGGTATAAGTTGACCCCCAGGGCTTGCAGGCGCGGACCGTGGCGGGCCAGGCGCGGGGCGTATTCGTCCCAGGACCTGCCCGCGGCAGGCGACCAGGCGATCTCAGCAATCCCCGCCAGGCGCGGAAAAACCATGAACTCGATATCCCGGATGGTATGCAGCGTCTCGGACCACAGCGGCGCCTCAACACCCAGGATATTGGAATCGTCGATTCCCTCTACCAGCGCAGCCGGGTCCCACTCGTAGGCGTCTCGCACCTCGACCGTCCCTGCCCAGGCCAGCCCCAGCGGGCACTCGTCATCGTATTGCATATCCAGGTAGGTGCGGTTAGCCGGTGAAAGTATCACCTTTGCGCCCTGCTCGACGGCCTTCTTTGCAACGTCGCTCTTCCAGGCCTGGGCGATGGAGGTGGGCAGCAGGCGGGTATTGGATATTTCCTCCCAGCCGACCATGTGCTTGCTGTGGGCGGCGACGATTGCCTGGACGCGCTCGACGAAGCGCACGTAGTCGGCCTGCGGGGTGGAGATGGCCTCGTCGCCCCCAATGTGGAAGTATTGGCCGGGGGTCAGGGCGGCTATCTCGCCGATCACATCGTCCAAGAAGCGATAAGTGATCTCCTTGTCGATGCACAGCGAGCTGAAGCCAACCTCGATCCCGGTGTACGGCGGAGGGGCGATCTCGTCGCAGTTGAGCTCGGCATAGGCCGCCAGGGCCGCATTGGTGTGGCCCGGGGTATCGATCTCGGGCACCAGGGTTATGTAACGGCTCTGGGCGTAGGCGGCCATTTCGGTGTAATCGGCCTGGGTGTAATACCCGCCCGGGTCGCCGTTGACAGCAGTCAGGCCGCCCTTTTGGGCCAGCTCCGGCCAGGAACGGATGGCGAGGCGCCAGCCCTGGTCGTCGGACAGGTGCAGGTGAAAGCGGTTCAGCTTGTAACCGGCGGCCAGGTCGATGCAGCGCTTGACGTCCTGGACGCTAAAAAAATGGCGAGCCACGTCCAGCATCATTCCCCGCCAGGCGAAGCGCGGCGCATCGCTGATCGTGCCGGCCGGCAACTCCCAGGGGCCGGGCTGTACGGCGCCACTTTCGATGGCCGGCGGGAGCAGTTGGCGGATGGTCTGGATGCCCCAGAACAACCCCGCCGGCCGGTAAGCCCGCAGGGTGAGCGAAGCCGGACGGATGGAAAGCTCGTAGCCTTCCCCGCCCAGGTCCGGGCCGGCGCCGGAAAGGGTGAGCAAAATGCTGCCGCGCGGCGGGGCGGCAGTTTCTATGATCGCCAGGGGAAAGCCGGTGGCCGGCCTGAGCCGGGCGGCCAGGTATCCGGCGATGGCGGCCAGCTCGGGGTCGCCCGGGGGAATGCAGATCGCCGTGTGCCGGCCGAGCCGGAACTTGCCCGGCCGCGCTTTGCTTGAAATGGGCTTGGGAATCAGGTTTCCCGGCCCGGATAGAGCAGGAGCGTCAAATTTAGAGGATGTTGTACTCATTTCTCTCCGTCAAAAAGAAAGAATCAGCTTGCGCCGGTCCAGCCAGGCGGCCACGGCGCTGAGCACCGCCAGCAGGACCAGCGCCTGGAGCGCCACCAGCCAGGGCGAGGCCTGCGCGTACCATTCCGGGATCCCGGGCAGGACCATAATCCCCAGCAGGACCAGGTGCAGCACGTACATCAGGAACGGATTGCGACCCCAGGTCGTCAGCAGCGGCAGCCGCTGCCGCAGGCGGTCCACCAGCAGGACGAAGCCGCCGAACATCAGGCCGCTGGCGCCCAAACTGAGCAGGACGTAGGTCGCCGAGACCCGGTTCTTGCTTACCGGTAGCCAGGCCGAAAGGACCAGCCCGGTTAGCAACGCCAGCACGCAGGCGCCCACGAACCATTTTGAGCCGCGCTTCTGGTCATGGAACAGGTCAGCCAGCACCGTCGCCAGGATGAGCATCGCCGACCAATCCAGCGCGCCCTGCAGCCCGCCGTGCGGAGAGGCCAGCACAGTCGACAGCCAGCCGTTGTCGAGCAGGGCCTGGTAGGCCGCCAGCAGAGCCAGGCCGATGACGGTCCGGGGCAAGACCTGTAGGCGGATGACAAGCAGGGTGACCAGTCCGGCCACCCCAATCGCCTGCAGCACCCCCCAGGCGATACCGCTCTGGTTCTCGCCCAGGGCAATCTCGCCCGCCGAGAGCAAGGCGCCCACCCCCAACACGGCCAGGTAGCGAGCAGAGGCGTGCCAAACGGCCCTACCCCAACCATCCGCTGCGGCTCGGCGGCGCATGGATAGGGCGTAAGTCAGTCCGATGGAAAAGATGAAGAATGGGGCGATCAGATCGATCACGGTCAGGCCCACGTCGGGGGCGTGCTTGAGCCAGGCCGGGATCCAGCTTACCCCAGCCAGGTAGTTGGCCAGCACCATCAGCAGGATGGCAAATCCGCGGAACTGGTCGATCGATTCAAGCCGCCGGCGCGGGGCGGACTGGCGCCCTCTCGACGCGACAGGCTGGTTCTGCTTTTTCAATGCAGCTCACCCTATCCTTGGAACAAATCGGAAAATTAGACGTATATATTATAACGAGTCAAAAGCTGGAAGGAGCGTTCCTGCGCGTCTGTTTTTCTCAAAACCAGACATTCCGATTCGAAAGACCTGCACCAGGAGAAAGGGAAATGAAGCAAAATCGTCTAACAGTGATCATTGTGATCGCATTCGTAATCGTCGGGCTGGCGGCGGCCTTCGGCCTGTTGAGCTTCCGGGCCATCAACAGCCAGACCGGGCGCGACTCATCCATTGCCACCGGAGGTGGAGGCGCCCAGCCCGGGCAGATGAAGGCGGCTGCGGCGACCACTGCACTTTACGTGAGCGGCAGCGACCCGCTCGGGAAGGCCTTGGCGGCCGAATTGACCCGCCAATTGCAGCAGGCGCCTGAGTTCGGCCAGGTCCAGACGCTCGGTGCCTCGGTCGACAAGGCAGAATACCCGCTGGTGTACGTCGAAGTATCCAGCCAGGATGTGCTGTGGACCCCGTTCTACGGGCGGGCGAACCTGACCATTAACGTAGCCTACGCCGAGAATGGGGACATTTCGTTCCGGCACACCCAGCCTACCGAGTTCCATTTCGAGAATGAAGCACCTTCTATCAAGCGCAGCGGCAAATATACTTTCACCGACGTTTCGTGGGGCGTCATGTCGCTGCCCGGCTATCACGAATTCCTGGCCTACCAGGTTGCCCAGGCCATCCTGGCCGACCTCAAGGGTTAAATAAAAAAGCGGTGTTTTTGTCCCGTAGGCGGGACAA
>DBMK01000238.1 GCA_002298885.1 Anaerolineaceae bacterium UBA700
TGCGGCGATTATCGCCGCAAAATCCTTGCATCCTCTTTAGCTTGAGAAAATAGAGTAATTTGCGAGCCATACACGCAAATTACTCTATTTTGGGTTTCCAGGCGGGGGAGAAATCGAAGGCCGGGTCCAGGGTCAGTTGGGTCTGGTCGGTGCCGTTGATGGTGATGCGGAAGATGTCGTGGTTCTTGCCGTCTGGCCAGCTTTCATAGGCGATCCACAGCCCATCCGGGCTGATGCTGACCCCGGCTACCGGGCCGATATCCTGCCCGCCGGCCGGGATGCGGAAGTCCTTGTTGGTATTTTGATCGACTACCCGCAGACCCTCCAGCCAGGGGATGCCGTTGCTGATCTTATTCTGGCTGAAGAGAATGATTTGCCCGTCTTTCGTCCAGGCCGGGCCGAAGCTGTTTGTTGCAGCATCGCTGTAATTAAAACTGGTTTGGTTCTGGCCAAGGTCGGTCATCAGCCAGATCAGGCCGACGGCGCTCTGGCGCCGGAAGGCGATGTAGTGGCTGTCGGGCGACCAGGCCGGGTTCGAATCGACTGCCTTCGAATTGGAATAATTGGTGGTGATCAGGTTTTTGAAATCGTAGACGTAGATCTGGGTCTGCTTTCCGCTGTGGAAGGTGTAGGCGATCTTGCTGCCGTCCGGCGACCAGGCCGGGTCGTAGTTGCCTTCTGGGTTGTTGGCGATGGGCAGGGGGTGGATATCCTTGCCGTCAGCGGTCATGATGAAAATGCGCCCGCCGCCGTAATTATCCTTTCCCATGCACGGCGACACGAAGGCGATCTGCTCGCCGCGTGGTGACCAGGATGGCTGGCAGGCGCCGCCCGGGATGTTGGTGAGCGGGCGCAGGTTGGCGCCGGTGGCATCCATCATCCAGATCTGGAAACTGCCGCTGCGGTTCGAGGTGAAGGCTAGCTCGGGCAACCCGAAGGCATTCGAAGTTGGGGTTGGCGAACCGGTGGGAGTGGGGGAAGGCGTGATGGTCGCCGGCGGCGGGGGCTGAGGCGTGGCCGAGGGAAGGATGGGCGTGGTTGGTTGGACGACCGGCTCGGTCGGCAGCGCGGTGGGGTCGGTGAGTGTGGGGGTGGGATTGTTCACGAACAGGGCCAGTGCCCGCGCCGGCAGCTCTGGGATCGAGACCAGCAGCAGAACGATCAGCACCAGCACAATCGCAGTACCCAGCATCCACACCCGCCGGCGGGCGGCGGCGCGCTGGCGCGCCCGCGAGTTGCGCTGGCGTCCGGACTCCGACGACGAGCCGTTCTGCGGGATGGGCACTTCGGCGCTTTCCTCGCTGCCCTCTTCGCTGAGCGGGATGGGCGGCTTGACCGGCGGAGGCGGCACTGTCAGCCGGTCGGCGAACACCGGACTCTCGCTGGCATCCAGCAGGGCGGCGCGGAACTCGTCAGCGGTCTGGAAGCGGTCCTCGGGATCCAGCTCGAGCGCCTTTTCGACCACACCGGCCAAGCGGCGGTTGACCTTGGGCTCCAGGTCGCGGATGGGGGTCAGCTCTTCTTTGCCGGTGGCCCTGGCCAGCCCATCTTCGGCGATCATGCCGGTCAAGGCGGCGTAGAGCGTGGCGCCCAGCGAATAGATATCGGTGCGGGCATCCGTGCGGGCCGTGCCGTACTGCTCTGGGGGCGAAAACCCCGGGGTCATGGCGCGGGCGCCGGTGACGGTGGCCTGGTTGGGATTCATGGTCTTTGCCAGGCCAAAATCGACCAGGAAGGCCTCGCCTTCCGGCGAAATCTTGATGTTCCCGGGCTTGATGTCGCGGTGGACGATAGGGGGCTTGCGTGTGTGCAGGTAGGTGAGCGCATCACAGATCAGCACGCCGACCAGGATGACGTCTTTCTCCGGCAGGACGCGCAGGCGCTCGATGCGCGAGCGCAGGTCCTCTCCCTCGATAAAATCCATGATCAGGTACTGGCCCTGGTTGGGGACGGTGAAGTAATCGCGCACGCGCGGCAGGCTGGCCTGGCGCAGACTGCCTAGGATGCTGGCTTCGCGTTGGAACTGGCGGGAATATTCGTCGGTGAGAAACAGGTTCTCTTTAACCGCCACAGAGACGCCCAGGTGCTCGTCCACGGCGCGATAAACTGATCCCATCCCACCCTGCCCCAGGATCGAGACGATGCGGTAGCGGTTGTTCAGCAAAGTTCCCGAAGTGAGTGCCATAAAAACTTAACGAGTATTCCCATTGAATTGTACTCAACAAAGGTTTTTAGCGCAACGAATAATACGACCGGAAGCGATTGCATTTTTGCAAAGATCGGCCCGAATTCACTAATGCCCCTTCAAAACGACAATTCCAACCGTGCTATAATCACGCTTATGAACCTGGATATCTCAACAGGTGTACAGGCGGCGTTTTTTATCACGCTGGCCGGGGTGGTCATCAGTTTAATAATCGGAATTCGGACAATCCAGGCGGGCAACAAGCTGCTCTTCTTCCGCAAGCGCAGGAACCTGGTGGTGCGCGGCTGGCGCCTCGTGTTTACGGCCGTTTTTCTGGGGGCAGTGGCGATTTTCTTGAACCGCTTTGCCGAGCCGGTGGTCTACAGTATTTTCCCGCCCTCGCCGACGGTCACGAATACACCCACCATCACCGAAACCCCCACCCTGACGCTGACCTCAACCATCACCGAGACGCCAACCATTACCCCAACCATTTCGATCACCCCCACGCCGCACATCCCTACAGATATCTACGTCCAATTCACGTCGGTCGTCACGCCCAACCCGGCGGCGATCTTCAGTAAGCCGCAAATTTCAAAGGAGGTCGACAAGAAATTTCAGCCCGTCGACCCCGCCAGCGAGTTCGCCAACCCGCTGAATAAGCTTTATGCTACCTTCAGCTACGACAAGATGACCGACAGGGCCCAATGGACGGCGCTGTGGGTGCGCCTGGCGGATAATAAGGTGATCTGCGTCGAATCGATCCCCTGGGACGGCGGGACCGGCGGTTATGGTTACACCCAATGTGCCCCGGGTCCCGACCAATGGCTGGCCGGCGATTACGAGGTGCAGCTTTTTGTGGGCGTCGAATTCAAAGTGAAAGTTTTATTCACGGTGACCGGCAATCCGCCGACGGCGACCATTACCATTACCCCAACCCGGCCGACGAGCACAGTCACTCCCTCGATCACGCCCTCGCCAACGTTCACCCGCACGGCAACCGTCCCCAGCACCACGCCTACGCCTTCAAATACCCCCACGCCGCTGCCGCCCACCTGGACCCCCATCCCCTCCATCACCCGCCTGCCGACCTTAACGCCGGTCTCTACTTTAACCCCTACGGGGACAACATTCCCTTAATAGTCAGTAAATTTTCACCCCACACCTGCCCTGGCACCGCCCGCCAGGGCAGGTGTGGGGTGGATATTTGCTTCTTCTAAATGTTAACGCTCTTGCTTCCCGCCAATTCGCGGGCAATTAGTGCCGCGACGCGGGCGTTGTTTTTGAGCAGGGCCAGGTTGGCGCGCAGGCTGGCGCCGCCGCTGAGCTGGCTGACCCGGCTGAGCAGGAAGGGNNTTCCTTGAGCGCCTGGCGGATCTCATGCTCGACCTCCGCCATAGGGATGGCGGCCTCGGCCGGGGGCGGGACGACGACCAGCACCGCTGCGGCGATGCCGGCGGCCCACTGGGCGCGGGCGATGGCGGCGGCCTCGGCCGGGGTGTCGGCGCGAGCCGTCACCGGAAGGCCGCTGCCGACCGAATAGAAAGCGGGAAATTCGTCCGTCTGGTAACCGACCACCGGCACGCCGCGAGTCTCGAGCACTTCAAGCGTAGCTGGGAGGTCCAGGATCGCCTTAGCGCCGGCGCACACCACCACCAGCGGGCTGCGGCTCAACTCCTCCAGGTCGGCGGAGATGTCGTAGGACGCCTCGCGGTGGACGCCGCCGATGCCGCCGGTGGCAAACACTTGCAGCCCGGCGGTGCGGGCGGCGATCAGCGTGCCGGCGACGGTGGTCCCGCCGCACTCCTTGCGGGCGATGGCGATGCCGAAATCGCGCCGGCTGATCTTGCGCGTGTACTTTTCTACGGCCAGGCGCTCGAGCTCGGCGCGAGACAGGCCGACATGCACTTCGCCGTCGATCAGGCCGATGGTCGCGGGCGTGGCCCCGTTATCACGGATGACCGTTTCGAGGTCGCAGGCCAGCTCCAGGTTCTGCGGGTGCGGCAGGCCGTGGGTGACCACGGCGGTTTCGAGAGCCACAAGAGGCTGTTCCAGGCGTTGAGCCTGGAGGACTTCGGGAGAGAGGATGAATTCTTTGGGTAGCATAGCCTTATTATAGAATGATTTCCCCGGTTATAATCAGGCAATGTCCCAAACTACCGGCACAGTCCCCCTGTCGAAGACGCTGCTCAAGCGCATGATTCCTGCCCTCATCCTGGGATTCCTGGTGCTGGTTGGATTGAGCCTGCTGGGGGACCTGCGCCAGGTAGGCGAGCTGATCCTGCGCTTCAACTGGGCAATGTTCCCGCTGGCGCTGTGTTTTACCCTCTTTAATTACACCCTGCGCTTCGTTAAATGGCATTACTACCTGCGCCAGATCGGCATCCGCAGCATCCCCTGGCGGCTCAGCCTACGCCTGTTCGTGGCCGGATTTCCGCTGGCGGTGACGCCGGGCAAGGCGGGCGAGGTGCTCAAGGCCGTGTGGCTCAGGCACTACGGGGGCATCCCGGTGGCAAAGGGCGTATCCGTGGTGGTGGCCGAGCGGGTGAGCGACGGNNACCCTCATGCTTTCGCTGCTGGGCGTGGTGGCCTACCCGCGCTACTGGCCGGCGTTTGCCCTCATTTTGGCGGCGCTGCTGGGAGGGGTGGTCCTGTCGCAGGTGCGCCCGGCGGCCCTGTGGCTCCTGGACCAGGGCGAGCGCATCCGCTTTTTGCGCCGCTTCATCCACCTGCTGCGCGATTTCTACGAGGGCAGCTTTGCCCTCTTCCGCCCCGGCGCCACGCTGCTGGCAGTGAGCCTGGGCACGGTTTCCTGGCTGGGCGAGGGGGTGGGCTTTTATTTCCTGCTGCTCGGGCTGGGCCTGCAGCCCTCGCTGCAGCTCCTGGCAATGGCCATCTTCATCCTGGCTTTTTCGACCATCATCGGCTCAGTGACGGCCCTGCCGGGCGGGCTGGGCGCCTCCGAGGCTTCGATCGCCGGGATGCTGGTGCTGATCGTCGGGCTGGAGCCGGCCCTGGCGGCGGCAGCCACCCTGCTCATCCGCCTGGCCACGCTGTGGTTTGGGGTTGCGCTGGGCCTGGCGACCTGGACTTTTTCGGGGGATTTGTTTGGCTTGCAGGAGGACAATGGACGGCTGGCTGAAGGTTGAGTTCCACTGCCACAGCAGCGCCTCGCCGGACAGCCTGAACCGGCCGCAGGACCTGGTACGCACGGCGCGCCAGCGCGGGCTGGGCCGGCTGATGGTCACCGACCACAACACCATCCGCGGGGCGCTGGAAGCGCAGCGCATCGACCCCGAGCTGGTGGTCGTCGGCGAGGAGGTTTTGACATCGAAGGGCGAGCTGTTGGCTTACTTCGTTAAGGAGGAAGTGCCGCGCGGCCTGCCCCCGCAGGAGGCGCTGGCCCGCCTGCGCAGCCAGGGATGCTTCATCAGTGTGCCCCATCCCTTCGACCACAACCGCTCAGGCTGGCTGCTGGAGGATTTGCTGGCCATCACCCCGCTGGTGGATGCGGTGGAGGTGTTCAACTCGCGTAGCCTCGACCCCGCCATCAATACCCAGGCCGCCGAATACGCCGCCTCGCGCAACCTGGCCGGCACGGTGGGCTCGGACGCCCACACGTTGGACGAGGTCGGCCGCTCGACCCTGACCCTGCCCTATTTTGCCAGCGCCGCCGAGCTGCGCCAGGTGATCCGCCAGGGCAAGGCCGTGACAAGGATTTCGTCGCCGTTCGTGCACATGAGCTCTTCTTTTGCCAGGATGTATAAGCAGGTGTTTGGGAAGGAGAGAAGAGAGAAGAGAGTGGAGAATAGAGAATAGGGATTAGAGAATTGCTTTTATCCTCACCCCCGGCCCCTCTCCT
>DBMK01000273.1 GCA_002298885.1 Anaerolineaceae bacterium UBA700
GTTTTGGCGGCTGGCAATGCCAGCCGCCAAAACTATAAAAAGAAAACAACTCCCCGTCCCATTTTTGCTATAATCAATTCATCCTTCTCAATTCAGACAGATATTGAGTTCTGGTTGGCTCAATGCTCGTTTCAGATACACTCTAAACCGGGAAATCAGCCTAATTGAAGATCGTTGAGAGGAGCTAATATGGAAAAGACGGTTGTAATTGTGGGTGCGCTGGATACCAAGGGGCAAGAGTTCAAATTCGTCAAGGATTTGATCGAAGGTCAGGGACTCAAGACACTCACGGTCGATTTCGGCATTCTGGGGGAGCCATTTTTCCCGCCGGAGGTTTCCCGGGCCGAGGTAGCTGCTGCCGGCGGGGGCGACCTGGGACAGCTTCGGTCCGGTGACCGCAAGGACGAGGCCATGAAAACCGTGGCGGATGGCCTGGCGGTCATTGTACGCAGGCTGTATGACGAGGGCAAATTGGATGGAATCCTCGGGATGGGCGGCTCAGGGGGCACATCCATTGCCGCCGGGGCCATGCGCGCCTTACCGGTTGGCGTTCCCAAGGTTATGCTTTCAACAGTTGGCGGCGGCGACGTCAGCGCGTATGCCGGGACGAAAGATATCTGTTTTATGCCTTCGATTGTGGATGTGGCTGGTTTTAACAGCATCAGCCGCACGATTTACGCCAATGCAGCCGGGGCAATTGTGGGTATGGTCCAAATGGAAAAACCGGCTATGGCTGGCCAAAAACCGCTGGTGACGGCCTCCATGTTCGGCAACACTACCAAATGCGTGGATGCGGCTCGGGCCATCGTCGAAGCGAATGGGTACGAAGTGCTGGTGTTCCACGCCACCGGCACCGGTGGGCGCACCATGGAGAGCCTGATTGCGGATGGTTATATTGCAGCTTCGTTGGATATCACCACCACCGAGCTGGCGGACGAGATTTGCGGCGGCGTTTTCAGCGCCGGGCCTGAACGCATGCTGGCGGCGGCCCGGGCCGGCATTCCGACAGTCCTGGTGCCGGGGTGTGTGGATATGGCCAATTTCTGGGGCATCGATACGGTCCCGGAAAAATATAAAGGCCGTAACCTGTATCAATGGAACCCGAACGTCACCCTGATGCGCACCAATGTGGAAGAGAACAAGGTAATGGGAAAAATGATTGCCCATGCGGCCAACGAATCCCGGGGGCCAGTTGCCGTTCTGCTTCCGTTAAAGGGGGTCTCGATGCTGGACAGCGAAGGCAACCGCTATTGGGACCCGGAGGCGGACCGCGCCTGTTACGATGCCATCAAGTCGAATCTGAAACCGGGCATCCCGGTGGTTGAGCTGAATTACAACATCAACGATCCCGAATTCTCGCAAAAAGCCGCAGATTTGCTGCTTGAGATGCTCAAAAAAGCTGCAGGCTAAAAAATTGGGATTCTTTCATCGTAAAAAAAGGAGAGGACCATATGGCAATTGCGCGTGAGGAAATACTGCGAAGGCTGCACGCCCAGGTTGCGGCTGGCAAGCCGATCGTCGGCTGCGGGGCGGGCACCGGCATCAGTGCCAAGTTTGCTGAGGCGGGCGGGGCCGACCTGATCATCATCTACAATTCCGGGCGCTACCGCATGGCGGGACGCGGCTCGCTGGCGGGGTTGATGCCTTACGGCGACGCCAATGCCATCGTGGTTGAAATGGCCGCCGAGGTGCTGCCGGTGGTAAAGAACGTGCCGGTGCTGGCCGGTATTTGCGGGACCGACCCGTTCCGCCTGATGCCGCTCTTCATCAAGCAGCTCAAAGAGATTGGCTTTTCCGGCGTGCAGAACTTTCCCACGGTTGGCCTGATCGACGGCAACTTCCGGGCCAACCTGGAAGGCACCGGCATGGGTTACGACAAGGAAATTGAGGCCATCCGTATCGCCCACGAGCTGGATATGTTCACTGCCCCCTACGTTTTCAACGCCGACGACGCCGTGGCCATGACCAGGGCCGGCGCCGACCAATTAGTGGCCCATGTAGGCCTGACCACCTCGGGCACAATCGGGGCAGCGGTTGCCCTGACCCTGGACCAGGCGATTGAGAAAGTGATGCTGATTGCCGAAGCCGGGCGGAAGGTGCGTAAGGACATCCTGGTTATCTGTCACGGCGGGCCGTTCGACGAGCCTGAAAGTGTGGGTAAAGCCCTCACGCGCATGCCCGGAATCCAGGGCTTCTTCGGGGCTTCCAGTATCGAGCGCCTGCCCACCGAACGGGCAATTACCGGCCAGGTGAAGGATTTCAAGTCACTCAGGCTGGGATAAATTTTCGACTTCTCCAGGCCTACGCGGAGGGATAAAAATGAAACCTAAACAGCACGTTTGGATAAAACCTCCCAAGGACCGCCTCCTCCAGGTCTTTGCCTTTGACCCGAGTCTGAACCTGGACATCAATATGGCCGTCGTCAACCGCCTGAGCCTCAGCGTGCCCTGGGAAGACCTGGACCCCGGGCCGGTGGGAGAATACCTGGAGGTGGTGGATATCGACCCGGCGTCCGGGTTCGTCTACCCGCCGGTGGACCTGAACGACCCGGCGCTGCTGGTGCAGGATGGGCTCTCGCCCTCCGAGGGCACGCCCCAGTTCCACCAGCAGATGGTTTACGCGGTGGCCAGCCGGACGATCCGGAATTTCGAGCGAGCCCTCGGCCGGCCAGCGATCTGGTCGCCATACACCGGCGGGGGCGGGCTGGACTACGTGCCCCGCCTGCGCCTGTACCCGCACGCCCTGCGCGAGGCTAACGCCTATTACAGCCCGCACAAAAAGGCCATCCTCTTTGGCTATTTCCCGGCCTCGGCCCACGAGGCGGGCGCCAACCTGCCCGGCGGCACTGTTTTCACCTGCCTTTCGCACGACATCATCGCCCACGAGACGACCCATGCCCTGCTGGACGGCCTGCATCCCTACTTCAACGAGCCGAGCAACCCGGACATCCTGGCGCTGCACGAGGCGTTCGCCGACATCGTGGCCCTCTTCCAACATTTTTCGTATGCCGAAGTGCTGCGCAGCCAGATTGCCCGAACACGCGGCGACCTGACCAGCGACAACCTGCTGGGCGAGCTGGCGCAGCAGTTCGGGCAGGCCATCGGCCGGCGCGGCGCCCTGCGCAGCGCCATCGGTGAGACGGACGAAAACGGGATGTGGCAGCGGGCCAAGCCCGACCCAAACCGCATCCAGACCGTTTTCGAGCCGCACGAGCGGGGCTCGATCCTGGTGTCGGCCGTCTTCGACGCCTTCCTCACCGTCTACCAGGCGCGCACGGCGGACCTGCTGCGCATCGCCACCGCCGGAACGGGCATCCTGCCCCAGGGCGCCATCCATCCGGACCTGGTCAAACGCCTGGCAGACGAAGCCGCCAAGATCTCAGGCCATATCCTTAATATCTGCATCCGCGCCCTGGATTACTGCACGCCGTTCGACATCTCCTTTGGCGAGTACCTGCGGGCGATCATTACCGCCGATTTCGACATGGTGCCGGACGACGTGGCGGGCTACCGGCTGGCTTTCATCGAATCTTTCCGCCGCCACGGCATCTACCCGGTGGGGGTGCGTAACCTTTCCGAGGAGAGCTTGCTGTGGAACACGCCAGGGGACGATATCGTTTGCAGCCAATTCTTTGCTGATGACCGCCTGACGGAGATCAAGCGCTTTGCAGGCACCGAGAAGCAGTACGGCGACCGACGCAACCACATTTTTAATTACGACCTGGAATTCCGCCAGATCTTCCACAGATGGCTGACTGAAGACCTGGTCAAGGAATGCGGCCCCGATAAAGTAACGGACTATCGCGAGGCGCTCTACCTGTTCCTTACCCTGGCGGAAGCGGACAGGCTGGGGAGTGTCTACACGGAAAACGGCAGGCCGTTGGTGGAGGTCAATTCGGTGCGCCCGGCGTACCGTGTCAGCCCGGATGGCCTGACCGTGGCAGACCTGGTGGTTGAGGTGATCCAGAAGCGCCGGGGGTATTTCGACCGGGACTTGCAGAAGAAAGTGGACGCCGGGGAAATTGCGCCGCCCGAGCCTGATTTTATCTTCCGGGGCGGGGCTACACTGCTGATTTCAACGGATACCGGCGAAATGCGCTACGTGGTCGGCAAGCGGGTGGGCTCGGATCGCCGCCTGGAGACGCAGCGGCTTTACCTGAGCGAGGATGCTTCCCAGCATTCACTGCGCGCCACCTACTTTGGCAGCCCGTTAACCAGCGCCTTCAAGGGCAGCGGTGACGGCGTCGAGTTGTTCGCCATGCTGCACCGCAGCAACCCGGATTGGGAGGTAGCCTGATGAGCGCCAATTTTGAGCTGAGTGAAGTCAAAATCCGCATGTACCGCCCGGGGCTGGGGGACTGTTTCTTGTTGAAATTCATTGCCGCCAGCAACGAAACGCGCTTCATGCTCATCGACTGCGGGGTGTACCAGGGTACGCAAGGCGGGTTGGAGCGACTGGGGAAGATCGTGCAGAACATCAAGCAGGAGACCGGCGGCAATAAGAACAACCCGGGCCGGATTCATATCCTGGTGGCCACCCACGACCACGCCGACCACCTGGCGGGTTTCCAGACCTATGCCGAGGTGTTCAAGAAGGAATTCGTGATCGACGAGGTGTGGATGCCGTGGACCGAGGATAAGGACGACCCGAAAGTGCCGCAGATGTATAGTACGATTTACGGCACCCCGCTGGAAGCCCTGCAGACAGCCGCCGAAGAGCTGAAGAAGGCCAATAACCCCTACCACCAGTACCTCAAGAACGTGCTCCAGTTTGTGGCCAACCGCCAGATGGACGTGGTCAAGACCTTCAGGCCGGACCCGAAATATCTGCGCCCAGCAGCGGACGCCAACGGTCCGACCACCGTGTTCGAGCGGGCCGATTTCGGCGGGGTACGCTTCCACGTGCTGGGCCCGCCCGAGGACACCAAATTTCTGACGATGACGGACCCGCCCAAGGACAAGAACCAGATCTTCCGCGGCGAGCCGCTCAACCAGGTAACAGCTTTTACGATTGCGCTGCAAAAAAAGACGGCGGCGGAAAACGCAGCCGAGAACGACCCGGCTCTGCTGGACCTGAACGAAATCTACAAGCTGACCCTGCCCTTCGATTCGGGGCGCGCTATCCCGATTGAGACGGTGAAGAAGAACAGGGATGCTTTCTTTACCAAATATTACGGATTTTCAGACCGACCCGGGCAGGGGGCGGAGTGGCGGCGCATCGACACCGATTGGATGGAGGCGGCCGGCGCGCTGGCGCTCAACCTGGACAACGACACCAATAACACCAGCCTGGTGCTGGCAATCGAGCTTCCGCCGGAGGGAAAAGTGCTGCTCTTCGCCGCCGACGCCCAGGCCGGCAACTGGGGCTCGTGGGCGCCGACGGCCGCCGGCGCCGACCTGCTCAAGCGCACCGTGGTCTACAAGGTGGGCCATCACGGCAGCCACAATGCCACGCTGAAAGTGGGCGGCCTGGACCACATGCTCAGCCAGGACCTGGTGGCGCTGATCCCGGTGGACACGGCCAAGGCGCACAACCTGAAGCCGCATCCCTTCATGATGCCCGACAGCCTGCTGGAGACCTTGCTGCTTAACCAGACCCGCGGCCGGGTCGTGATCGAGAGCGAAGGCGAAACCCCGGCGCAGGAGGTCTCCAAATTTGCTTTCAAGCTGCCGGTGCAAAAGCCGGGCACCATTCCTCAGGATAAATGGGACCAATGGGTCAATGCCCCGGAGTACGCCCAATTCATGCAGGCGGTCACCTGGGACCAATCGGGGGATGGGTTGTGGATCGATTACAGCCTGCAGCTGGAGAAAAATAAAGGGGCGCATGCCGCCTGATATTACTTTGCCAGCTATCCTATTTAAAAAAGGTGGGTCGCCGACCCACCTTACCAAAAATTAAATAATTTGAACTGGTTATTGCTCTAACAAAGGCAGAATCTGCTTGCGGTAGACTGCTTCCCAGGTGAACTGCTGGCGCACGCGCACCCGCATGCGGTAGACCGGGTCGGACTGCAGGCGGCCTGAGATCAGCCCGGCGACCTGGGCCGGGTCGTCGTCGGGCAGGAAGTA
The DNA here is from genome assembly GCA_002298885.1 of Anaerolineaceae bacterium UBA700. The sequence continues at coordinate 6,072 of DBMK01000273.1, forward strand.
GACCGCGTTCTCGCCAGCCAGGGCCTTCAGCGTGCCCAGCTCACTGCAGAAGATCGGCACGCCGGCCAGGCCGGCCTCCAGCAGGGGGATGCCGAAGGCTTCTTCTCGGCTGGGCAGCAGCAGGGCGTCTGCCAGGCGGTAAAAATCGGCCACGGAGGCTTCTGGCAGCCCTTCCGGCAGCAGCTCCGCCAGGAAGAAGGCCGCCCCGCCCAACCCCAGGCGGTCACGCAGGGCCAGCAGGTCCTCCATGCAGCCCTCGTTGGCCGGGTTGTGCCCTTTAACCGGGCCGGTGACGATCAACACGGCTTGCGGCATCTTGCGGCGCAGCTCCGCCAGCGTGCGCAGGGCCAACTCCAGGTTCTTGCGGTGGGTGATGTGCACCGGAGTCAGCAGGATTGGAGCGCACAAGGTTAGCTGCAGGTCTTCAACCAGCTTGACCGTGCGCGGCTGCAGGTCTAGAAAATCGGCCAGCGCCAGGCCGGTCTGGATGAGCGTAATCTTTTTGAGACCGATGCCCATCTGCGCCGCCAGCTCCTGGCGGTTAGCCTCGGATACGGTCACCTGCTTCACGCCGGGCCAGGCACTGCGCAGCAGGTCCCAGGGCCAGCCGGGGTGCAGCTCGTTCTGGTGGCGGGCTTCGGTCCAGGCCAGGTCGTGGTGCCACAGGATGAGACGCGGGCCGCGCCCCGCCTGCGACAGGTTGTAGAGGGCGGCAGTCAGCGCCAGGTTGCGCGGCTGGCAGCCCACGTTGTGGGCGATCAACACCTCGGTGCCGTTGAGGCAGCGGTGGAGGTCGGTCTCCACCTGGTGCACCACGGCGTCGAATTCGTCGGGCACCTGCCCGGAATCCAGGGCGGATTTCGTTTTGATGATCTGCGGGTGGCGCGGGTCGATGCGCGGGACGATTTCGACCGGGATGCGCGCGTCCCAGGTCTGGCCGCGCCCGGCCAGGATGTGGACCAGGTGCCCGGCGCGCACCAATTGCGAGGCCTGGCGGGCGAGGATGGTTTCGACACCCCCCACCAGCGGCGGAGCCGTGTAGTGGAGCAGCGCTATTTTCATAAAATGATTATAGCAAATTGATCAGCAAAAGAGTCCATTGATATTTTAGTGGTGCATCGTATTTACGGTGCTTTTGCTTCACCCCCAACCCCCTCTGCCAC
>DBMK01000153.1:0-6713 GCA_002298885.1 Anaerolineaceae bacterium UBA700
GCCGTCCGTACGCGGATGGCCAAAAATCAACGGCATAAAAAGTGATCCCCCAACCGGATGAGGGGGGCAACCGGTCAGAGGATCAAGTTCATTTTAGCACAAATAGAAGCGTTTTGAACGACGAATAGGGGAACTTTCGGGGCGACTTTGCGTCTTAGATTCATACCCAATCATTCGAGCCGGACAGACTTTCAATGTCTGTCAGACCTGTAAAAGTATCTGTCGGGCCGAAAAATCTACCGGGAGGAAACCATGAAAGCAAAGTATTTACCCCTTATCGCTGTTATTATCCTGATGAGCCTGGTCTCGGCCTGCGCCCCAATCACGGCTGCCGCCCAGGCGCCATCCACTACCCCCACCACGCGCCAGCTCACCGCCACAGGTGAAGGCAAAGTGTACCTGACCCCCGACCTGGCGTACGTCTTCATCGGCGTGCACTCCGAGGCCGACAGCGTCGGCACGTCGCTGAGCAACAACAACGCCCAGGCCCAGTCCGTGGCCAGCGCGCTCAAAGAATTGGGCGTCGATGCCAAGGACATCCAGACCTCGGCCTTCAACGTTTACCCGCAGCAGCAGTACGATAATACCGGCAAGCCGACCAAGGTCGTTTACATGGTCGACAATACGGTCAACGTGACCGTGCGCGACCTGTCGAAGTTGAGCACGATCCTGGATACAGCCGTAAAATCCGGCGCCAACAGCATCTCGGGCATCCAGTTCGACGTGAAGGATAAACCCGCCGCCATCGCCGAAGCCCGCAAGCTGGCCATCGACGACGCCAAGAAGCAGGCCCAGGACCTGGCCGCCGCCGGCGGTGTGCTGTTAGGCGACCTGCAGAATCTGAACGTCTATAGCAGCAGCGGCCCCACCCCGATCTTCGAGGGCAAGGGCGGCGGAGCAGCCGCCATGTCGGTAGCCTCCAACGTTCCGGTCTCTTCCGGCCAGTTGGTGATCATCATGGACGCCACACTGATCTACGAGATGAAATAAACAAGGATAAATAAAAAATTGCCGGTTGGCGCTGCCAGCCGGCAATTTTTTATCCTTGTAATTACAGGAAGGGTGTGATACAATTATACAATTAGACAAAGATACAATATAAAGGAGTGCGTGTGGCGCAGCGAACCCTGGACCTCAAAGTAGATTTCCGCTCCGGACTGCCGATCTACACCCAGATCGTCGAGCAGATCCGGCGTATGCTGGCCAGCGGCGAGTTAGAGCCGGGAGACCAGCTCCCCACCGTGCGCCAGTTGGCCACCGACCTGCGCGTCAATTTCAATACGGTGGCCCGGGCCTACCGCCTGCTGGACGAGGCCGGGCTGATCTCCACCCAGCAGGGCCGCGGCACCTACATCTGGGAGAAACCCGGCCTCGAAGCGGCCCAGGAGCTGCGCCGCCAGGCGCTGACCGAGCTGACCCGCCAATACCTGGAAGCGGCGGCCGGATTGGGCTTCGACCAGCAAGAGGTGGCCCAAAACTTTGCTGAAGAGTTGAAACTAAATCGAAATAAAAACGTATCTGATTAATACACGGCGGACCGATCCTACCCATTCCGCCATATGAAATAGAGGAGAAAATGAAACACCTGTTCCGAGCAATCAGCATCATCCTTTTGTTCAGCCTGTTGGCGGGCTGCGCCGCCCAGGCCACCCCCATCGCGGCAACTGCCACTACCAAACCCATCAGCATCGCAGCCGGAGGGTTCGAAACCCTCATCCCCATAGCCAAAACCTTCATCGAGAGCCTGGCCAAGGGCGATTACACTAACGCCTCCGCCAATTTCGACGCCACCATGCAGGGCGCCTTCCCACCGGATAAGATGAAGCAAACCATGGAGCAGTTGGTCAGCAACGTTGGCGCCTACCAGCGCCAGACCGGCACGCGCACCGAAACGGCGCAGGGCTACCGCATCGTCTACGTCACCATCCAGTTCGAGAAGACGACCCTGGACGCCAGAGTGCCGTTCAACACCGCCGGGCAGATCAGCGGGCTGCAGTTCGTGCCCCTGGCAACCCCCACCCCGGCGGTCTCCACCACCCCGCCAGCCTACGTTAATTCCGGCTCATTCCACGAGGTGGACGTGACGGTCGGCAGCGGCCAATGGGCCCTGCCCGGCACGCTGAGCCTGCCCAACGGCAGCGGCCCCTTCCCGGCGGTGGTGCTGGTGCACGGTTCCGGCCCCAACGACCGGGATGAAACCATCGGCCCCAACAAGCCCTTCCGCGACCTGGCCTGGGGGCTGGCCTCGCAGGGCATAGCCGTGCTGCGCTACGACAAGCGCACCTTTGCCCACAAAGACCTGTTCACTGCCGACGTATTATCGAAGCTGACCACCAAAGAAGAGACGACCGACGACGCGCTGCTGGCGGTCCAGCTCCTGCGCCAGACCTCGGGCATCGATCCCAAGCGGGTCTTCGTCCTGGGGCACAGCCTGGGCGCCACGATGGCGCCGCGCATCGGCCAGCAGGACCCTAGCCTGGCGGGGTTGATCATCCTGGCCGGCATCACGCGCCCCTTCGAGGACGTTGTGCTCGACCAGTACACCTACCTGTACAGCCTGAATGGCGGTCCAACCAGCCAGCAGGTGGGGCTTCTGGAGGTGCTGAAGGCCCAGGTGGCGGCGGTAAAGGACCCCAATCTGTCGCTCAGCACCAAGAACACCGACCTGCCGCTGAGCATCTACCCGGCCTACTGGCTGGACCTGCGCGGCTACCAGCCGGCCGAGGTTGCTAAAACCTTGAAGATGCCCCTGCTGGTGCTGCAGGGCGGGCGCGATTACCAGGTTTCGGCCACCAAGGATTTCCCAGGCTGGCAGGCCGCCTTGAGCGGCAATCCCAACGACACGCTCAAGGTGTACCCGGACCTGAACCACGTGTTCATCTCCGGCAGCGGTCCGGCCACGCCCAGCGAGTACCAGAACCCGGGCAACGTCAGCCCGGAGGTGGTCAGCGATATCGGAAAGTGGGTGCTGGGGCATTAAGCACCAGGCGGGTCAACAGGAATCCACCACAGACCTAACCCCCCGGCCCCCTCTCCACGGGGTGGAGAGGGGGAGTATTCAGCCAGGCAAAATGGAGCAGCTTGCGAGCAGCGTCTTCCATTAGATTTGGCTGGCGGTTATAGGTGACGACGGTAAAGAAGAATATTCCCCCGCAAATCCTTGACCCGCGATACTCGGTCATGGAGTAAAAAAAAGGTGCGTTCAAAAGCGAACGCACCCTTGTATTATCGATATGCAGTAAGCTAGAGAGGTAAAAGGCACCGGCCAGGTCAGTGAGAGTGAATCTGAACGCACCCTAAGGCAGAAAGCCCGAGACGTAGATATGATCCTCTCACCACAGACAGAAGCAGAGATCGGACGGTATCTGAAGCCTCTCTAGCGCAATAGAGAAGAGCTTGCATTTGCAAGGAAGATCCAAGTCTCCGAGGGCCTGGCCAGTGCTTACCCTAGTGTACCAAGGAGTAGGCGATGTTACAAACGGTTATTGGTATCGATGTGTCCAAACAGAGCCTGGATGTGGTCATGCTCCAGGGCAAGGGCAGCTGGCATAAAGTGTTTGAGAACGGCGTCAATGGGTATGAGCGATTGCAGGACTGGCTGGTTCAACACAGGGCCGGGCCGGTGCATGCCTGTTTAGAGGCCACCGGGCAGTATGGAGAAGGGGTGGCCGAGTATCTATTTGAGTGCGGCCAGGGGGTGAGCATTGTGAATCCGGCCAGGATCAAACGCTACGGGGAGAGCAAACTGCATCGGAATAAAACGGATAAAGCGGATGCGGGTCTGATTGCCGAGTTCTGCGCCAAAGAGAAGCCGCCCTTTTGGGTTCCCTCTCCGGCTTTTCAGAAGCATTTACAAGCTCTGGTGCGCTATTTGGACGATCTAGAAGGGATGTATCAGCAGGAGCGCAACCGCTCGCTTTCAGGAATTCAGGATGAGTTTGTGCTGGCTGAACTGCAGGCCCATATGACCTATTTACAACAGCGCATGCAAGCGATGCGCAAGCTGATCCAGGAACACATGCAAAATACACCCCGCTTGAAACAGCAACAGGATCTGCTCCTTTCCATCCCGGGCATTGGCAAAATCACCTCCGCTCGCCTGTTAGCTGAACTGGGGGATATCTCCACCTTTGAGAATGCCCCGCAACTGGCAGCCTTTGCCGGATTGAACCCCAAGGGCTTCCGCTCTGGCTCTTCGGTCCACAAGAAGACCCGTATCTCCAAAGAGGGAAGAGCTTTTTTGCGCTATATCCTGTATATGCCCGCCATCGTCGCCCAACGCCACAACCCCATCATTCGTGCTTTTTGCGACCGCCTGGCTCAACGTGGCTTGCCGAAAATGGCCATTGTGGCTGCCGCCATGCGCAAATTGCTCCACCTTATCTTTGGCGTCCTAAAACACGCTGCACCTTTTAACCCTGACTACCTCTCTTCCTCTGCTGCTGCCCCTTGACTTTCAAGACGGTATCTACAACTTTCATTCGAACCAAGAATTCTTGCTTGGCCACATCGTCAAAAGCTCTTGAATTTGGGCATTTACACCTTAACCAAACAGCAATAACTACCATTGATTAGTAAAATCATGAGGAGAAAGACATTCTTTCTTTACAATCCGATCCAGAATCTCGTTCACAGAGTATCCCGAATCTGCTTGAGTTTTCCAAACAAAATCACCAAATAGGTTAACCTGACTTCCGACATCGACCTGTTGTTTAGGATCATATAATTCGATTATTAGTTCTTTTTCTTTTAATGAATCTCCCAGACAGATGGTGGCTTGTTTTGTCGTCACACTATTAAGTGCAAAGATAAACCCTTCTCTACTATAATCCAGGATGAATCCCATCCATTTCCCATAAGGTCCCCAGAGATAAATTTGGTCTGGAGAACCGACTTGATTTTGAAGCCTTTCAACACGTAGGAATGCTGAATTATCATTTAAGAAATGCTGCTGGATTATGATTGAACTTACAATTCCTTTTTTCCAGTTTATATACACTGAAATCGCTTTTTCATTTTTATTATTGTCGGAGTCAGTTATATCAAGGATCGCTGTGCCATCAACTTTTTGATACAAATTTTCATGAAATTCCAATCCCAACTTTGCAGCAAACGGACTTATGTCATCAAATGGTGAGACGCCCGGTGTTAGACCTAACCAACAGGGAAGTTCGCAACCCATTCCGCCACTTAAAACATCAATTCTTGACATCTTATCATCCATTGTTGGAGTAGCTACTGGAAAACGGGTACTCGTTTGGGTGGGATGGGACATTAGCGTATTTGGATGAACCATTATCGTTGCTGATGGGGTAACTACAGGAAAATGTTCTATCCTTGTAGCTTCTCCTGTTTTTACTAGTGGAGTATCAAGGTTATCTTGTTGACTAGTCTTTGTGTTCCATGGAAAACAACTAGAAAGCGAAATAGTCAAAAGGAATAAAAGAATCTTAATTTTCATCTTTCGCTCCTATAAACAGTTCTGCGTGTTCAAAGTAAGCCGCATCATTATTAGTCAATAGTGCGGACATAATTTTATAAAATCAAATATTTAACATTCCAATAATAAAGTTCAATAGAAGCACCACCTTGCTCGTCCCATCATTCCCCCACCACCATACAATTCTTTTCCTTCTCAACTTCTCCCCATCCTATTTCGTAATACCCTTGATTCACGTACCTGTGAAAACTCGACCACGGCCAATCCGCCACCCGCTTCACCAACCCATGTTTGACCGGATTGTAATGAATGTAATCCACATGCCGGTTCAGCCCAATGCCGTAAAAAATGGTGCTATTTAGCCTTATTTGCGTAAAAGGGCGGAATCATGTAAGTTTGCAGGTCCAGCAGCTTGCACACCACGTCCGTCTCCAGGTATTCGCCGGTATCCTAGTCCTCGTAGCGGATCACGCAGCAGCGGGCGCAGCCATCGCACAGCGATTCCCACTCCTCACGCGTCATCTGTTCAAGGCGTTTGCGCTGCCAGAAAGGACGCTCGTCTTTTTCAGGCATACAGCTCTTTGAAGTCGTCCGTTGCCCTAATCAGCTCGCTGGCGATGCCCGGCTCCAAGGCGGAGTGCCCGGCATCCGGCACCATGCGCAGGTCGGCGCGCGGCATGGCCCGGCTCAGCTCCCAGGCCGAAGTCGCCGGGCAACACATATCATAGCGCCCCTGGACGATGCGGCAGGGCAGGTGGTTGATCTCGGCGGCCTTTTCCAGCAAGTAAGTATCGCTTTTCATATAAGCCCGGTTGATCATGTACTGGTTTTCGATGCGCGCCAGGGGCAGGGCCTTCTGCGGCTCGGCGTATTCCTGGATCGATTCCTGGTCGGGGTAGAGGTGGGTGGTGGACGCTTCCCAAACGCTCCAACTGACGGCGGCTTCCAAACGCACGCTCTCATCGGGATGCGTCAGGCGTCGGTGGTAGGCCTGCACCAGGTCGCCGCGCTCTTCGGGGGGGATGGGGGCCAGGAATTTCTCCCAGGCCTCCGGGAAGACGTGCGAGGCACCGTCCTGGTAGAACCAGCGCACCTCGCTCGAGCGGCAGAGGTAAATGCCGCGCATGATCAGCCCGCGCACCGGCTGGGGATGGTGGGTGGCGTAAGCCAGGGCCAGGGTGCTGCCCCAGCTGCCGCCGAACACCACCCACCGCTCGATCCCCAGAGTCTGGCGCAGTTTCTCGATATCGTCCACCAGGTCCCAGGTGGTGTT
>DBMK01000153.1:6751-7023 GCA_002298885.1 Anaerolineaceae bacterium UBA700
GCCGGCCCTGTCCAGCCGCCGGGGCCGCCGTGCAGAACCACGATCGGCTGGCCCTGCGGGTTGCCGACCTCTTCGTAATATAGGGTGTGCAGGTCCGATGCTTTCAGAAATCCGGTGTGGTACGGCTCGATCTCGGGGTAGGGGGTGCGTAGGGTCATGATCATCTCCTGGTGGGGACGATGATAACATAATTTGTGCAGTCGTAGGATGCGTTCGCTTTCACCTGCCCTCCCGGCAGGACACCGGGACGGTGTGGCGGGCGGTGCCACACC
>DBMK01000220.1 GCA_002298885.1 Anaerolineaceae bacterium UBA700
ACAATGAACCACCCCGAAAGATTGAATTAGGAGTGGTTCATGTGGACTAGAATTTTCGGGCTGACGCGACTGGCAACTAAATCACAAGGAGTAAATACCAGATGAACGAGACTGAGAATGAAATATGGGCAATCCTGCACAAGCACCTGCAAAGTATTTTTAGCCGCGATCTGGATGCTTACAAAGAAACAACGAGCAGCGATCTATCTTTATATGAGTGGTTCGTAACCCCCCATCGCCAGGATGGGCTTGACTTTCATCTCTTTATGGTCGAACATGACTGGGCAGGCGCGAATACCGATTTTCGATACGATCTATTTGAACCGCGCCTCCAGATGTACGCCAATACGGCGATCGTAAGTTATACCTTTATGCTCACCATTGCCAGGAATGGAGCCATTGAACATCGCACCCATAACGAGAGCCGGGTACTGGTTAAGACGGATGGCGCCTGGAAAGTCGTCCACGTCCATAAGTCTCCCGGGTGGAGAACGCCATTAACTTACGGTGAAATTAAGTAAGCAGTGTCTATCTATATAAGCATGCGCCGGTACATATATATAATCCCCCCAAAATACGCCGCCCCCAGCACAAACGCCGGCCCCACGCTGACCCAGCCCAGGGCGAGCAGGGCAAAGTAATAGACAGCCCCAAACGAGACCGCCCCAAACAGGTCGACTTCGAGCACCAGGTAAAAGGACAGGCTGTTGGGCTTGTTCATGCTGGGGATCGAGTCTACTTTCCAATGGAAGGCGTCATTGAGGTCGACCGATTTGACGTTCTTGATGTAAAAACCTTTGATTCGGTTCAAGGCCTGGGCGCTGTCGAACCAGGATTTGCGCAGCTTGATTAACTGCAGGATGGTGGCAATGGCCAGCAAAGCCAGGAAAAGGAACAGGCCGGCGAACCCCCAATAGACCTCCGGTTTAGGGTTGGAAAACAACTGCGTACTGAGGATGGCGGCGATGAAACTGCCCACTGACACCAGGTAGAAGGAGGTCACCCGGGCCCGGTCTTCGTTGGCCTGGAAGGCAGTTTGGGCGATGTAGTTAAATTCGGTGGCCAGGATTTGGTCCGGCTTGAGCGCCGGCCTGGGCCGCTCGAGCGCCTGAAGTTTCTTATCCAGCTCTTCCGTCTTCACATTCCGCCTCCACTTCTGGGTTAATTATATAAGAAGGAACAAAAACAAGCTCGGTGTTATCAAGTTATAATGGAATGATGAAGGTAGATTTCACCACTCACCTGCCCTGGCGGGCGGCGCCAGGGGAGACACAGAGGGCACAGAGAAAACCAGTTTTAGAAGCTCGAAGGCGGTCTGTGACCGCCGTAGTTACGGCGAAGGCTGCTTATACAATGTTGAAGGCATTCATACTTGTTATTCAGGCTTGATGAGAAGCAGTTTGAGCGGGTGCGGGAGCTGTTCGCCCCGATGGACTTCCACCTGGCGGTGGCGGGGATTCTGGATGGCAGCGTGCCGGGCGAGGTGTACGTGGACGATGTGACGGAGCCTGCCAGTGCCCTGGCGCGGGCGGGACGGCGGTTCTTCGTAAGCGGCGCGGCGCAAAACCCGGCGTTCAATGCCGGGCTGCGCAGGCTGTTTCTCGGCCAGGTCTACCCGCAAGCCCTGGCCTCCGGCGACGAGGCCTTCAACCTGTTTTTCGCCAGCGAGGACTGGGCGGAAGATGTTGAAGAAATCCTGCGCGGCAAATTCCCGATGAAGCTGCGCCGCGAGTACTACGAATACCGGGCGTCCGGCGGCAGCAGCCGCAGGCCCCTGCCTGCTGGTATTGAAATCCGCCCGGTGGATGCGCCCCTGCTGGAGCAGACCGGCCTGATAAACCTGGAGCGGTTGAAACAAGAAATGGTCTCGGAGTGCCCCTCGCTGCAGGCCTTCCTGGAAAGCAAATTCGGCGTTTGCGCGGTCAAGGGGACGGAAATTGCCGGCTGGTGCCTGTCGGAATACAACCGTAAAGGATGCTGCGAGGTGGGGATCGAGACGGTCGAGCCCTACCAGAAGCAGGGCATCGGGACGAACCTGACCCACGCCCTGGTGGAGCGCGCCCGGGCCGCCGGTATCAAGCGCATCGGCTGGCACTGCTACGCCAGCAATGTGGCGTCCTCGGCCACGGCGCGGGCGGCCGGTTTCGCCAAAGTGCGCAACTACGACGCCTTCCTGGCCCTTTTCGACGAGGCGGCCAACCTGGCGGTAAACGGCAACGCCTGCTTCCGCGAGAAACGCTACGCCGAAGCCGTGGCCTGGTACGAACGCGCCTTGCGCACGGGCCGGGCGCCAGCCTGGGCCGCCGAAAACCTGGAAAAAGCGAAGAGATTCGGCATTTTATAATGACAATCCAGCAAGATAGGGACAGGCATCTTGAACGGTCGCAAGCTTTCTAATTTGACAGCCTTGCGGCGTATGCTCAGCAGGTAACCCATGTTTTCCAATTTTCTCGGTTCGCTGGCCTTCCTGGCCTCGCTTGTATTGCTGCCCATTGGATGTATCGCCCTGGTCGTCACCCTGGTTACGCGCCGCCGCAAAGCCGCGGCGCGCATCGGCCTCGGGGTGGCAGCCTGGATTGGAATTTATGCCGCCGCCCTGCTGCTCGTATCCTTGACTACCCCCCAGCGCGAGCTAGCCATGGGCGAGGAACACTGCTTCGACGAAATGTGCTTCTCTGTCCAGAACGTCGCCACCTCAAAAACCCTGGATGAAGGGAATCAGAAACTCACCACCGGCGGGATTTTTTACATCGTGACCGTGCAACTGCGCAACGACGCCAAGCGCGTGGCCCAGAAGCCGTCCGACCTCGCAATTTGGATCCAGGATAACCAGGGACGTAGCTACACCCAAATCCTCGGTGCCGGAGACGCCCTGGGACAGCCGCTCGATGCGAGCCGCCTGTGGGATCAGAAACTGCAGGCCGGCGAGAGCCAGGCGCGCACGCTGGCCTTCGACCTGCCCGCGGACACGGCTGAACCGCGGCTGGTAATCACTGAAGGCGGTGGGCCGACTTTTCTCATCATCGGCGACGAAAACAGCCCGTTCCACGCCAAGACGGTCTTTAAATTAAAATAATATTTTCGGCAGCTTCGCTGCCGAAAATATTATTTTAATTATTCGGCGCTGGCGGCGGCGTTCTTGAACAGGCGCGCTACCAGACCAAACAGCCTGCCCCACAACCATGCGAACGGGAAAAGAACCAGGCTGAACAGCCAGTTCAAGCCGTAAAAAACGAGCTGGAATAATTTAAGTGGTAGTTTGAGCGCCTGCTGCAGCAAGGGCAGCCTGGCGTAGGCCACTGCCAGGATCAACGTGCCCAGATTTATGGCAAAGCGGGTGAAATCCGGGACGTCGATTTGCAGCAGGCGGGCCAGGATGAATTCGATCCCAATGTTGAAAACCAGGATGTACGCGGCTGTGGCCAGGGGCGGGATGCGCTCGATCAGGCGCGAGAAAAGCCCGGCGGCAAAGCGCATGAACAGAATGCCGAGGGCCACGCCGACCATGACGACCCATAATTCGGACGACAGGCTGACCACTACCACCACATTATCCAGGCTGAAGGCCAGGTCCATCAGCTCGACCATCAGCACCGCCGACCAGAAACTACGCCCGGGCACGTGCCTGACTTTCTGCGAACCGCCCTCCTCTTGTTCTTCCTGGCGCGATGCGCCTAGCTCTCTGACCGAAATCTTCAGCAGGTAGGCCGCACCGACCATTTGCAACCAGGGGTTACGGATGATGAAGCTGGCCATCACCAGCATCAAGGCCTGGCCGGTGTACGCCCCCAGCAGGCCAACGCGTAGCGCCGCCGTGCGCTGGTTGCCCAGCAGCGGGTCCACCAGGCGGCCGAAATGCTTCAACACGCCTGGCCATGGGACGCGCCGGTCGACCGGCAATCCCAGCACGATAGTACCCAACACGGCCACGTTATCCAGGGAAAGGGCAACTTCCAGGAAGATCACCTGGACGAGGATAATTATTAAATTGGTAATTTGGGATAAATCCATACGTTCCGTTTCTGTCCGCTGTGATGAGATAGGAGCGGCCGGTCCCGGGAAGGGCCAGACCGTCCGTAAGATCTTCCATGTTTGCGGAGACCGTTATGAGTGTAACATCAATCCAATCCTGTTTGCAATATGAGTCCGAGGTGACGAAAATCACTAAAATCGTTATATAATAATTTTTATATAAAAGAGTGATTTTGTCAGGGAGGCTATGATGAAAATCCGCATTCTTTCATTCATCCTGTTGATCGCTGTTGTAGTTGGGCTGTTGGCGGCCTTGTCGCTTCCCGCTAAACAGGATACCGTATCTGCCGCCCCAGTCATCTTCGCCAGCCCGGTTAATGCCGGGTGTTACATCGCCGGTCCGTCGGACTGCCGCATCCACGTCGAGCCTTTTACCATCCAATTGGCCTCATTGAGCAAGCTGTCGCTCTTCAAGCTGGTAGCCATCCAGAGCGGAACCGGCATACAAACGACGATCTATGACTTCAGGCCGGACCAGAGTAATCCGCCTCCGAGTTCTGGAACCACTTACACGCCTTCGCTGGTCGCCCAGGATTATGCCGCCACCTGCGGCAAATCCTACGAGATCAGCTTGCAAGGCGCGGATACGTCGAGCCCCAGTTCGTTCAACCTGGGCTTGACCAGCTTCTTCACTTGCCCATCGGCTGTCCCGTAAGAGTCTGCCGAACCTGGAGGAGGAGCTGCAATGACCCGAAAACCGGTTCTGATCCTGGCGCTTTTAAGCCTGGTATTAATCCTGACCCAGCCATTACCTGCCCAGGCGGGGCCAACGATCTTCGCCAGCCCGGTCCACGCCGGCTGCTACCTGGCGAAGCCAGACCGCTGTAAGATCCACGTAGACCCCTTTACAATCAATATAACACTCGGCAAGAAACTGGCTAAGTTCCAGCTCGTGGCTATTCAGGCTGGCGGAGGTCCCCAGACGGTGATCTACGATTTCCGTCCCGACCAGAGCAACCCGCCGCCGTCTTCCGGCAGCACGTACACCCCGTCCAAGGTTGCCAAGGATTATGCCGCCACCTGCGGCACGAGCTATGAGATCAGCCTGCAGGGCATGGATAGTGGCGATACGAACATGCTTAATCTGGGACTCACGGCCCAGTTTACCTGCCCGAAAGGAACATACACGCAGCGCCTGCCCTTAATCCGTAAAAACTGAGCGAGGTTGGGGTTTACCCCAGTTCAGTCTTCAAATCAGGCGCGCCGCCAATGTGATCGGCACGTTGGAGAGGGCCACCGAAACCGGGCAGTTTTGTTTGGCGAAATCGGCGATCTGCTGGAACTGTTCGTTGGAAACGCCGGGCACGTGAGCCTCGGTCTCCAGAGCGATGTGGGTGATACGGTTCTTGCCGTCCACCAGCTCGATCGTGACCTGGGCGTGCGTGTGAATATGCTCGGGCGTGAAGCCCGCCTTGCCCAGGTTCGAGCTGAGCGACATCGAAAAGCAGCCGGCGTGGGCCGCGCCCAGCAATTCTTCAGGGTTGGTCCCCTTTCCATTTTCAAAGCGTGAAGACCAGGTAAAGGCGCCTTCATACGCCCCACTGCCGAGCTTCATTTTGCCGCTTCCGTCTTTCAAAGATCCATCCCAATTTGCTTCTGCGTTTCGTACGGGCATTGTGCCTCCTAGGAATTAGAGAATAGAGAGTAGAGAGTAGAGAGTAGGGAGTTGAGAGTAGGCATCCGAGTCTCCACTCTCTACTTTCTACTCTCTACCCTCTTATCTCTATTCTCTTATTTTTCCTATTGTAATCCAATTTATCAAGAATTACAGGGGAGGATGCACGATCAGGGCGTACGCTCGACGCGGTAATGGATCAGGATACCCCCTTCAGCGTCGAACCGGCCAACTGAGAGGAGCTGCAAGCGTGGCGCCAGGTCCAACGGGAAACCCAGGCCGTCGGCCGGGGTGGGAGCGGCGGCGCCGCCCAGGATGCGCGGGGCGACGTAGAGGGTCAGCTCGTCCACCAGGTCCAGCGCGAACAGGCTGGCCAGGATTGTCCCGCCGCCTTCGACAAGCAGGCTGCGCACCCCCAACTGGTAAAGCGATGCCATCATGTCTGTCAGGTCAACCCGGCGCTCGCCCATTACAAAGATTTCCACCCCGCAGGCGCGCAAGGCGGCGGCCTGCTGCGGCGTGGTTTGCGAGGTAGTATAGATCAGCCGGCGCGCCGGGCCGAAGGTTAGAAAGCGGCAGGCGGGGTTCAGGCTCGCCACGGTAACCACCCCTACTTTGGCCGGGTTCTCCGGCAGGCCGCGCCCCAGGCGTTCCTGGCGCAGCCCGGCCGATTTCAGCGTCAGGCGCGGGTCCTGGTCGAGCAGGGTGCGGCCGCCCACCAGCACTGCGTCGACGCCCGCCCGCAGGCGGTCCACGCGGGTCGAATCTTCGGCGGAGGAGATCATCGCTCCCTGGCGGGTGACGCTATCAATCTTTCCGTCGGCGCTCATGGCGACGTTGACCAGGACTCGGGGACGCTCAGGCATCGGTTTCCTCCATCAGCTATATTATTTGCCACTGGCGATTAATTGTCAACCGGAAGAATTGAAGGATATCGGAAATGGGAGCCGCGCAGCATTGACAGCCGTACATTTTTGATGTAATATGTACGGCAGGAGTAATAAATGAATCAAACAAAATTGACCGTCCGGGTGTCGCGCGACCTGTTGGAAAACGCCAAAAGATTTGCATCCCATAACAATACGACTCTTACCGAACTCATCGAATCCTACCTTCAACGGATTCCGATTCAGCGCCCCCTGGAAAATGCGCCGATTGTTCAAAGACTGGTTGGAACACTCTCACCCGATGTAACCATCCAAGATTACAGGGCCCATTTGGACGAGAAATATGGTCAGTAAACCATCTGTTCTGATCGATCTCAACGTTTTATTGGACGTCTTACAAAAGCGCGAGCCATTTTTTGCAGCCTCGGCTGGGCTTTTAGCGGCAGCAGAAACCGGACGGGTTCAGGGATTTGTGGCGGCTCACAGTATAACAACCCTATTTTATCTGATTCAAAAAAGCAAATCTCCCGCTGACGCCAGGGCAATCATCACCAATTTGCTGCAATTCTTAAGAATTGTGCCGGTCGACCAGGGCACAATTGAGCAAGCGCTCAACCTGGATTTTCGCGATTTTGAAGATGCCGTCCAGATGATTTCTGCTGTTCAAAGCAAAATGGATTGCCTCGTGACCCGGAATATCAAGGATTATCAGCCTGCGCTGCTACCAGTTATGCAACCGGTGGATTTCCTTGGCACATTGTGATGGAACGTTTCCGGGGACCCGCGAATATTTAAATAAAAAGAGCG
>DBMK01000156.1 GCA_002298885.1 Anaerolineaceae bacterium UBA700
CAAGTCCGCCAAAAACTCCAGAATGAAAGTATTTCACCTAATTAGCGTCGCTCAATGAGCTTCTCAAGCCTTGTGACCAGGCCATCCAGAACCTGGTAGGTCTCTTCCACCGGGGCGGGCGTGGTCAGGTCGACCCCGGCGGCCTTGAGCACGTCGAGCGGATAGCCCGAACTGCCGGACTTGAGGAAACCGATGTAGCGCTCGGCGGCGCCGGCCTCGCCGGCCAGGATACGGCGGCTGAGAGCGTGCGCCCCGGAAATGCCGGTGGCGTACTGGTAGACGTAATAATCGGCGTACAGGTGGCCGAAAGTTGCCCAGGTGATGCCATCCCGGTCGTGGTCGAGCTCCACGGCGTCGCCGTAACCCTCGGCGTACAGATCAGCCATGCGCTCGATCATGGCGTCCGCCGACAACCCCTCGCCCTGTTCGGCGCGCTCGTGCATCTCCAGCTCGAAGCGGGCCAGGGTGGGCATGATAAAGAAATAGCGGTGGAAATTGTCCATGGCCTCTTCGATCACGCTGATCTGGAAATCCGGGTCGGGGTTGGTGGCTAACAGGTAGGCTCGCACCATGGCCTGGTGGAAATTGGAGGCCACCTCGGCCACAAAGAGCGAGTAATCGCCGTAGATGACGGGCTGAGTCTTCCAGGTGTTGTAGGAGTGCATCGAATGCCCGAGCTCGTGGGTCAGCGTGCTGAAGCTGAAGATGGTGTCGTCGTAATTGATTACGATGAACGGGTGCGTGCCCGGCGCGCCTGAGGAGAATTGAGCCGAGGATTTGCCCTGGTTGGGATACACGTCCACCCAGTGATCTTCCAGCACTCCCTTGCGCAGCGTCTTTACGTATTCCTCGCCCATCGGTGCCAGCCCGGCGCTGATCATGTCCACGGCCTGCAGGTAGGGAATGGTCGGGTGGTGTTCGGTGAGCGGGGCCCAGATGTCGTACGTGTACAGTTTCTCCACGCCCAGGGCCTTGCGGCGTACCTTGAAGTAGCGATGCCAGATCGGCAGGAAACGGCGGTAGGTCTCGATCAGGTTGTGGAAGACCTTGACCGGGATATTGTTCTGATATAGGGAAGCCTCTAGGGTCGAGGCATAGCGTCGGGCGCGTGCGTTGAAGACATTTTGCTGGATTGACGTGTTCAGGTTGTTGGCCAGGGCATTCTTGAAAGCCAGGTAGGTATCCATGTAGCCCTGCCAGGCCGTGCGCCGAACCTCTCGGTCGCGGCTGGTCAGCAGTTTCTGGTAGATCCCCTGGGTCACGGGGTATTCCTTGCCATCCGTCCCGCGCGCCGCCGGGAAGCGGAAATCGGCGTCAGTCATCATCGTTGCGGTTTCAGAAGTGCTCATGAAAGCCGGCGCCAGCATCCCAAGCACCTCTTCCACTTCCGCCGAGCGCACGTGCTCGAGCTTGCGGAACAGGTCCTCAAAGTAATGGGCGTAAACTTTCAGACCGGGCTCTTGATCCATCCAGGCCTTAAGTTTCTCATACCCAATCTGGACCAGCTCCGGGTCGATGAAGGACACAGCCGCGCCTACCTGGCCCACCAGGCCAGACGCCTTGCCGGCCATACCGGTAGCATGGTTGTCGCCGGTATCGACCTGGTGCGAGAGCGCGGCGTAGACGTAAACCTTGCCCATAAGGACAGATATTTTTTCAGCCAGGTTCAGGGTTTTCAGCAAGGCTTTTGGCCCGTCCGCCAGGTGGCCGCGCTGTTGCTCGATCTGCTGGACCAGTTCCGGCAGCTCAGCGGCGGCCTTTTCCCAAGCGTTCTCATCGACGAATACGCTGGCCGCATTCCATTTAAATTCCGGCGCAACTTCTTCGCGCCTGCGCATTTTTGATTCGCTCATATACCCTCTCTTAAAATATTGTTCTTGCTCAAGTATACCTTATGGATAATATTTTCTCATACGGTATAATTCCAATCCGTGGAAAAGTTCACGAAGGATGTCCAAACCTTGTTCGGCCTGCGACTGACGGCGCGCCAGGTGTCGGCTTTCGCTCGCTACGAAGAGGAGCTGCTGGCCTGGAACGAGAAATTCAACCTGACAGCCATCCGCGACCGGGAGGGCATCCGCACAAAGCACTTCCTCGACTCGCTCTCTTGCCTGCTGGTGATGCGCGACCTGCCGCCTAACCGCCTGGTCGACATCGGCACGGGGGCTGGTTTCCCGGGCATCCCATTAAAAATAGCCTATCCTGCTATGCAGCTCACCCTGGTCGAATCGGTGGGCAAGAAGGCCGACTTCTGCCGGCACGTGGTCGAGGCGATCGGCCTGGAGCGGGTGGATGTGCTCACCTGCCGGGCCGAGGAAATCGGCCAGGCAAGCGCCCGCAACGAACACCGCGAGCGCTACGATTGGGGCGTGGCCCGGGCTGTGGCCAGCCTGCCGGTGCTTTCCGAGTATATCCTGCCGCTGGTGCGAGTCGGTGGGTGCATGCTGGCCCAAAAGGGCGAATCCGGGCCGGTGGAGGCCCAGTCCGCCGAGACCGCGTTCAGGCTGCTGGGCGGGCGGCTGCGCACGGTGCAAAAACTCAACCTGCCCGGCGTTGCCGAGGACCGCTACCTGGTGGTGGTCGACAAAATTGCCGCCACCCCACCCGGCTACCCGCGCCGCGTCGGCCTGCCAGCGAAAAGACCCCTGTAAACTTTCTTCACTCTTCTTCAATTTGCCCAGCAGCCACCTTCCAGACGGTGCTTTCCCCCAGAAATCCTTGCTCGAACATATTCAAGTCGGTGGCGGTGGCTACGGCCTGCTCGGATTCGGCGACCGCCGAGAGCAGGTCGGCCCGGCGCTGAACGTCCAGCTCGGCCAGGATCTCGTCCAGCAGCAGGACGGGCCACTGGCCGGTTTTCTCCTTCAACCAGGACACTTCGGCCAGCTTTAGCGACATTAACGTGGTGCGCATCTGGCCGCGCGAGCCGAAATCGCCCAGGTCGATGCCGTTGCTGATACAGCGCAGCTCGTCACGGTGTGGACCCAGCGTGGTCACCCCGCGGGCAATTTCTTCGGCCCGCACCGCTTCCAGGCGCTCGATGAAACCCTTCTTGATCTGGTCGCGGCTGAACGCGCCTCGTTCGGCCTGCACCTGGCGCAGCGGCAGGCCGATCTGGCCGTTTGCCGGCTGGGGCAGCGGATCATAAGCCGGCTGGTACAGCAGGCGCAGCACTTCCTCGCCGTGGGTCAGGCGCTGGTGGGTGCGGGCAGCCAGCTTTTCCATCTCCTGCACGGCGGCAATGCGGGTATGAATAATCGTGGCGCCGCGGTCGGCCAGCAGCTCATCCCAGTAGCATAACTGACCCGGATCGCCGCCACGCTCGCCGAGCTGCTTGAGCAGGGCGTTACGCTGGGTAACCACCTCGGCATACTCGGTCAGGGCCTGGGCATAGCCAGGAACGGCCTGCGAGATGGCCAGGTTGAGATAGCGCCGACGTTCGTCCGGGCCGTTTTCGAGGATGCGCATCATCTGCGGCAGGAAGATCACCGCCGTAAAATGGCCCAGAGCTTCGTTTGCCTTGCGCTTGACCCCATCCAGCAGGATCTCCTTGCGCATGCGCGTTCCGCCGCCGCCGCCGTTTTCCTGGATCAGGCGCACTTCCAACCGGTGCGAGCGCTGCGCCCGGTGGTATTCGGCGACGATGCGCGCTACCGCGGTTGGCTCCTGGGTGGCAACGAAATTGATCAACTGGCGGTCGCTGGCGGCGTGGAAGGAAGTGAAAGTCGCCAGGAAGTAGATGGCTTCCAGCACGCTGGTCTTGCCCTGGGCGTTGGCCCCTACCAACACCAGAACCCGCCGGGGCACGTCCAGGTCCAGGCGGGTAAAAGCGCGGTAGTTGGTCAGCGAGAGATGAGTCAGGTACATCTCAATCTTTGAGCACTGTCGCCTCTTCTTTGGTCGGCTTCCAGACTCGGACGGCGCGGTCGGGGAATACAATTCCGTCCAGGTGGTCGATCTCGTGCTGGANNCGCGCCAGCCAGCCCTCGGCTTTGACGCGCGTCGGCTTGCCAAAGCGGTTGAGCCCTTTGACCACGATCTTAGAGTGGCGCTCCACTTCGCCGGCCAGGTTGGGAATGGAAAGGCAGGCTTCGACGCCCATTTCCTTCTCCTCCGAAGCCGTCACGATCTCGGGGTTGATCACGGCGTAGAGCTTCTTCGGCTCAACCAGGTTGCCCTCTTCGTCCTCCTCGCCGTATTCGACCACAATCAGGCGGATTGATTGGGATACCTGCGGCGCGGCCAGGCCGACACCGGGGGCCACTCGCATCGTCTCGATCATGTTGTCGATCAGGGTCTGCAAATCTTTATCCACGGTGGTTATCTTGCGCGCCTTGCGGCGCAACACCGGATCGGGTAACTGTGCAATCGGTAAAACAGCCATATGGAACCTTTCACTGAGTAAAAAACATTAAGCGTTTGTAATTTTACCGCAAAACGACAGGAGTTTACAGGAGAAGGTCAGGCCGGAAGGCAAAACCGGACCTCACCCCCCGGCCCCCTC